>UQUM01000018.1 GCA_900544255.1 uncultured Sutterella sp.
CGGAAGCGCTTCGCATTGCTGACAGAGTAGTAACGGGCGGGACGATCGTCCGTCAAGGAGAGCCGGAGTCAGACCGATGAAAGTCGGCATCCGGCGTTTGATCCAAGAATCCTCAGCCTTAGGCAGGGGAGTACGTCAACCCGTCTTGTCTTTTTACGCCGCCGTTTCCCGAAGCACTTTTTCAAGAAGCACCCGCGCGCCCTTAGCGTCCAATTCCTGCACCACCCGGGCGGCAAGCGCCAGGGGGTCTGCGTAGTCACCGCGCGCTTCGGCCGTAATCATTTCGCCGGTACGGTGGTCGCCCACGTGCGCACGAAGCCACAGTTCCCCGTTTTCCACGATGCAGTACGCGGCCAACGGTACCTGGCAGGAACCGCCCAGCGCGCGGGACACGGCGCGTTCGGCCATGCAACACGTCCGGGTATCGGCATCATTTAAGAACGCGAGAAAGGGGCGTACGGCGCTCGCCTCCTGTACTTCAATCCCCAAAGCGCCCTGTCCCGGCGCAGGCAGGCTCATTTCCGGCTCGATGAAGTGCCGGATGCGGTCGGAGAGCTCCAATCGCTTTAAACCCGCCCCCGCCATCACGAGCGCATCAAATTCCCCGCGGTCAAGTTTCGCCAAGCGAGTTCCGACGTTGCCGCGGATCGACGCTACCTTAAGATGCGGGAACTTCGCGCGCAGCATCAGTTCGCGCCGCAGGCTCGACGTTCCCACGACGGCGCCCGCGGGCAGCGCATCCAAACTTTCGTATTGCGGCGACACGAAGGCGTCGCGCGGATCTTCGCGCACGGCGACCGCCGCAAGCACAAAGCCTTCCGGCAATTCCATCGGCACGTCTTTTAAGGAGTGAACGGCCAAATCGGCTTCCCCCGCCAACATCGCAGCTTCGAGTTCCTTCACGAAAAGGCCTTTGCCGCCCACTTTCGACAAGGTTCGATCCAGAATCTGGTCTCCCTTCGTCGTCATGCCGAGCAGTTCCACCGCGGCTTCCGGATACTGAGCGCGGAGCCGGGCCTGAATATGCAGCGCCTGCCACATTGCCAAGGGGCTTTCTCGGGTCGCGATCACACAATGCTTAAGGGATTCCATTTTTCACTCCAAATTCGTTTCGGCGTAATTTTTGTTTCCGCCGAATTTTGCGGGCGGCATTCTAGCGGGCGTGCTTTTCGCGAGGCTTAATCGCCGGCGGTGTCCCGCATTTTTTCGTTGTTTCTCAGCCGCTCCCCGCCGTTTTGTCGACAATTTTATGTCCCGATTTTGCTAAAATGAATATTTTTCCCGCAGATTGGGATTCATTTTTCCCGCTGCCGAACCTAATTTTTTCGCGCCCGGCGCTGACAACAGCCCGCGGCAAAACACTATGACAAACGCAGAGCACAATCATTCCGACGACCCGCTGCACGCCAAAAAAGAAGCGTGGTCCGGCCGTTTTTCCGAACCCGTCAGCGAGTTTGTGCTCCGATACACGCAGTCCGTGAGCTTTGATAAGCGCATGGCGATGGCCGACATCGACGGCTCGCTCGCGCACGCGACGATGCTTGAAAAGTGCGGCGTCATTTCGGCGCAGGACTTGGCGGACATCCGCCGCGGCATGGCGCAGATCCGCGACGAAATCACGTCCGGCAAATTCCAGTGGCAGCTTGAACTCGAAGACGTGCACCTTAACATCGAAGCGCGTCTTACGCAGTTGATCGGCGACGCCGGCAAGCGCCTGCACACGGGCCGCAGCCGCAACGACCAGGTGGCGACCGACGTTCGTCTCTACCTGCGCAGCGAAGTCGACGAAATCATCAAGCGCCTTTTCCATCTGCAGGAAGTGCTCGTCAAGAAGGCCGAAAAAGAATACGACACGATTATGCCGGGCTTTACGCACATGCAGGTGGCGCAGCCCGTCACATTCGGACACCACCTCCTTGCCTACGTAGAAATGTTCCAACGCGACTGGGAACGTATGTCGGACCTGCGTCACCGCGTGAACCGTTCGCCCTTGGGGGCCGCGGCGCTCGCCGGAACCACCTACCCCATCGACCGCGAATATTCCGCAAAGCTTTTGGGGTTTGAAGCCGTAGCACAGAATTCCTTAGACGCCGTGAGCGACCGCGATTTCGGCATTGAATTCACGGCTGCCGCAGGGCTCGTGATGGTGCACATCTCGCGCCTTTCCGAAGAACTCGTCTACTGGATGAGCCAGCCCTTCTCCTTCATTAAGCTGCCGGATCGCTTTACGACGGGGTCTTCCATCATGCCCCAGAAGAAGAATCCGGACGTGCCGGAAACCGCCCGCGGCAAGTGCGCTCGCGTGATGGGCGACCTCGTCACGATGGCAATACTGATGAAGGGCCTGCCCCTTGCCTACAACAAGGATCTGCAGGAAGACAAGGAACCGGTCTTTGACGCGATCGACACGGTGAAGGATACGTTGCAGGCCTTCATCGAAATGATGACGGGCGTAGAACCCAACCGCGAACGCATGCGCGAAGCTGCGGCTTCGGGTTACCCCACCGCCACCGACCTTGCCGACTACCTCGTGCGTCACGGCACGCCCTTCCGTACTGCGCACGACATCGTGGGCCGCGTGGTGCGGCATGCTTCCGAATTGGGCTGCGACATCGCAGACTTGAAACTTGAAGATTTGCAGAGCTTCAGCGCCGATATCAAGGAAGACGTCTACCAGGTTCTCACCCTGGAAGGCGCCGTGGCAGCCCGTAACCACACGGGCGGCACCGCGCCCGCGCAGGTACTGCGTCAGGTGGAGCGCTGGAAGAAGGTCTTTGCGGAACGCGAAACAGAGCTGGCGTAAACCGCCGCCCGCTTAACAAAACGGCCGAGAGTTTTTCACTCCCGGCCGTTTTGTTCTTACCACCTTACCAACCAAAATCACATCAACCACCAAAAAAAGCCCGATGCGTCCAAACACCGAGCTTCTTAGTCAATCTGCGGATGTCGTTCAGAAATCCGCCAATCCCATGCTGCACAGCACCAACACCATGATGCCGAAGACGATGCGGTACCAGCCGAAAGCCTTGAAGTCGTTGTGTGCCACGTAGCGCAGGAGCCAGCGAACCACTACGATGGCGCTCACGAAGCTCACCGCGAACCCCACGGCAATCCCGGGGAGCCCGTCCGCAGAAAGCATCTCGCGACTCTTCCACAAGTCGTAAACCGTCGCCCCGAAGATCGTTGGGATCGCAAGAAAGAACGAAAATTCCGTCGCCGCCGTCCGAGACAGTCCCAACGCCATGCCGCCGATGATGGTAGCTCCCGAACGACTCGTCCCCGGAATAAGCGCCAAGCACTGCATGAAACCCACACCCAGCGCATCCTTCCACGTCATGTCGTCCATCGTCGCCACACGGGGAATGCGCCCCGTCTTCTGCTGCCAGTTTTCGAGCCACAAAATGAGGATACCGCCCACCATCAAGGCCGTTGCCACGGCCGCAGGATTAAAGAGGTAGTGCTTCACGTAAGACGCCAAAAGCACCCCCAACACCGCCGCCGGGATAAACGCCACCACGGTGTTCACCGCAAGGCGCTGCTCTTTCCCCGGCTTAAAAAGATTCATCAGTATCGAGAGAATGCGCTCCTTATAGTGCCAGCAAACGGCGACGATGGCCCCGGCCTGAATGGCGACGTAAAACGTATCCGCGGCCGCCGTCTCATGAAAACCGATCAAGTCACCGGCGATGATGAGATGCCCCGTCGAACTCACCGGCAGAAATTCAGTGAGACCTTCGACGACACCTAAAAAAACGACCTGCAGGGCGTAAATCCAATCCATATGGTTCCTCAGTGTTTAGTGGTTTTCTTGGGCGGATGTCTTATCCGCCGGTTTGTCGTTCGATTCCGTTGCCAGCCCGTCGTTCACGCGCTGCGCAAGCACTTTATCGATGCGGCGGCCGTCCATGTCGGCCACTTCAAATTTCCAGCCTTCCCAAGTGACGACGTCCCCGGTCTTCGGAAGACGCATCAAGAGAAGCATCATCATGCCGGACAAGGTGTTGTAGCGTCCTGCGTCTTCCTCAGGAACCGATTGCAGCTTAAGGCAGTCCTTTAATTCCGGCACCGGAATGATGCCGTCCAAGAACCACGAACCGTCCTCGCGCGGTACGGCCCACGCTTCGTCCGTCGTCTCGGGCTTAAATTCCCCGGCAATGGCTTCCAACAGATCCCGCGGCGTCACGAGCCCCACCACGGCTCCGTACTCGTCCACCACCAGCGCAAGCGGCACGTCGGTACCCTTAAAGTGTTCCAAAAGCTCCATGCCGTTCAGAGATTCCGGTACATAGGTCGCACTCAGAAGGTTCTTCGTGAAGTCAGGCTTTTCCGATTCCAGCATCTGCTGCAGAAGCGTCCGGGTGGAACACACGCCCTTAATGTTGTCGAGACTCCCTTCGGCGACCACCAAACGAGAGCGGCGGCTCGTCTGAATCTTGCGGATATTTTCTTCGCGGCTGTCTTCCAAATCGAGCCACTCGATGTCGCTGCGGGGAATCATGATGGAACCGACCTGCCGGTCATCGAGCCTGAAGACATTTCGCACCATGTCGCGCTCGGACGCTTCAATGACGCCCGATTCGCTCCCCTCTTCAATCATTGCGTGAATTTCTTCTTCGGTGACGCTCGCTTCTTCTTTGCCCGACTGCCCGCAAAGCTTCAGGAGACCTTCGGTTGACGCGGAAAGCAACTTCACGAAGGGACTCATGATGAGCGACAACCAACGCAAGGGCCCCGCCACACGGCAGGCAATCCCTTCGGGGTTCACCTGTCCCAAGCGCTTCGGAACCAATTCCCCCAGGACGATGGAGAAGTAGGTCACCAGCACCACGACGAGCACGAGCCCGATCATTTTGGCCGTTTCCGCGCTTAAACCCCACGCGACAAGCAGATCCGCCACGGGGGTTGCAAGCGCCGATTCCCCCACGATACCGGACAAAATTCCGATCGACGTAATCCCCACCTGAATGGTGGACAAAGCCCACGTCGGATTGCTCTGAAGCTTCAAAGCGGTGTCCGCCCGCTTGTCGCCATCCTCGAGCCGCACCTGAAGCCGGGCTCGGCGACTTGCCACGAGTGCGATTTCACTCATGGCAAAAAGACCGTTTAAGAAAATGAGCCCCAATAAAAGGAGCACGTCAAATCCGCTGTCCATCATCCGTCAGACGCAAATAAAGAAAGCCCGAATTCTAAAGGCAACCGCCGCGGGCGGCCTTCAGTTTTCGGGCCAAAAATCAAACCGAAGCCGATTTAAAAGGGAAGCTTAAACCCCGGGGGAAGCGGCAACCCCGCCGTCGCTTCCTTCATCTTCTGCTGAGAAACAGCTTCCGCCTTATGCGTCGCGTCGTTGATGGCCGCGGCGATCAAATCTTCCAGCATTTCCTTGTCATCCGGATCCCCGGTAAGAAGTTTCGCGTCGATTTCCACGCGACGGGCCTCATGCTTACAGGTCGTCGTCACCTTCACGGCACCGGCACCGGCTTCGCCCGTCACTTCCATGTTGCCAAGTTCGTTCTGCAAACGTTCAACGTTTTTCTGCATTTTCTGGGCCTGAGCCAACAAGCCTTGAATATTTCCACGCATTTGCTTCGAAATCCTTAATTTCGTCAAAGGTCAAAAGTCGGACGGAAGTCTCAATGACTTCGCTTCCTATTTTCTGCACGCATTTTTGCACAAACGGATCACTTTTGAAGGCTTCCACCATCGCGCGACGCGCCTTCAATTTCTCCGTTTCCACAACCTTCGTCACCGTGAGCTCATCGTCGCGCCGTTCGCGCGCCGCAAAATGCACGGCAAAATCGTGCCCGGCGGCTTTCGTGAGCGCTTCCCGCAGCGTCTTCACCACGGCTTCCGAGACAAGGCTCGCGGCCGCCGGGGCAAGCAACACGTGCCGATCGTCGAATTCGTCCACGGCGCTCCCCGCCGCCACTTCGCGTGCGAGTCCCGTGAGTTCCGTTCTGCACAGCAGTTCGCGCCAGTTAAGCAGAAGCGCGGAAGGATGAATGTCCGCCGGCAACGGCAGTTTCCCCTCGCCTCTGGTGTGCAGCTTCTTAACCGGCGCGGGGCTCTCCCCCTTCGTCTTCCCAGGGAGGCATCGCCGAGAGATCCGGTTCCGCCACAGGCGGGATGTCTTCAGTAGGCTCCGCAACGTGCGGCAACTCTGCGGACGCTGTCGCCGGTTTGGTCGCGGGTGCCGCAGCCCCAGGTTTCAGCGACGCCGTCTTTTCCGGCACCTTCAGCCCCACGCGGGTACCGGCCGGACGGAAAGCGAGCATACGGAGCACCGCCATCGTGAACCCGGCGAATTCATCGGGCGCCAGCGGCATATCGTTGCGGGCCTGCAGCGCAATCTGATAATCGAGCTGCACTTCTTCCGGGGTCATCGCCCGCGCGAGCGCCTTTACCCCCTCGGAAATTTCTTCGTTGTCCGCCAAGAAGTCCGGCACCTTCTGCCAAATGGCAATGCGGTGCAACAAAGCCGCCATCGAGCGGATGGCTTCCGAGTACGACAATCCCTGCGTACCGAGTTTTTCCGCTTCCTGCATGGCTGCCGCGGCATCCCCCGCCGCGACACATGTAAGAAGAGTGGTGAGCGCGTCGTCGCCTGCCACCCCCAGCATTTCCCGCACGGCAGTCAAGGTGACGGGGCCCGCGGCATACGCAATCGCCTGATCCAAAAGACTCAGCCCATCGCGCATGGAACCGTTTGCGCATTTGCCCAGAAGCATCAGCGCGGGCTTTTCCGCTTCAATCCCTTCCTTTTGAAGGATATCCTGCATGTGATCGGCCACCGCCGCAGGCGTCATGTTTCTCAGATTGAACTGCAGGCAGCGCGACAGAACCGTCATCGGCACCTTCTGCGGATCCGTCGTCGCGAGAATGAATTTCACGTGCTCGGGCGGCTCTTCCAAAGTCTTCAACATCGCATTGAAGGCATGCGTTGAAAGCATGTGCACTTCGTCGATCATGTAGACCTTGTAGCGCCCTTGTGTGGGCGCGTAGACCGCTCGATCGAGAAGCGGCGTAATTTCTTCCACCGAGCGGTTTGAGGCCGCATCGATTTCGATGTAGTCGGGAAAACGCCCCTCGTCAATGGCGCGGCAGGCGTCGCACTTGCCGCAGGGGTGCGACGTCACGCCCCCTTTGCCGTCTTCGCCGGTGCAGTTAAGGCACTTCGCGAGAATACGGGACAACGTCGTCTTCCCGACGCCGCGGGTACCGGTAAATAAATACGCGTGATGCAGGCGATTTTCATCCAACGCGTGGCGCAGGGCCGCCACCACCGCGTCCTGTCCCACCATGCTGTCAAAATCGTGCGGCCGCCATTTGCGGGCGAGCACCTGATAACTCATAGCCGACCCAAGAAATATTCAGAGTAGAGAACCGTTCTTTTGAAACGGCAGTAAGAATCGGGGAATTGTAGCGAATCGCAGGAAGCGAAAAAGACGCGGCGCAACAAAAACGCCGGATACGATAATGGCGAGCCTTATCCTCGGCACTGAAAGACTTCCGCTGTGGCTGCTTCGTTCCCGACCTGACCAGGTTCACAGAGCTTTCATGCGAGGGGACCCGCCGGGGCGGCATTTTATCGGAAAGTTGCGCGGCCCGCACCCGATTTGCGTAAAAAAATGCGACCGCCCGCAAAAAAGGCCCGGAATTTAGTTTCCGAGCCTCACTTTAGACGGGTCTCAGGGCCGTTCTCAGTCCCCGAACCACTTCTTGTAGATCGTCTGGTAGCTGCCGTCCTCGCGCATTTCTTTTAAGGCCTTGTCGACGGCGTTCTTCACCTTGTCGTTGCCCTTTTTCACCGCAAAGCCGAAGTATTCCGAATCAAGCCGCGTCTTCTGCATCGTAAGGCCCTTGGCAGCTCTGGCATTCTTCACCATGAAGTAGCCGATCACGGGGCGATCCGTGATGACGGCGTCGCTTCCCTGCAGCTTCAGATCTTGGAAGGCTTCCGCCCCGGTATTGAAGGCCTTGATGTGCGCGCCCTTGATGCCCTTGGCAACGTCGGCACCGGTGGTACCGATCTGCACAGCGACGGTCTTACCTTCCAAAGACGTCAGATCCTTGTACTTCTCCACGTCCTTCGTGCGCACGAGCAGTCCCTGCCCGGCTTCGTAATAGGGCTCGCAAAAATCCACCTTCTTCTTGCGGTCTTCCGTGATGGTGATCCCCGAAACCGCAATGTCGATGGCGCCCGTGAAGAGAGCCGGAATCAGACCGTCAAACCCCATGTTGACGAGCTTTACGTCGTACCCAGCGCGCTTACCGATTTCGCGAATGAGATCCATGTCAAAGCCCACGTACTCGCGAGACTGCGTGTCCAGAAATTCAAACGGCGCAAAGGTGGGATGCGTCCCCACGCGCAGTTCTTCGGCTGCCTGAACCGTCCCGGCAAAAAGCGCCGCCGCCATCGCGGCGGCCGCAAAAATACGTGTCTTCATAACAAAAACCCTCAGTAAAATGGAACCTTCGACTCAAGACGGCACACAGGAGAGTGTCCCGTCTTCCCGGCGCCCGTTGTTCGGCGCATTGTGCTCCGTTTATTGAAAAACGTCACCTATTTGGCGACAAAACCACCTTCACCTTCTCATTTTCACCCAGCGCCGATGCGAAAAAAAGGGAGCGGCCGTTCTTTCGGTCACCCCCTCTTTTTTCCCTGTCAGACTCGGATTAAGGCACCATCGCCTGTACGTCGTCTTTCTTCACAGGTTTTACAAGGTCTTCACGTTTTACCCCGAGGTACATTGCGATCGCTGCCGCAACGAACACCGACGAGTAAATCGAAAGGCAGATACCGATCGTGAGCGCCAAAGAGAAGTGGTGCAGCGCGGGACCGCCGAAGAAGAACATCGACAAAGTCATGGCAAGAGTCGACGTATGCGTAATGATCGTACGCGAAATCGTCGCCGTAATGGCGGAGTTAATGACTTCCATCGTATCCGTGCGGCGCATCTTCCGGAAGTGCTCACGCACGCGGTCGAAAATAATCACGGACTCGTTCACCGAGTACCCCAACGCCGCCAACACGGCCGCCAACACGGGCAGCGAAAATTCCCACTGCATGATGGCGAAAATCCCCACGACAATGATGATGTCGTGCATATTGGCGATGATGGCCGCCACGGCAAACTTCCATTCAAACCGCAGCGACAGATAGATGATGATTCCCAGCACCACGAGCATCAGGGCCGTAGCACCGTCAGTCGCAAGTTCTTCCCCGACCTGCGGCCCCACGAATTCGTTGTTGAGAATCTTCACGTCAGGTGCTTTCGCAGAAAGCACTTTGAGAAGTTCCTGAGCCTGCTGCCCCGAGGATTCACCTTCCTTCATCGGAAGTCGAATCATCAGGTCGCGCGCCGTGCCGTAATTCTGCACGGCAGCGTCCACCCCCAGACCTTCCTGAATCGTGTTGCGGACGTCTTCGGCGGAAACCGCTTCCGGGTAATTCACGACGACCTGCGTGCCACCCGTGAATTCGATCGAAAACGCGAGCCCGTGCGTGAAAATCCAGTACACGGCAAACAGGAACGAAACAATCGACACCGAGTTCAAAATGTGCGAATAACGCATGAACGGGATGGTCTTATGAATGCGGAAAAATTCCATTTTGTCTCTCCTCCCGTTAAACCTTCGCCGTATCCGGTTTCCACACCTGGCCGATATGAACCTTGGTGAGTTTCTTCTGACGACCGTAGATGAGGTTAATCAACGCACGGGACACGACGACCGACGTAAAGATCGAGGTCATGATCCCGAGGCAGTGCACCACGGCGAACCCGCGCACAGGGCCGGAACCGAAGATGAGAAGTGCAATACCGGCAATGAGGCTCGTCACGTTGGAGTCGATAATCGTATTAAACGCCACGTCATACCCTTCGCTGATCGCGAGCTGCGGCGAGCGTCCCACGCGAAGTTCTTCACGCACGCGTTCGTTAATAAGCACATTCGAGTCCACGGCCATACCGAGCGTGAGCGCAATAGCGGCAATACCCGGCAGCGTCAGGGTCGCCTGCAGCATCGACAGGATGGCCACGAGGCACATGACGTTAGCCATCAGCGCCACGGCACTCACCACGCCGAACACCTGGTAGTAGAGCATCATGAAGATCGCGACGATGGCGAACCCGCAGATCGTGGACTTAAAGCCCGCCTGAATGTTGTCCGCACCCAAGCTCGGTCCGATCAGACGTTCTTCCACGATTTCCATCGGCGCCGCTAAGGAACCGGCGCGAAGCAAAAGGGCCGTATCCGTCGCTTCAATCGTCGACATACGTCCCGAAATCTGCACGCGGCCGCCGGCGATTTCCTGACGGATCACGGGAGCGGTCACGACTTCACCCTTGCCCTTTTCAAAGAGGATGATGGCCATGCGCTTACCGACGTTGTCGCGCGTCACGTCGCGGAAGATGCGGGCCCCCTTATTGTCAAGCGTGAGGTTCACCGTGGGTTCCTGCGTCTGAGAATCAAACCCGGGCTGAGCATCGTTCAAGTTTTCGCCCGTGAGGATCACGCGGCGCTTCACCAGAATCGAGCGTCCCTCACGGTCAAGATACTTTTCGTCGCCGAAGGGCACGTTCCCCTGCTGCATCTGGCTGTAGGCTTCGGGCGAATCGTCCACCATGCGCACTTCGAGCGTAGCCGTACGACCGAGAATGTCCTTGGCTTTTGCCGTATCCTGCACGCCGGGGAGCTGCACCACAATGCGGTCCGCGCCCTGCTGAGCAATGACGGGTTCTGCCACACCCAATTCATTGATTCGGTTGTGCAGCGTCGAAATATTCTGCTTGAGCGAATATTCCTGCACGTTCTGAATCGCCTTCTGGGAGAGTTCCGCGGTGATGAGGAACTTGCCGTCGGCATCAACTTCCTTAAAGGTGAGATCCGGCTGCGTCTGACGCATCACGTCCGCGGCGCGCGCCCGATCGTCCGCATTGTTAAAGCGCACTTCGATCGTATTGCCCGCACGGCTGATGCCCGCGTGACGAATCTTCTTGTCGCGGAATTGGGTCCGGAGATCCGCCGCCGCACTTTCGGCCTTCTTCTGAATGGCCGTGTGCATATCAACCTGCAAGAGGAAATGCACACCGCCCCGAAGGTCAAGCCCCAGGTACATCGGCAGCGCATTGATCTTCAGAAGCCAAGCAGGGGTGTTGGGAACCAAGTTCGGCGCCACGATGTACGAGGGATCCGTACGGTCAGGATTAAGCGCCTTTTCAATCGCTTCACGGGCCTGAAGTTGTTCTTCGGCCTGCGTCGGGTCAAAACGCACGCGAACCGTGTTCTGCTGCGCCCCCTGTTCAAAGAAGATGCCGTTGGGCTTTAAGCCGGCGTCTTTTAAAGCCGCTTCAACCCGGGTTTGGACGGCTTCGTCAATCTTTACGGTGGATTTGCCGGAGGAAACCTGCACGGCCGGTGATTCGCCGTAGAAGTTGGGAAGGGTGTAGATACCCGCCACCAACAGCACGACCGCAATCACGATGTATTTCCAGAGAGCGTAGCGGTTCATAAATAGCTTCAGGAAAAAAGTTAAGGGATGACTCCCCGAAAGCGCGCCGCCTTTTAATTACGAAGGCGACGTGCCTTTGAACGCGAAACGGGCGTTCCTCGTCATTGAGAAGAACGCCCGGGGCTCAAAAGCCGAAACGCCGTCGGTTAAATCGACTTGATGGTGCCCTTGGGCAACACCGTCTGCACCGCACCGCGCTGCATGGTAATCGTCACGGGCTTGTCGTCGACGCGGCTGATTTCAATCACGATGTACTGTTCGTTGAGATCCGCAATGCGGCCGGCAATGCCGCCCAGCGTGAGGATTTCGTCGCCCTTGGCGAGTTCCGAGCACATCTTCATGTGTTCCTTCTGACGCTTCTGCTGCGGACGGATGAGGAAGAACCAGAAAACAACAAAAATCAGTGCGATCGGAAGGATCTGCATCAGGATGCCGCCGGCAGAATCGCTGGCGGCGGTCTGCGCCATAGCGTCGGTAATGAAGAACACAACTGTCCCCTTTCTCAGTAAAAACTCCGGCCGGATTTCTTCCGACGGAGGCTAAAAAAACGTATCGGGCATTATACGGATTCGTCTGCGTACCCACACACAGAGAAACTGCAAAAAAATGCGTCGCCAAACGAAGAATGCCCTTTCGAATAACGAAAAAACCGCCCTCCGGCATCTTGTCCGAAAAGCGGCTTTCTCTTGTCTGCCCGGAAAAGATCCCCCGGGCAAACCGGTAAGCAATTAGCGCTTGCTGAACTGCTTGGCGCGGCGGGCCTTCTTGAGACCGACCTTCTTACGTTCCACCTCGCGGGCATCGCGCGTGACGAGGCCGGCGTTGGAGAGAACGGACTTGAGGTTCGCGTCGTAGTCGATCAGAGCACGGGTGATGCCGTGACGAACAGCACCGGCCTGGCCGGATTCACCGCCGCCGACAACGTTCACCATAATGTCGAACGTTTCGGTGTTTTCGGTGAGCTGCAGGGGCTGCATGACGATCATGCGGCCGGTTTCGCGCTTGAAGAAATCGTTGAGGTCACGACCGTTGATCACGATCTTGCCCGTGCCGCGCTTGATGAACACGCGGGCGACGGAGCTCTTGCGGCGGCCGGTACCGTAGTTGTAGTTGCCGATCATTGTAGTCTTCCTTAGATATCAAGAACCTTGGGCTGCTGAGCAGAGTGCGGATGTTCGTTGCCCGCATAGATGTGGAGCTTCTTGATCATCGCATAGCCCAGGGGTCCCTTCGGAAGCATGCCCTTAACGGCGATTTCGAGCGCGCGGCCCGGATGCTTCGCCTGCATTTCCACAAAGGTCGTTTCGTACACGCCGCCGGGGTAACCGGTGTGGCGGTAGTAGGTCTTCTTGCCCGCTTTTTCAGCAGACATCACAATCTTGTCGGCGTTGATCACGACGATGTAGTCGCCCGTATCGACGTGCGGCGTGAATTCGGGCTTGTGCTTGCCGCGCAGACGAGCGGCAATTTCGCTGGCAAGGCGACCGAGCACCTTGTTGCTGCCGTCGACCACGTACCAGTCGCGCTTAACTTCGAGCGGCTTGGCCGAAAAGGTCTTCATTGTTTTCACCTAATAATAAGGGACGTTCCTGATCCGTCTCGCAGAGGGTGGCGCCTCACGCTTTGGCAAACGGGGAAAATACCGTTCGTCTGACAGACAAGACTCCGTCAAAATATCGACAAAACTGAGTGTTTCTCTTTATCGGAACACTCAGCGTAATTGATTGTTTTGCTGAAGTTTTCCCGAACTTTTTCTGCAGTCGGTTCAGTGGAAACGGGGAAACCGGCCGCGTTCGGCAAAAAATCAGGGTGCGGATTCTACACAAAGAAATCATTGGACGCAAGTTGTTTTTCAAAGAATTTTCGCGTCCCGCCTCGAGCAACTCAGTCTTCAATCGCCCGCCCCACGCCGTCGTCATCCAAGCGGACGTTGAGGTTGAAGGCATAGCGATCCGCAGGATGGTAGGAAACGGTCGTCAGAATCACTTTCCCGTGGGCACTCACGTAGCGGCGCAGTATCCGCAGGCACGGCGCCCCCGTTTCCGCCCTGAGGTTCTTCGCCGCCTCCTCCGTCAAAGTCGTCGCCTCAATCGTCTGCCGCACCTCCGTGCAGTGCTTTCCCTTCACTCGAGTAATGACGTCGATCATCAGATGATCCGGCGCTTTCTTGGCTTCAGCAATAAGATCCTGCCACGAACGATCCACGTATTCCGTCGTCCAGGCAATGGGTGGATCCTCGGGCGTTGCCCCCAGGCGGATCATGGAAAAACGGATAAAGGTTTCACCGGGCGGACAGTGTATTTTTTCCGCCAACTCCCGACTCACCACACATTCTCTGACATCGATGATCTCTCGGGGATTTTTGCTCGCAAGTCGCCCCAAGTCCGACAGGGTACTCAAACTCTGATCAAAGTTCTGACTTTTCCCCTTACTCACCACCCGAGTTCCCACGTGGGGCGTTCTCACGATCATGCCGTTTTTTTCAAGAACGGCGAGCGCCGCTCGCACCGTACTGCGGGAGAGCCCCTCCTGCTGCACTAATTCCGGTTCCGACGGGAGGAAGTCCCCGACGACGTACTTCCCGGTTTTGATGCGGCGGATTAATCGCTGTGCCAAACGGTCGCTCAAAAGTTCCCGTGCCATGCCATACACCTTTTTGACGTACTCCCCAACCTAACGGCTGAGGATTCTTGGATCAAACGCCGGATGCCGACCTTCGTCGGTCTGACTCCGGCTCTCCAGAAAAAACCGCCCGGGAGCTCACTGCCGCCGGACGGTTCTTGTTATCTGACGATCGTCAGAAGTTTAGTAGAGACCGATCGCCTTCCACCAGAGCATACCGCTTGCAAACACGATGATGATGTTGAGCGTCACCAGAATAAAATTGATTCTGTAGAACCGTGGGCGACTGAAGTAACCCGTACTGAAGTACACGGGGCCGGGGCCGCCGGCGTATTCAGTAATCGACCACATGAAGTTTGTGAAAATACCGAAGCAGATCGCCACCATCATCGGAGGCGCACCAGCACCGATCGCCACTGCACCGAAGGGAACATACATCGCCGCCACGTGCCCCGTTGCCGTTGCAAACGCGTAGTGCAGATAGATGTAGGCAAACCCAAGAACCAAGAACGCCACAAGCCAACTCACGCCGGAAACCCCGGCCGCAAACCCCGCGACCATCCAGGTAATGAACCCGAGCTTCGTCAGACCGCCAGCCAAGGCAATGATGGCGGAGAACCAGACAACCGTATCCCAAGCCGATTTTTCACCCAACACGTCGTTCCAGGTTAGCGCACCGGACACAAGAAGGTAGGCGGCCAAGGCAATACCGATGGCGTTCGCATTAAATCCCGTCCACATGGTGGAACCCCAACCGACGAGCGCACCGATAAAGCCTGCGAGCACCAGTTTTTCCTGCTTCGTCATCGGCCCCATCTTCGCCAACTCCGCGGCGCCCATCACCTTCGCTTCCGGCGTCTTTTTAAGCGTCGGATCGAGCATCTTGTAGGCGGCATAAGGCATCACGAAGAAGCACAGCATTGCCGGCACGAGCGCTGCCCAGAACCAACCCGCCCACGTCAAATCCACACCGAGACCGGATTTTGCGAGCGTCGCACACAAGGGGTTTGCGGCCATACCAGTCAGGAACAAAGCCCCCGTAATCGGCGCAAACTGAAAGCAGACCATGATGAGGAAGTCGCCAATGCGTTTTCCCTTCTCTCCCGGTTCGGAATCCATCACCTCATTAATGGCCTTCGCAATCGGAAGAATGATGCCGCCCGAACGCGCAGTCACCGAGGGCATCGCAGGCGCCATCACAAGGTCGGCAAAACCCAACGCATAGGCCACGCCCAACGTGGAGCTCCCGATCTTGGAGAGAAGGTAATACGCAATGCGGCGGCCGAGACCGGATTTAATAAAGCCCACGCCCAAAATAATGGCCGACCAAATCATCCACACCGCGCCCGAAGAGAACCCGGACAACGTCTGCCCCAGGGTAAGCGTGTTGGTGAAATAGCACACCGCCAAAGCAAGAATCATCAGTACGCCCGAGGGCACTGGGGACGTCAAGATGCCGACGATCGTGGCGGCGAAGATCGCCAACATATGCCAGGCTTTGCCGGCGTTTACCGCACCCGCGCTTGCCGTCAACGAATCAGGAACCGGCCAGAACCAGATCAGAACGAAAACTGCCAGAGGGATACCCCAACGCCATAGTTTTCCTGAATTGTTTGCTGCCATTTTTGAATACTCCGATGGTATTTACGGATTCAGTCAGCAACAGACGAGGTTCCCGTTGCTGACTGCTTTAGTGTTTCAAAACGATATCAGCGGGCCCACTTCTTGGCAGTCCACTTTTCGACCACGCGGTCGACGAATTCAGGAGCCAACCCCACGTAGGCGAGCGGGTTCAACATGTCGTCGATTTCCGCTTCCGTGAAGGCGCCGGTGACGGTTTCGTTGCGCATCAGCACATCCTTCAGCGGGATTTCCTTTTCATAGGCTTCCATGCAGCACTTGTAGACGAGGTCGTGCGCGGTCATGCGGCCCAGACGGTTCGCCAAATGCATCATGACGTTTTCGCTCATCATCAGACCGTGCTGGATGAAGATGTTGCGCTTCATGTGTTCCGGATACACGATGAGGTTCTTCAGGATGTTCTTGCTCTTTTCAAGAGCCGCCGCCATCAGGTGGCAGGCGCGCGGAATGGCTTCCCATTCGGAGAGGAAACAACCCCAGTCGCGTTCCATTTCGGAAACCTGACTTTCGACGATCGAAGGCGCGATCGAACGGACGTTGCGGCAAAGCGCAAGCACGTTTTCAAGGACGGCCGGGTTGCGCTTATGCGGCATCGTAGAAGAACCGATCTTACCCATGAAGAAGGGTTCTTCGAGTTCGAGGATTTCCGTGCGCTGCAGCGTGAGGATTTCGTGATTGATGCGGCCCAAAGTACCGGCGCAGATCGCGAGAACAGACACGAATTCCGCCTGGTTGTCGCGGGCAACGTGCCAAGCGACGGTAGGCTGCTTAAGACCCAGAATTTCGCAGGTACGCTTCTGAACGGCGAGGCCCAGATCCTTCATGGAAGCCAAGGTACCGACGGCGCCCGCCAGTTCACCGACAAACACGCGGTCGTAGATTTCTTCCAAGCGTTCGCAGTCGCGGCCCAGTTCATCGGCCCAGATGGAAGCCTTATAACCGAACGTGATGGGAAGCGCGTGCACGACGTGGGTGCGCCCCGCCATCGGGGTGTCGCGGTACTTCTTTGCGAGATCGAGGCAGTACTCGAGGCAGAGCTTCATGTCGCGCAGGATGATCTTATAAGCGTCGCGCTGCAGAAGAACGATGCCGGTATCGACGATATCCTGACTCGTGGCGCCCCAGTGCACGAATTCACCGGCGCGATCCGGAAGAATCGCCTTAAAGGCCTTCAGAAGGGGAACGATCGTAATGGAGGACTTGTAGAACTCGCCGATCGAAGGAATGTCAAGGAGTTCGGCCTTGGCGTATTCGTTGATGAGATCTGCCTTTTCCTGCGGAATGATGCCGAGTTCGGCCTGTGCTTTGGCCAGAGCAGCTTCGGTGTCGAGCCACTTCTGGGCCCAGGCGCGGTCCGAGAGCGTTTCACGCATTTCGTCCGTGGAGAACATGCAACCGTGAATCTGGCTGTCGATGGCGGTAGAAGGCATAACAAACTCCTTAATGGGAAATCACTGCAAGAAGTGGATGGATCCGTCGGTCGTCTCTTTCTGCCTTTAAGGCGCCCGGCGTTTTCTGGTTGAGCGGCATTCTGGTTAATCCCCTGCCCCGCTGCCCGACGACCGCGTTTTGTCTTGTGAAAAGTCAATATCATCGGGTTTTTCTCTTTTGTTTTTTATTTAATTTCAAATCACCAACCTTTTGTCTCTTTGTT
Organism: uncultured Sutterella sp.; assembly: GCA_900544255.1. GTDB lineage: Bacteria > Pseudomonadota > Gammaproteobacteria > Burkholderiales > Burkholderiaceae_F > Duodenibacillus. The sequence continues at coordinate 17,427 of UQUM01000018.1, forward strand.
ATCTTGTCCTGACAAAAAGAGACAAAAGCCGACAAAACCCGTTTTTACGGGACTGCACGTTTTATCGTCTTGCCTACCCTCTTTCATTTGTCCGATACAAAAGTCCTTTTGTCCGCTCTTTCGACGAACCTATTGCCTGCGGCTGATGCATTGCCTACGGAAAATGTCGTGTGGACAAAAGACAACGCCCCTGCGTCGCATCAAAAAAAGTTGCGGCTCTTTGCACCAATCCCCCTTCGAATGGGGTATTGTGCGGACTGCGGTCGGGACGCACCCGCTTTTCACACAAAAGCATCGCCCCCGTCCGGGATGCCGCGTTGGATATCCGTTTTTTAGCGGCATCTGGCTCTGATGTTCTTTAGTTATCGGCGGGTACTTTTCATCCGTCGGAGAAGCGGAGCAGGATAGTTAGGAGTTTGAAATGGCAAGTGGTATTGTCAAATGGTTTAACGACGCCAAGGGCTTCGGTTTCATCACCCCGGACGAAGGCGGCGAAGACCTCTTTGCACACTTCTCTGCGATCGAAATCGAAGGTTTCAAGACGTTGAAGGAAGGCCAGAAGGTCACCTTTGAAGTCGTGACCGGCCCCAAGGGCAAGCAGGCTGCTCACATCAAGCCCGTGAAGTAATCTTCCGGCTCTCGCAAAAAACGCCGCGCTGTCATTTCGGACAGGCGGCGTTTTTCTTTGCCCGGCGACGGGCTACTTATTTACGATCGCATCGATCGAATCCATGACGGCCGAACGGAACCCGCGGCGCTCCAAGGCCGCAACACCCACGATCGTCGTGCCGCCCGGCGAACACACGGCATCCTTCATCGCACCGGGGTGTGTCCCGGTTGCAAGCTGCAGTTTCGCCGTACCCGCCAACATCTGAGACGCCAACCGATAAGCCGTCACCCGCGGCACGCCGTAGCGCACGGCGCCGTCGGCCAACGCTTCAATAAACATGGCGGCAAAGGCGGGGCCGCACCCCGACAGCGTCCCTGCCGCCGGCATCGCTTTGGCGTCTACGTCCACCGTGAGTCCCAAAGTGTTGAAGAGTGCATCAACCGTCGCCTTTTCGTCATTCGTAAGCGAATGCCGGGCTTCGCAGATGACGATGCCTTCATTGACGCCCACCGGCGTATTGGGAAGCGTCGACAAGTGATGCGTTCCCGGCGCCAGAAGCGCTTCATAATCGTCGAACAACAGATTCACCGCGACAGAAAGCACTACCTTTTCCGAAAGAATTGCCTTCAAAGGCGTCACCACGTCCTTCACCAGATAGGGCTTCACGGCTATCACCACCACATCCGCCCAACGGGCCGCGGCTTCGTTCGTTTCGAACGCCGTCATACCGCGCGCATCCGTTTTCGCCTTCAGCACATCCAACCGACGGGATGCTGCGCCCAAATGGGCCGCCGGCACTTTACCGCTTTTAATCCAGCCGTCTGCCATAGCAGAGGCCATATTGCCGAAGCCGATAAAGGCAATTCTAAGTTCGCTGATATCTGCCACGTTGGGCTCCTTTTACGTGATCCTGCGGGCTGCAGGACATCTTCGGAAAAGGATTGTTCTACAACTTGCCCGGATCAGCCTGATTTTTCTCACATACAATTAAGGAAAATATCCTAGAATATGTTCGATAGTTGGGAAACTGGCTCGTTGTCCGCTTCCCAAAAATTTTCTTTGCTCTTCTTTTTTCTCGGATTTTTGGTTTCTGCCATGCGGTTGCGGCATTCTTTCCTTTCGTCACTCACTGTGCTCGTCTCGACGGCTTTCGCCGCCGCAGCCCCTGCGTGCGCCGAAGAAGTCGTACAGTCCCAGATCCGCAACGTCCGCGTGTCGCTTGAGGTCGCGCGCACCGTCGAACAGCAACGCCACGGCCTGATGTACCGCAAGTCGCTCCCGGTGAACCACGGCATGGTTTTCGTGCTTCCCGAACCGCGCCCCATCGCGCTTTGGATGAAAAACACGCTGATTGACCTGGATGCTGCGTTTCTCGATGAAGCCGGCTGCATCTTTCAGATCAGCCAGATGACGAAAAACACGTTGGATCTGCACCGTTCCATCGCCCCCACGGCCTACGCCATCGAAATTTCGCGCGGCTGGTTTGCTGCGAACGGCATCACGACGGGCACGTGCTTTAAGAACCTCCCTCAAGCCCGCGTCGAACAGCATCTTGCGCAGTAGTCATCGTTTTTTTGTCAGTCGCCCGGCCATGCGTGCCAGGCTTTTTATTGCTCATAAGCAACTCCTGACTAAAGTCAGAAGTTGCTTACCCGCACCATAGATTCAGCCCTCACTGAGGCTAAGCAGTGCCTGCAGGAAACGCTCTTTAAAGTGGATTCCTGGCGAATCTATCGTAAAGTCCCCTTGTCCGAACGTCAACGAAAAGTCATCAACCGACTTTTCGACGCGGGTAAAGGCGGTTTCACTGGCGGACTCAACACCCGGACGTACCAAAGCCTCACCGGTGTCTCCCGTGCGACCGCCTGGCGCGAAATCGAGGACTTGTTATCGGTCGGCATGCTACGGCTCATTTCCGGCGCCCGCGGCCGCAGCACCGCCTATGAACTCCCTTGGCCGGACGATCTGCCGTCCCGCGCCGTCAACTGAACCGCCATCAAAAAAACTCCCGAAAGCCTTCGCCCACGGGAGTTCTTGTTCCGATTCAACTCAGATTATTTCTTGTCGCCTTCTTTGGCGATGTAGCTCACGACTTCCGCCGCGGACACGTCCGCCAAGCGCACGAGCACAATGCGCGCCCCCTGAAAAAGGAAGTTCCCCACCTGCTTTTCTTTGTCGCCGCAGGCCTTCAAAAAGGCTTCGACCTGCGGATTGAGGACTTCGGCCTTTTCAGCCTTGAAGTTCACAACGACCGTCTGTCCGCCCTTCAGTTGAATCTTGAGTTCTTGAATGATCTGATCTGCCATTTTGCGTTCCTCTCAAAGTTTTTTCGCTGCACCGAAACCACCGGCATCCGATGCTTTTACGTCATGGAAGGCAATCTATCACGTTCTTCCGGTCTCAGCGCGTCACCCGATGCGGCGGCATTTTCAAAAATGCAGACAACAAAAAACCGACTGGATCACTCCAATCGGTCAATTGACGGAAATGGTGCCGGTGAGAGGAATCGAACATCCGACCTTCGCATTACGAATGCGCTGCTCTACCAGCTGAGCTACACCGGCACATATTTCACTTTTTCTCCGTCAGAAGAACTCGTGTTCCCTGACAGAGATGCGCATTATGAAGAGCTTCCAAAAAAAATGCAAGTACTCATGCGATATTTTTTGTTGGTTTCGTCTTTACTCTTTGATCCGTCGAGAAAAACACTTCCGCCGCTGCCACCAATTCGTCCTTCGTCATCGCCAGCGAATCTACAACCGTGATTCCCTGCATCGACCTCAACCACGTCATCTGGCGTTTCGCAAGCTGGCGCGTTGCCGCCTTGGCTTTTTCCACGAAGGTCGCGTAATCGACTTCGCCCGCCAAGAATTCCGCCGCCTGCCGATAGCCGACACAACGCATCGCGGGACTCTCCCGATCAAAACGAGGATCAGCAACAAGGCGTTTCATTTCGTCCATGAATCCGACCTGCAACATGGCGTCAAACCGCTCGCCGATCGCCTTATGTAGCACCGCGCGATTCCCCGGCACCAGCCCCAAAACTCCAATTGTTTCATCCACGGGACGCACTCCCGTCTGAAAGGACGACATCGGGCGCCCCGTCTGATAAAACACTTCCAAAGCCCGCCCGATCCGCTGTGAATCATTGGGTTTTAATTTGGCCCCTGACACCGGATCGACGGTCGCGAGTTTTGCGTGCATTGTCGGCCAACCGACGGCAGCGGCTTCTTTCGCCACCCGTTCCCGAACCGTCGCATCCGCCGCCGGCAGTTCATCCATGCCTTCCCGCAGAGCCTTCGCGTAGAGCATCGTACCGCCCACGATAAGCGGGAACCGTCCGCGCGCCGTAATTTCGCCGATCAACCGCAGAGCGTCTTCGCGGAAATCCGCTGCCGAATAACTCTCGTTGATGTCGCGGATGTCGATCAAATGATGCGGACAAATCGCGCGTTCTTCCTTCGTGGGTTTGGCGGAGCCGATGTCCATACCTCGGTAAATGAGGGCCGAATCGATCGAAATAATTTCCACCGGATGCCGCCGCGCCAATTCCAACGCCAGAGCCGTCTTACCGCTTGCGGTCGGACCCAAAATCATCAAAGCACGATACGTCATCACTGTCCTCGCAAAAAGAGCTTATCGAGTTCCTTGATGGAGACGACCGTCCAGGTGGGGCGACCGTGGTTGCACTGATCCGAGCGGGGCGTACGCGGCATATCGTCCAAAATCGCCTGCATTTCAGGCACGGTGAGATGACGGTTTGCGCGGATCGAACCGTGGCACGCCATGGTTGCAAGACACTTATTGCGCATTTCCTTCGTGAGCGTCGACGTTCCGTACTGCGCCAAATCCGCCAAGACGCTTGTTACCAGCTTTTCCACATCCGTTTTTTCCCGGGCCAATACCGCGGGGAGCGCCCGCACGGCGAGCGCCGCTTCACCTGCTGCCGTCACTTCGAGCCCCAACGACGCGAGCGCCTCCCCGTACTCTTCAAACGTTCCCATTTCTTCCCCGGTCACGCGAAAGGTCACGGGCACCAGAAGGGGCTGCACCGACAGATTTTTATCCGCCGCCGCTTTCAGGCGTTCGTAATTGATGCGTTCATGCGCCGCGTGCATGTCGACGATGAGAAGTCCTTCTTCATTTTCGGCGAGGATGTAAATGCCCGCCAACTGCGCGAGCGCCCGTCCCAACGGCGCCGTCGCCTTCACCTCCGGCAACTGCGGCTCTTCCTGCGGCCCCCGCAGGGTGTCTGCCCACGTTTCCGACGCAGGTTTCGGTGCCGCGGGCTTTGCCGTTTCAGTTGCCGAAAAAAGCGGCGTATCCGACAAACGCCGTTCTTCCTCGCGCTTTCGCCCATAAAGCGCGAGCCACTGTTCCTGCGAGAGGGGGGCGTGTTTCGAAGCGGCGTTTGAAGCAAAACGTTTGGATTGAATCACTTCGTGTCCCGTCGGTTCCTTCACGGCCACCGCGACTTCTGCGGTCGGTACTTCGGACGGAAATTCGACCGAAGGTTCGGTGTTCGTGCGTCCGCCCGACGCCAACGCGTCCGTAATCGCATGCGTAATGAACCGATGGACGGCACCGCTGTCGCGGAAACGCACCTCGGATTTCTGTGGGTGCACGTTCACATCCACCAACTGCGGGTCAATATCGAGCATGAGGCAGAACAACGGCTGCATCGCTCCGTGCAGCACGTCGGCATAGGCCGCGCGCACGGCATGCTGCAGAACCTTGTCGCGGACAAAACGGCCGTTCACAAAAAAGTATTGCGCTGAAGTTCGGGCCTTCGCGGCCGTCGGCAGTCCCGCAAACCCCGTGATGCGCATGGTGTCGCTTTCGGCGAGCACCCCGCGGGAGGCCGCTCGGAAACTTTCGGGCATCACGGCAAAAACGCGTTCGTCCGCGGCCTGTGAGGGAAGGGACAACACGCCCGTCCCGTCCACCGACAGCCGGATGTCCACGTCCGGGCAAGAGAGTGCCATGCGCTGCAGCTGCTCCGTCACATGCGCCGTTTCGGTCCGTTCCGCCTTGAGAAACTTACGCCGCGCGGGGGTCTTATAAAAAAGGTCAGCTACTTTGACGGTCGTCCCTAAATTGCCTGCCGCCGGCCCCACGTGCCCGTCGGGATAAATCGCCGACGCCGATTCCGCCTCCGCCGTGCGGCTCGTGACGGTTACGTCCGCCACGGACGCAATGCTCGCCAGAGCTTCGCCGCGAAACCCATAGCTCGCCACCTTTTCCAAATCCAGTAACGAACCGATTTTGCTCGTCGCGTGCCGCGTAAGCGCGAGCTTCAATTCGTCTTCCGGAATACCACAACCGTCGTCCGTGACGGTGATCTCTTTGACGCCCCCCTCCCGCAGGCGCACCTCAATGCGGTGCGCTCCGGCGTCCACCGCGTTTTCAACCAATTCCTTCACGACGGATGCCGGCCGGTCGATCACTTCGCCCGCAGCAATCTGACTGATCAACTGATCCGACAACGCATGAATCGGACGACGCAAAGGGAGTTCGTATGACATAAGTTACATCCGCAAAAGAAGTCTGACGATTTTAGCGGCCTCAGCTTCCTTTATGATGTGCAGGTTTTCTTCTCAGTGCGCGTCACCATCATGGATTTCATTTCCCTCATTACCGAACTCTTCACGAACGCCGACCATTTTCTCGTGACGCTTGCGACCGACTACGGTGCCGCCGTTTACGCCGTCATGTTCCTCATCTATTTCTTGGAAACGGGCGTCGTCGTCTGTTCATTTCTCCCCGGGGACTCTCTGCTTTTTGTAGCGGGTACCGTCGCTGCCGCGGGCACCATGAACCCGCTAGGGCTGATGCTTGCCGTCATTCTCGGCGCGTGCTTCGGGAACACCCTGGGCTTTCACACCGGCCGCTGGCTCGGCAGCCGCATCTACGACGGCTCAATAAAATGGATTGATTCCGAAAAACTCGCGAAAACTCAGGGGTTTTATGAAAAGCACGGCGGCAAAACAATCGTGCTTGCGCGATTCGTGCCGATCGTCCGTGCGTTTGCCCCGCTGGTGGCGGGCGCTGCAAAAATGAGCATGGGACGCTTTGAACTCTTCAGCGGCTTCGGTGCCGTTCTTTGGTCCGTGAGCATCATCGGCGTAGGGTACCTTTTCGGCAATATCCCCGTCGTGAAAAACAATCTTTCGATGATTCTTCTTTTAGGCGTTGCCGCGGCCGCCGCGGGGCCGGTGGTCGTCGCCGTCGGCTGGAAGTACCTGCAGAAGACGGGACTGCTCGGTAAGAAAGACTGATCGATGGCCGAATCGAAAAAAAGCCGCCCGGTTCACCCAAGAATCCGAGCGGTTTTTTCATTTTCGGCGACGGCTACCCCAAAAGGAGCGAATCGCCGATATCGTCCGTCGACCCCGCCTTCTTTTCAAAGAGTGCGAGCAGATCGGGCACCGTCAGACGTGCCTTCTCGTCCCCCGCCACATCGACCACCGGTCGCCCCGCGTGCATCATGATGAGACGGTTGCCGAAGCGAAGAGCGTCGCGCATGTTGTGCGTGATCATGAAGGTGGTGAGTTTTTCCTTCTTCACAATACGGTCGGTGATGGCGAGCACCTTTTCCGCCGTCTTGGGATCCAAAGCCGCCGTGTGTTCGTCAAGAAGCAGCAGTTTCGGCCGCACCAAGGTCGCCATCAGAAGCGTCAACGCCTGGCGCTGCCCGCCCGACAACAGCCCCACGTGCGCCGTCATTCGATCCTCCAGCCCCAGATCGATTTCCTTCAGCATCTCACGGAATTTGGCGGTTTCCTCTTTTTTACTGCTCCAACTTAAGCCGGGGCGACGTCCGCGGCGTGCGGCAATCGCGAGATTTTCTTCGATCATCATCCCGGCGGCCGTCCCCTTCATCGGATCCTGAAATACGCGGCCGATGTAACGGGCCCGTACGTGCTCGGGGAGTTTCGTCACATCGGTACCGTCGATCTCGATCTTTCCTTCATCGATCGGAAAGACCCCGGCAACAGCGTTTAAAAGCGTTGACTTTCCCGCACCGTTACTTCCGATTACCGTGACGAAGTCGCCGTCCCGCAGGGTAAGGTTGACGCCCTGCAGGGCCTTCTTTTCATTCACGCTCCCGGGAAAAAAGGTCTTATGCACATTTTCAATAACCAGCATTTTCGACTCCGTTTCCCGTCGGTCAGTGAATCCGCTTCTTGGCGAATTTCGTTTTCATCATCGGCATCGCGAGCGCGGCTGCCACCAAAATCGCCGTAAAGAGCTTCAGATCATTGGGCGGCATCCCCATCTGCAGGACAACGGCAATCACCAAGCGGTAAACAATCGACCCCAGAATCACCGAAATCAGGCAGTTCTTGAAGCTTCGGGTACCGAACAAGACTTCTCCGATAATGACGGAGGCCAATCCGATCACGATCGTCCCGGTGCCCATCCCCACGTCCGCAAACCCGTTGGATTGTGCGACGAGCGCCCCTGACAAGGCCACCAACAGATTGCTGATCAAAAGACCCAGCACCACCATCGTGTCCGTGCTGATCCCCTGAGCGCGTGCCATCTGCGGGTTAAAACCGGTCGCACGGATCGCGGTGCCTAGCTCGGTGCCGAAGAACCAGTAAATCGCCACGCCCACGAGCAACACGGCCGCCAGTCCCACGATGAAGGTCGCTACGGCATCGGTGACGCCCCAATCCCGCACGAGCGAAAACACCGTGTCTACGCGCAGCAGCGAAATGTTGGCTTTTCCCATCACGTGCAGGTTGACGGAATAAAGCCCGATCATCGTGAGAATCCCCGCCAAAAGCGCAGGGATTTTCAGTTTGGTGGTCAAAAGCGCCGTCACGATACCCGCAAGCGCCCCGGCGACGGCCGCGAGCAAAAACGCCGGTACGGTACCGAGACCGGCCGTAAGGGCCGTCGAAGCAACCGCAGCTCCCAAGGGGAACGTTCCTTCCACCGACAGATCGGCAATGTCGAGCACGCGGAACGTGATGTAGACCCCGAGCGCCATCAGGGCCCACAAAAGCCCCTGCGAAACGGTAGGGATGATGAGATCGATCATATTTACTTCACCCAGGTCACGTTCTTAGCGACGTCCTCAGGTACCGTCAGTCCCAATTCCTTCACGACGGGTTCGTTTAAAACCACTTTGAATTCGGTTTGATAGCGGATCGGCATATCCTGGGGCTTTGCTTTCCCTTCCAAAATATCGGCGCCCATGTTGCCCGCGATTTTGCCGAGGTTGTAGTAGTCCACCGCTACCGTCGCCGTTGCGCCGCTTCGCACCATGCCGGCCTCACCCGCCACGACGGCCAACTTGGCGGCCTGCGTCACACGATACAAAGTCGGCATGGAACTCGCCACGACGTTGTCCGTCGGCACGTACATCACGTCCACCTTCCCCACGAGACTCTGAGCAGCCTGCTGAATGTCGTTCACGCTTGAGATCGTCGCTTCCGCCAGTGCCACCCCGTGCTTTTCGAGTTCCTTTCGGAGAATGTCGATCTGCAGCTGCGAATTGATTTCAGAACTGTTGTAAATCGTCCCCACGGTCTTCGCGTTCGGCACCAGCTTCAAGAGGAGTTCCGTTTGAGCGGCAATGGGATTCATGTCGGACGAGCCCGTGACATTGGTACCGGGTTTGTTGTTGTCCTTCACAAGTTTGGCGACCGCAAAATCCGTCACGGCCGTCGCCACGATGGGAGTCGTGCTCGTTGCGTTCGCAACCGGCTGCGCGGCCGGCGTCGCAATGGCGAAAATCAGGGGATAGTTGTGCGACACGAAGCGCTGCGCAATGTTTCGAAGGTTGGACTGATCGGCCTGTGCGTTCTGCCGATCGATTTCCATCGTGACGCCGCGTTCCTTCAACGCGTCGGTAATGCCGCGGTTGGCGGCATCCAGCGCATCATGTTCCACGAGCTGCACGATGCCGATGGTTTTCGGCGCTTCCGCCTTCTTATCTTCACCGCACCCCGTCAAAGCGGCCGACACCATGGCGGCCACCGCAGCCGTCTTCATCCAACGCGAAATCTGCATTTTTGTCCCCTCGGAAACATTCGAAAACGAATCGGCGCCGCCTTCTGACAACACCGTTTTCCTCATTATGCTGAGGAAAATACCGTCCTATCCGAGACAAATTACTTAGAAGCCCGCCGCCTTTTCTTTTTCTGCTGCAGCTTTTCGTTCCGCGGTCGTGCTTCCTATAATCAGTGCACTTTGTTTAGGAGAAATTCATGTCCGACGTCAAGCATTCGCCCTTAATCATTTTGGGCTCCGGCCCTGCGGGCTACACCGCCGCGGTCTATGCCGCCCGAGCCAACCTCTCCCCTGTACTCATCACCGGGATGGAACAAGGCGGGCAACTCATGACGACGAGCACGGTCGACAATTGGCCCGGGGCTCCTGAAGGCATCGACGGCCAACAATTGATGGCGAACCTGCTTGCGCAGGCCGAACGTTTTAAGACCGACATTGTTTTTGACGTCATCCACACGGCGCACCTCACGGAAAAGCCGATTCGCCTTGAAGGCGATATGGGAAATTACACCTGTGACGCCCTCATCATTGCCACCGGCGCTTCCGCCAAATACCTTGGCTTAGAAAGTGAAACCCGTTACAAAGGACGCGGCGTTTCGGCTTGTGCCACCTGCGACGGCTTTTTCTACCGCGGCAAACCCGTCGCAGTCGTGGGAGGCGGAAACGCCGCTCTCGAAGAAGCGCTCTACTTGTCGGAAATCGCTTCCGTCGTGCACCTCATTCACCGCCGTACGACCTTTAAGGCCGAGCCCATCATGGTCGACCGACTGATGAAGGCGGCGGACGCCGGAAAAATCGTACTCCACACCCCCTTCACGGTCGCCGAAGTCTTGGGGGACGGCAAGGGCGTCACGGGCGTCGCACTCAAAAACGCCGAAGACGGTACCGACGACACGCTCACCGTGGACGGGCTCTTCGTAGCCATCGGGCATACGCCCAACACGGCGCCGTTTACCGAAGTCACGCAAAACGCAGGGTACATCGTAACGGAAATCGATCCCTCGGCCCGCACCGCAACCAACATCCCCGGCGTCTTCGCCGCCGGCGACTGCGCCGATCCTCTTTATCGTCAGGCCGTCACGAGCGCCGCTTCGGGCTGCAAGGCGGCTCTTGACGCCCAGCGCTGGCTGGAATCACAACCGAAATAAAAAGCACATCATGAACGGATTTGAAGCTTTGAAACCGATGGCCGAGCAACTCAAGGCCGCCCATCGCGAACGCACGGAACAGAAAAACCGTGAAGACGAAATTAAGCGCACCATTGCCCGCGGCACCCGCGAATTTTTGGACACGATGCAGCGCACCGGCGTGCGTGCGGCCGAAGGCGTGCGCGTCACCCGCACTGCGACGGACAAAGACATCGACTTTGCTTCCGCCATGCGGCAGGCAGGGATCGAACCCTTAGGCACCCAAAAACGCGTCACCGCCAAAAAGAAGCCGGCGCAGCCCGTGCCGCGTCAGACGATGGCCGACGAAAAAGCGGTGCTTGCCGAATCCCTTTCCGACGAAAACGATTCCGTGGAATTTCTGGAAAGCGAAGACGGTCTTTCCTTCCGCCGTCCCGAAGTGGGGCCCGACGTTCCGCGCGATTTGCGGCGCGGCCGCTGGGTGGTGATGGGGCAACTTGACCTTCACGGCATGTTCGTTGAAGAAGCCCGCGAAGCCGTGGTGGATTTCATCAAGAAGTCCCGCGCCAACGACCGGCTCTGTGTGCGGATCATTCACGGCAAGGGGAACGGGTCGCCCGATCGGCAGTCGATTCTCCGGGAAAAAGTGCGTCGATGGCTAAAGCAGTTTGACGAAGTGGTGGCGTTTGCCGAACCCTTTGAACGCGACGGCGGCGCCGGTGCCACCGTCGTTCGTCTGAAGCCGTCGGTTCATCCGAGCAAACGCGGCTGTTGACGTTCTCTCCGCCGTGAACGACGGAGATATAAGCCGCAATTAGGTAAGTCAGATTTTCCCGAAAGGCCCCGCAGCCCGCACGGGTACGTCGGGAAAATCGGGATACGTCGCCCCGATGAAATAAAGTCCTGAGGCATCAAACGTCGGTGCCGCCAGGGCTCTTTTTTTAGCGGCCAAAACCTCTGCAACCCATTTCGGGCTTTCGCGCCCCACGCCCACGTAAATGAGCGTACCGACGATATTGCGAACCATGTGCTGCAAAAAGGCGTTTGCCGTCAGCTCGATACCGATGAGGGCCCCCTTTCTCACGACCTTGACCGAGTGAATCGTGCGTACGGGACTCGCCGCCTGACATTCAGACGCCCGAAAACTTGTGAAATCGTGTTCCCCCAAAAGCGCCTGTGCCCCTTCGGACATCGCCTTTTCGTCGCAGGCACGCCACACCCAGCCGGTTCGTCCGGCAAAAAGAGGTGAACGGACGCGGTCGTTGTAGATCCAATATTGATACGTGCGCGACGTAGCCTTAAACCGGGCATGAAAGCGATCCGTCACCGGCACGGCCCACCGCACGGCAATATCGTCGGGCAAGAACGTATTAAGCCCTCTCACCCACGATTCCGGCCGCCGCAGGCCGATGCTGTCCACATGCACCACCTGGCCCGCGCCGTGCACCCCGGCATCGGTTCGACCTGCGCAGATCGTCGCCGCGGGCACCGCGAGGAATTTCGCAAGCGCCCGTTCCAGGTGATCCTGCACCGTCCGGCCGTCGGGCTGAGTCTGCCATCCGTTATAACCGGTGCCGCAGTAGCTCACCCCCAATGCCGTACGGTAGCGGCAGCCTTCAGCCAGGGGAAAAATTTCCTCAGACACGTTTCACCGTATCCAAAAGACGCTGCGCTGCGGCTTTTTCGTCGGCATTGCCGAGAAGTTCCGCTTCCTTCAGAAGGGGAATCGCTTCATCAGGCAACCCCGCCGCAATCTTCGCACGTGCGGCTTCCAAGCGCTTCATGGCTTCATCGGCGGCCGCCACTTCAAACTGCGCCGTCCCGTCGGCCGAAGACCGAATGGTGAAAGCCTTCGGCGCTTCCGGTTCCGAAAGAGCCATCGGCGTCGGCACCGGCGCCGCAACGGAGGGTTCCGGCATTGCCGCAGCGGGAGCCGCGGGGGTTGCCGTCGGAACCGCTGCCCGAGGTTCAGCCGTCACGTCGGGTTGAGACGTCGCAGGTTTCTCAAAGCCCTTCGCGGCTGCAGCGTCCGCCGCCAGCCGGTTGGCAAAAAGCTTATCCATGCCCTTTACCTGCTCAGCCGTCGTCGGTTCGGGCCGCATGAAGCGTACGGCCTGCGCCGTCCGTTCAAAGGCTTCCTTTTCTTTCTTTCGGCGCCAGACAAAGAATCCGCCCGCCCCGGCGGCGATCACCGCAAGAAGCGCCCACAGCCAACCTAAGCCCCCTTCTTCCGCAGGCTTCGGCAGTTCTTCCGTACGGATATTCGTGGTCGTAGTCGTTACCGTCAGATCCGCTTCCTTCGGTTTCACGTTTACTTCGGACGTCACCGCGGGGGCCGGCGTTTCAACAGGCGCTGCCGCAGGTTCCGCCGGCTTTTCTTCCAACGGCGCTTCCGTCACCACCGGGCGTACCTCTTCAGTCGGCATCGGCAGCGTCACGGGCGTATTGTCGGGTTCAGCGGGTTCAACGGCCGGCTTCGGCGCAGGGGCTGCCGCGGGTTCCGGCGCCTTTACCACAGGCACGGCTTTCGCAGCCGGCTTCGTCTTTTCGTAAACGATCCTCTGCTTATCCATACGGGCGTGAGCCTTCGCCATGGCGGCAGCCGAAGGAGCCTTCCGAGCGTCGGCGTTCGGCGTCACATGCACGAGACACCACGCCGTATCCGTCCCCACGGCCTTCACGAGTTTTTCCGACGGCGGCACGAGACGCGCCCCTTTCTTCACCCCCGTCACACGACCGCCTTCAAAGGACTTGGGGTTGGCGCGTACCAAGGCGACCAGCACTTCTTCGGTGCGCGCCCCTTCATAGCGCGGCTGATACATCTTCGCGATCGACCACATGGTCATTCCGGACCTCACGATCACGGGACGCGACAAATCATCCAAATCGTAAAGGTCTCCGGTCACGGGCTTTGCCGCTGTTTTCTTCGCTTCCACGGTCTTCACCGGCGTCTTGCCAACGGTCGGCGCTTTCACAACGGGTTTTGCCGCCGTCGTTTTTTCTGCAGAGGGCAATGCGGACGCGGTCTTGGCGGCGGACTGCGCCGACGGCAACTTCACTAAGGCCGTTTTCGGAGCCGTTGCCCCTGCAGCCGACGCTTTTTCAAGCTTCACGCGATAAAACTTCGCCGAGAGCTTCCCTGCTTCCGACATTTCGACGATGATCGGCATATCTTCGACCGTCACCGGTTTTTCGCTCGTGATGCTCACCACCCAGGGGTTGCGGCTCGCGAGCGTCAATTTCACGCCGAGATCCGCCGGAATGGATTGACGCCCCACTTTGGCGTACACGGCGTCTGAGGCGAGCCGCAGCACCAAGGGCTGCGACGCCTCGCTCACATCGTTCACCGTCAGTTTTGCAGCGAGCGGTTCGTTGAGGCGGGACGACACCGAAAGCGTCCCCAATTCCGCCGCCGAGGCAGCCCCGATCGAAAGTCCGGCCGCCGTCAAAAGGGCCGCCGCAGCGCACAAACGCATAATTCTTCTCCGTATGTCAGAAATGCCGACAAGATTAGTAATTATGCCCGTTCAGCGCCCGGTGTTGCAGCCGATTTCGTATCCGAAGGCAAAAAAATAGCGGCTTTCAAACCCGGAAAATTTCCGAATTCAAAAGCCGCCGGCTTTTAGCGCGGAGGAATTTCCTCGCCGCCCTTATTTCATCTCGCTTTCGCGGGACTCGTTCATGGCGTCGCGGACTTCCTTACCGGCACGGAAGTGCGGTACGTACTTCGCCGAAACCTCGACCGTTTCACCGGTACGCGGGTTACGGCCCTTGCGGGCCGCGCGGTACTTCAGGCTGAAGCTGCCGAACCCGCGGATTTCGACGCGAACTCCGTTGCTCATCGCCGTGATAATCGTCTTCAGGATTTCGTTCACCGCATCTTCAGCTTCACGGTTGGTGAGGCTGCCGTGGCTCGCGAAAACCCGATCGATCAATTCAGACTTGGTAAGAGCTCGCATATATTCCGTCCCGATTACTTCTGTTCGAGCTTCGCCTTGAGGAGAGCCCCGAGGTTCGTGGTGCCGGAAGAAGAATCGCTGTTCACGCGGTTCAGGGCTTCACGGGTCTGGGCAGCATCCTTCGCCTTGATGGAGAGCTGGATGGAGCGGTTCTTGCGATCCACGCTGATGATGAGGGCTTCCACCGTGTCGCCGACGGCGAGCTTGGTGGTGGCGTCTTCAACGCGTTCAGCGGAGATTTCGGAAGCGCGCAGGTAGCCTTCGGTTTCGTCACCGAGATCGATGACGGCACCCTTGGCGTCAACGCTCTTCACCGTGCCCTTTACGAGCGTGCCCTTTTCGTGGTTGCCCGCGAAAGAGGAGAAGGGATCGCCGCCCAGCTGCTTGATGCCGAGGCTGATGCGTTCACGTTCCGTGTCGATGCCGAGCACCACGGCTTCCACTTCGTCGCCCTTCTTGTACTTACGGACAGCGTCTTCACCCTGTTCGTTCCAAGAGAGGTCAGAAAGGTGCACGAGACCGTCGATGCCGCCGGGGAGACCGATGAACACGCCGAAGTCGGTGATCGACTTGATCTGGCCCTTCACCTTGTCGCCCTTCTTGTGGCTCTGGTTGAATTCCTGCCAAGGATTGGCCTTGCACTGCTTCATGCCGAGGCTGATGCGGCGGCGTTCTTCGTCGATGTCGAGAACCATGACTTCGACTTCGTCACCCAACTGAACGACCTTCTTCGGGTCAACGTTCTTGTTGGTCCAATCCATTTCGGACACGTGCACGAGGCCTTCGATGCCGCTTTCGATTTCAACGAACGCACCGTAGTCGGTGATGTTCGTAACCTTGCCGAAGAGGCGGGTGCCCTGCGGGTAGCGGCGGGAGATGCCGATCCACGGATCTTCGCCCAGCTGCTTCAGGCCCAGAGACACGCGGTTCTTTTCCTTGTCGAACTTAAGAACCTTGGCTTCGATTTCCTGGCCGACCTGAACGACTTCGCTCGGGTGACGCACGCGACGCCAGGCGAGGTCGGTGATGTGCAGCAGGCCGTCGATGCCGCCCAGATCAACGAACGCACCGTAGTCGGTGATGTTCTTCACGATGCCCTTCACCACAGCGCCTTCGGCGAGGGTTTCGAGGAGCTTCGCGCGTTCTTCGCCCATGCTCGCTTCCACCACGGCGCGACGGGACACAACCACGTTGTTGCGCTTGCGGTCGAGCTTGATGACCTTGAATTCCATGGTCTTGCCTTCGTAGGGCGTCGTATCCTTAACAGGACGCGTATCCACGAGGGAGCCCGGGAGGAAGGCACGGATGCCGTTGGTCATAACGGTGAGGCCGCCCTTGACCTTGCCCGTGATCGTACCGGTAACGAGTTCGCCGGATTCGAGGGCCTTTTCAAGGTTCATCCAGGCAGCGAGGCGCTTCGCCTTGTCGCGGGAGAGGATGGTGTCGCCGTAACCGTTTTCCACCGATTCGATCGCCACGGAAACGAAGTCGCCGGGCTGCACGGTCACTTCACCGCGGTCGTCCTTGAATTCTTCGATGGGCACATAGGCTTCGGACTTGAGGCCGGCGTTGACGACCACGAAGTTGTAGTCCACGCGCACGACTTCAGCGGTGATGACTTCACCCTGACGCATTTCCTGCTTGGCAAGGCTCTCTTCGAAGAGCTGGGCAAAGGATTCGGTATTGTTAATGTCGGACATGTATAAAGTCGCAATAAAAAGGATCTCGCCCTTCCGGGAACCCGACGGGTCAACGGGGCGGTGTTTTCAATATAAGGCCGGCGGAAACCCGGTTTTCCGTCGGCTGAAAAAATTTATTACTAAGCGTTCTTTTCCTTCCACCACCGAAGGATCTGATCAACCGTCTCCTCAATCGTGAGAGCCGAGTTGTCCAGTACCTTCGCATCGGCAGCCGGAACGCACGGCGCCACCGCTCTTTCACGGTCGCGGCGGTCACGTTCCAAAAGATCGCGCGTAAGGTTCGTTAGGTTAGCAGAAATTCCCTTCGCTATCAACTGCTTATATCGGCGCTCTGCGCGGGCTTCTGCCGTGGCCGTCAAAAAGACCTTCAGCTGAGCCTCGGGAAAGACGACGCTTGCCATATCGCGGCCGTCCGCCACGAGCCCCGGCGCCTCGGCGTAACGGCGCTGCAGATCGAGAAGTTCAGCGCGCACCCTGGGGAGCGCCGCCACCTTACTTGCCGCAATTCCGACGGCTTCCGCACGAATCGCTTCCGTCACGATTTCGCCGTCCATCGTGATTTCCCCGTCCTTAAATTCCGGACGCATGTCTCGGGCTTCTTCGGCACAGGCAGCTTCATCCGTGAGGTCAAGAGACTTCTTCACGCAGCGCAAAGCACAGAGTCGGTAAAGCGCCCCGCTGTCAAGGTAATGGAATCCCAGCGCCTTGGCGACGATTGCGGAAACCGTCCCTTTGCCGCTCGCGGTCGGACCGTCAATCGCCAAAACTTTCGTCGTCATCTGCTCTCCTTTGCATGCGCATGACTCTAAAAACAACAAAACCCCCGACACACGGTCAGAGGCCTGCAACCGAAGCGCAGATCATTCCTGCACATCCGGCCGCAATTTTACCAACCTTCTCAGTTCCGTTTTCCGATTATCCGAAAAAACTCATCAAAATACGCCGGGTACGTCTTCGCCGTACACCCGGGATCCTTAATCACCACAGGCACCCCTGCCGCCGCTGCGAGCGAAAAGCTCATCGCCATCCGGTGATCATCGTACGTTGCAACTTCCACGTTTTCCGCTACTGCAGCGCCGCGTTCCACTTCAATCCAATCCGGGCCGCTCTCTACCCTCGCCCCAAATTTATTCATTTCCGCAGCCATCGCGGCGATGCGGTCCGTTTCCTTCACACGCCAGGAAGCGATTCCCGTGAGACGTACCGCCCCTTCTGTCTTGAGCGCCATCGGCACCAACGTCATCGCCGCATCCGGAATCTTGGTACAGTCAAGAGTAATGCCTTTCAAAACTTTTCCTGCCGACAAAGACGCCTCTGTGTACCGGTCGCCCCGGGTAATTACGGCGCCCATTTGTTCCAGCACGTCGGCAAATGCCGCGTCCCCCTGTAGCGCGTTTCGCCCGACGCCCTCCACCCGGACGGGGCCGCCCGTGAGCGCACCCAACGCCAAGAAATAACTCGCCCCGGAAGCATCCCCCTCCACCGCATAATTTTCCTGTGCGCAGTAGCCGCCCTTTGCCACCCGAAAGCCCTTTTTCGTCACCGTTACGTCGGCACCGAAGGTCTTCATCATGGCAAGCGTAATGTCGATGTAAGGGCGACTGATAAGTTCACCTTCCACCGTAATCTCGAGTCCCTCTTCCGGTGCGATCAACGGTGCCGTCAACAAAAGCGCCGTCAGATACTGACTGGAAACGTTGCCCCGAACGCTCACCCGGCGACCGACGGGGACGGCGGGACGAAAGACGAGCGGCAGAAAGCCTTCCTTTTTTTCGCAAGTGACGTCAGCACCCAACGTCCGTAAAGCCGCAAGCAGATCGCCGATGGGGCGCTCCCTCATGCGTTCAATCCCGTCCAAGCGATAGTGTCCGCCTGCAAACGCGAGCGCAGCCGTCAGCGTACGCGCCGCGGTACCCGCATTCCCAATGAAGAGTTCCGCCGACTTGACGGGGAAAAAGCCGCCGGCGCCTTCGATCACCGCCGCATCACCGTCTGCCGTCACCTTCACGCCGAGTTTAGTTAGGCTCTCCAACATGCGTTCCGTATCGTCCGCCCGCAAGAGTCCGGTAAGACGCGTTGTCCCAGAGGCCAGTGCCGCCAGCATCAGCGCCCGATTGGAAATCGATTTTGATCCGGGTAACTTTACGGTGCCCGAAGCTGCCGTCACAGGAGGCAGCTGTATTTCAGAGGGAAAGTTTTTCGTCATTTAAGTTCCTCGGCGTACATTTCATCAATCTCAATCAATACCAGATCATCACGTACCGGCTTTTCATCAAAGCCTGAACGGGAGACAAAGCCATACCGGTACGCTTCCAGCGGAGAACGCTTCACCTGCTCAATTTCGTGCGCCATCAGCGACAACGACAAAGGTTGCGAACGGAACTTCACCTCATAGGGAATGAATCCCTTGTCATCTTCCGTCACCACATCGAATTCCCCGTGGCGATGCTCTTGGGGTAAATCGTACCAATACCGACCGATGCGTTCGAACGGCGGCTCCATCAATCCCCTCCGATTACGACGAACGAGGTATTGTTTTGCCACGTTGTGAAGTCTCCCTCGACTAAAGTCGAAGGCTTCCCTCGTTTGTAATCGGAGGGACTACCTCAGTTCGATGCGGGCTGCACTCAGATGATTGGGGTTCTGTGGAACCCAACTCCGCATGGAGCCTAAAGAGCGAACTTAAGGTGCAGGTACTTCTCTTCACGCATTCCGGAACTTTTGCCGCAACGCGCTGCCCCATCGTCACCGACAGGGACTTAAAGATTTCTCGGACGAAATACCGAGCGCCGATGTTGTACGAAGCACTCAGATCGCAGTGGTAGCGCTTTCCGTTTTGGAAAGTGCAGAGACTGTAATTCTTTTCGTCCCGAGTCACGGCGCCGGAACCGTCGAATGCGAGTTTCGACGTATTCCAGGCACAGACCCGGCTCACCCGTTGACCGTTGCGGTGGGCCTTATCTTCCACCATCTGCTGAACATATTGTGCCCGCCAGTGATGAAGGCGCTGTTTCTTGGAGCCATGCTTACGGCCTTTGAGATCGAGCTTCTCCATCACGATAACGTGAGCACTGTAATAAACCGCTGTATCCATGATGAACGTCGCCGTCTTAACGGCAATCGAATCATTGATACCCTTCGCCTTCGCCCAAAGCCGAGGCATCTTGCGGTTCCCCTGCTTCTGGGCGTTCTTGATGCGTTGCAGTGCACGATTCAGAGAGTCTTTTTCACAGCCGAGGCTCAGGAAGCGCCGCGCGAGGATAGTGCCATCTGAAGTCATGACAGAGCAGACGCAGGCATTGTTGATGCCGAGATCGACGCTCACGATGGTTTGTTCACGGATGGGAGTAGCGGTAAGTTTTCTTTCCTCCTCAAAAGGAAAATCGAGCGACCAGTTTTTTCCCCGTCGGCGCAGTGTGGGCACACAGGCTTTCCGCAGAGGGCAATACTTCGCGATGCAGTCCATGTCGGACTTACGAAGCTTCACCTCCATCCAGTCCCAAGTATTGCGGATGAAGACCTTGATCCGTACCGTATAACGGTCTGTCGTGTTTTTAAACATGACTTCCCGATACATGGCGGGAAAAGTCCGCCCGACTTTCGGCAACCCCGGTTCTTTTCCTTGAGGACTAGCTTTCCACTGCTTCAGACGAGTGTGGTAAGAGGAAACCATGCCGTAGGCCTCACTGATGGCGGCACGGCGTAGGTAGCTCGGAAACTTGTAGAACGACTTACCGAAGTCGTATTGGGTCAACGGTCTTTTCGATGTCGGCCAACACAACAATTCGGTTTGTCGAGTAACAACATTGATATTGGGTAACGAAGCAAACTGCTTATCCCAATGCTTGAGCATGATGCCGATGAAGTAATCCACCGCCTGACGATAAAGAACCGCCGTGGCTTCGAAAGCCCCGGAGGATTCTTTTATCTTGGCAGGATAGGTGGAGATGATCTTCATGGAATACGCTCTGTTCTGGTGCTGAGGATTTTACAGCAGGTGGCTTCTTCAAAGCCTGGTCGGCTTGACTCGCGACTGAAGTCGCAAGGATGCGCCGACCGATATTTCAAGCACTCTGCCGCCAATGCCGAAAGCGCCGCGGCATTGTCCGCCTCTGCCGTTTGGCGGCAGGCAAAATAAATGACCGCTTCCGTTCGCCCTTTCAATGACTGACAAACGAGTTCACTTTTTCCGACGCGCCGCCGTCCGTAAATCACCGCGAGATTCTCTTCTTCGCGATCATAAAAAGCGGTGAGCTCCTTCAGTTTCTGCGTTCGACCGAAAAAATTCATTTTTTACTCGGATAAACCCGACTCAACTTGAACCGAGTTATCTTACCTTCGAAAGAAAAAACCGCAGTCACCTCCATCCGGCACTGCGGTTTCTTCCTACGGCTTATTTTTCAGAGCCTTCGTCTGCAGAAGTCGGCTCCGTCACTTGCGACGCTTCCGTCGGTGCAGTCTCTGCCGTACCAGCTTCCGCCGCCGGCTTTTCTTCCACATCGTCTTCCGCCACGCGCACGAGATGAATCAGGCGATCGTCCCCGCGCACATCCATCAGGGTGACGCCCTGAGAACCGCGGCCGCAGACGCGGATGTCCTTCACCGGTGTTCTCACGATCATGCCGGATTCGGAAAGGAGCATCACGGAATCTTCCAGATGCACCAGCGTCGCACCAATCACGCGGCCGTTGCGTTCCGTCGTCGCAATCGCGATCATGCCCTTGGTGTTGCGGGCGTGGCGCGTGTATTCCGCGATCGGCGTGCACTTGCCGTAGCCGTTTTCGCAGGCCGTCAATACCAACTGATTGTCGTCTTCGGCCACCAAGAGCGCAATCACCTTCTGCCCTTCTTCCAAACGGATGCCGCCGATGCCGCGAGCCGTGCGGCCCATGCTGCGCACGCCGCTTTCTTCAAAACGCACGGCCTTACCCGCGTCACTAAAGAGCATCACGTCGTGCGTACCGTCCGTGATGGCAACCCCGATCAACCCGTCGCCGTCATCCAATTTAATGGCGATCTTCCCGGCTTTCAGCACCTGAGCAAATTCCGTCAAAGGTGTCTTCTTCACCACGCCGTTTTCGGTTGCCATAAAGACGAAATGATTGTCTTCAAACGCATTCACAGGGAGCGCGATCGAAATTTTTTCGCCTTCCTGCAGCGGCAGGAGGTTGATGATGGCCTTGCCCTTCGTGTTGCGGGCGCCTTCGGGAATCATATAGACGTCCAGAGCATAGACGCGGCCCAGGTTGCTGAAGCAGAGCACCTTGCCGTGAGTGTTGGCGACGAAGACCTGTTCAATGACGTCGCCTTCCTTCATCTTCGCCGCGCGCTTGCCCGTCCCGCCGCGTCGCTGTTCCTGGTATTCCGTGAGCGCAAGGCGCTTGATGTAGCCTTCGCGCGACAAGGTCACCACGACGTTTTCGTTCGCGACGAAATCCAGGGGATTGAAGTTGGGATCGGTGGAATTGTCGATTTCGCTGCGGCGTTCGTCCCCATAGGTGGCCGCGAGTTCCGCGAGTTCCTCATCCATGATGGCAAGAACGCGTTCGGGCTTGGCGAGAATATCAAGAAGATCGGCCATCGCCGCGTGCACGTCGCGGTAATCCTGATAGAGCTTATCCTGCTCAAGACCCGTCAATTTCTGCAGCGCCATGCGCAAGATCGCGTCCGTCTGTACTTCAGAAAGGTGATAAAGCCCTTCTTTATCCAGCCCGCACCCCGCAGGGATGTCCGTCGGCATATAAAGCGACGGATCATCCACGTTCGCGAGAAGCGACTGCACCAAGGCCGACTCCCAACCGCGCGCCATCAGCTGCTGCTTGGCGATCGCCGGGGTCGGGGCGTTCTTGATGACGGCGATGAATTCGTCAATGTTGGAAAGTGCCACGGCCTGACCTTCGAGGAGGTGTCCCTTGTCGCGGTTTTTCTTCAGACGGAAAATCGTGCGGCGATTCACAACTTCGCGGCGGTGACGCAGGAAATATTCGATGATCTGCCGGAGATTCAAAAGCCGCGGCTGGCCGTCCACCAAAGCCACCATGTTCATGCCGAACGAGGTCTGCATCATGGTGAGCTTGTAGAGCTGATTCAGAATCACTTCACCGAAGGCACCGACTTTGAGTTCCATGACGATGCGCACCTTGTCGGTGGATTCGTCGCGGATTTCGGAAATGCCTTCGATCTTCTTGTCGTGCATGAGACGCGCAATCGTCTCCACGAGCACTTTCTTATTGACCTGGTAGGGAATATCGTCCACCACCAAAACCTGGCGTCCCGTCTTCGTTTCTTCGTAGTGCGTGTGAGAACGGATGACGACGCGGCCGCGGCCCGTGCGGTAGCCTTCGTGAACGCCCTTCAAACCAAAGATGATGCCCCCCGTGGGGAAGTCGGGCGCGGGCATTTTGGCAATCAGTTCTTCAATCGTCGCTTCCGGATGGTGCAGGAGATGCCGGCAGGCTTCGACGGTTTCCGTCAGATTGTGAGGCGGAATATTCGTCGCCATACCGACGGCAATACCCGCCGAGCCGTTCACCAAAAGGTTCGGCAGCTTCGCCGGGAGCACCACGGGTTCGCGCTCCGAGTTGTCGAAGTTGGGAATGAAGTCCACCGTTTCTTCGTCCAAATTGTCGAGCATCGCATCGGCAATTTTGGCCAATCGGCATTCCGTATAACGCATGGCCGCCGCCCCGTCGCCGTCGATGGAACCGAAGTTCCCCTGACCGGATACGAGGGGGTAGCGCATGGAGAAGTCCTGCGCCAGGCGCACCAGCGTCTGATACGCCGCCAAGTCCCCGTGCGGATGGTATTTACCCAACACGTCGCCCACGATGCGCGCGCATTTTTTCGTGGGATTATTGAACGTGTTGTTCATCTGGTACATCGCGTACAACACGCGGCGGTGCACAGGTTTGAAGCCGTCCCGAACATCGGGAAGCGCTCGCCCCACGATGACGCTCATCGCGTAATCGAGATAAGCCTGCTTCATTTCTTTTTCAAGCGCCACCGGCAACGTTTCCAGGGAGTAGGAAATAGGCATGCCGTTGGATTCGCCGGCATTGATGTCGCCCAAGGCTTCCGACGCGTCCGCCGTCGGATTTTCTCCTGTCTTCACATCGTCTTTGTTGTCTTGATCCATCGTAAATTCCTGGTTATACGCGGGGCGCCTTACGCGCGCGCATTTCTACTGACTGTAAACGAGTTATTTTACCGAGATTTTGCTGCTCGAAACTGCGCCGAAAAATGAGGGGCTTGGCTGAGCTTCCATCGGTTTTGTCCTACGAAACCAACAAAATCCCTGCTTTCCGATCGGCTTTCCAAAAAAACAGGGCGTTTTACTTTCACTCAACCGTTTTTTGGTGCAAAATGGCATCAGTTCAAATTGTTTGTTCCGCAAGTGTGCTGCGCACTGAGCCCTTACGGAACATATCCCTTTTTCGGGACCGGCCGAAGCGGTTTGTTTAGGCCTGAGGCCGGGAAAGAGGACGCTAACAACAGTGCCCTGTTTTATGAGGATAATTACTATGAAGACTTCTCTGAAGTGCAGCATCATTGCTGCGGCTCTCGTTGCGGCCTCCGGTGTTGCCATGGCGGCCCCCGTCACCCCCTACGTGACGAACTCCACCAACGCCACCGTGATGAACCCCTACGGCCTGTGCTGGCGTACGGGCTTCTGGACCCCGGCGCTTGCCGAACAGGCCGGCGTTGAAGGTGCCGGTTGCGCCTGCGACAAGGACATCCTTTCTGCCGGCGCCTGCGCCCCGAAGGCTGCTCCCGCTGAAGAAGTGAAGTCCGCCAAGGTGACGCTCTCTGCCGACATGCTCTTTGCGTTCGACAGCGCCAACCTCTCCGCCGAAGGCCAGATCGCCCTTGACGACCTCGTCTCCCGCATGGCCGGCATGGACATCGAAGTGATCCTCGCCACCGGCTACGCCGACCGCCTGGGCACCGAAGCTTACAACCAGAAGCTTTCCGAAGCCCGCGCTCAGTCCGTGAAGGACTACCTCGCCACGAAGGGCGTGGACGCTGACCGCGTTCAGACCGAAGGCCGCGGCTCTGCGGAAGCGGTTGTCGAATGCGCCAATCCCAGCAAGGCCGGTGCCGTGAAGACGAAGGCTCAGCTCGTTGACTGCCTCGCCCCGAACCGCCGCGCCGTGATCGAAGTGATCGGTACGCGCGCTGCTCAGTAATCTCGCTTTTGAGACAACTTCCTTCGGGAAGTTGAATCGAGTAGGGGGTAGGGTCACCCCATCCCCCTCTCACAACACCGTACATGCGGTTCCGCATACGGCGTTTCGTTTAAACAACTTCCTATGAGGCGAGTTGATACAGCCCCAACCTGGAAAATGTAGCATTTGGGTAAGCATCATGCATATGCTTCGCATGAGCGTTCCACCATGCACCACGCCCGTTACCCGCACTGGCTTTCGCCCTTTCTTCATCGTGGAGTCTCTTCCGTAGATTCTTGTATCGAGTCTTCGGCTTTTTCCACGCCAACCAAATCAGTGCTCTGAGGTGATGGCGAATCCATTCGTCCATTTCCTCATAGAACTTCTTTCGGCTGTCTTGGCGATAGTAATTCCGCCATCCCCTCAAAATTGGGGTTATGCGTTCAATCGTGCATTTCAGTGAGGTTCCTCGGGCACTGAAGAACACCTTTCTAAGCTTGTCCTTCAGACGGTCTACGGCTTTCTTTGCTGCAATAACCCGGGCGTAATTCACTCGTGAGAAGGTATACCCAAGGTAGACTGAGTCACAGGGCCGAAAGGTGCCGCTCTTGTCGCGGTTGACCCGCAACTTGAGCTCCTCTTCGATGAATCGAGTGATATGGCGAAGAACCCGCTCCGCCGCTGTCTTAGACCGCACGTAAATGTTGCA
Source organism: uncultured Sutterella sp. (assembly GCA_900544255.1). GTDB lineage: Bacteria > Pseudomonadota > Gammaproteobacteria > Burkholderiales > Burkholderiaceae_F > Duodenibacillus. The sequence continues at coordinate 42,721 of UQUM01000018.1, forward strand.
GTCATCCGCGTAGCGGCAAAAGTGCAAGCCCCTCTTTTCAAGCTCTCTGTCCAATTCCGTCAGCATGATGTTTGACAGCAACGGACTTAGGTGGCCGCCTTGCGGGACTCCCTCCGTCCGCGGCTTTACCAAGCCGTTTTCCATAATGCCCGCGTTCAGGTACCGACGAATCAGTTTAAGAACTGTTTTGTCGTCAATAACTTTCGCGATAATCCCCATCAGCTTGTCGTGGTTGACCCGGTCAAAGAAGCTTTCCAGATCAATTTCCACTACCCATCGGTATCCGTCCTTGACGTATTGCTTCGCCTGGCTTACCGCCTGGTTGGCACTGCGTCCCGGTCGAAAACCGTAGCTGTTGTCTGAAAATTGTGGTTCGAAATCATCCTGCAGAACGATCACCAATGCTTGCTGAATCGTTCGATCCAACACCGTCGGGATGCCCAGCATTCGTTTCTTACCGTTGGGTTTCGGAATGTCCTTTCTCCTTACAGGGCAAGGGATATAGGTTCCGTTTTCCAGTTTCTGGTCGATAGAACTCCCGTACTTTTCCAGGAGAGGCAACAACTCGTCAACGGTCGTGCCGTCAACGCCGGCACTTCCCTTGTTTGCTATTACCTTCCGCGCCGCTTCATCCATACTCATACAGACGTACTTAATCCGCGGGTACGCTCTAGGTTGCGCTTTCGTCCAATACAGTGTCGCCATGTTCGGTTTGCTCCGCCTCTTAACCTGCCCACCCCGTTCAGCAGCTTCCGTCTGCATTCCGAGCGTTCAGTCACCGTGCCGGTGTTATTCTGGATGTCGTACTCGACTCATGAGAGTCACTGTTTCTACTCA
>UQUM01000019.1 GCA_900544255.1 uncultured Sutterella sp.
ACCTTTCCGTTGGCGATGGAAGCTTGACGAGGTCCATGAGTTAATTAATAGCCTTATTTAGCAAACGTTATACTAGTACCTTGAACCATGGTCGAGGCGATGCCAGGCGCTCCTTGATGCTTGCAACAAAGGGACAGTCTTGTAAACGGTCCTTACGCACCAACATGCATAACGATGCCGCGCCTAAGATGCAAAGCGATCGGAGCATCTTGTCTCCTCGCTTGGACATCCTTCCTTGACCGCGGGCTTCACGACCGGAAGAGGTCTCCGTGTGATGCCCAGTAATTCTGTTGTTCGGAACAAGCCCAATGAACGCCATGGTCTGTTTCGGGGAATCGAATCTTGCGATGTCTCCCATTACAGCGCACCATCGGCTTGTCGTCAGCACTCCGAAGCCCGGTATGGAACGAAGCAGGGAAGCCCGCGGATCGCGCTTTGTAGCCTCTGTCAGGAGTTTCAGCACCGTAGCAATGTCATGATCGAGACCACGCACCCGGTCGATCATGAGGTGCAGAGTCTCAGCCATTTTACCACCGAAAGCTTCTCGGTTGGCATCGATCAGCTCACGCAAAGCCTTTTGGTTGAAGGAGCCCGTGCGGATGGGGAACCCCCATGCGTGGAGCGTAGCCTTGACGTGCACCATAGTCTTCGTTCGTTGCCCCTTTAATTGACGATAGGAGGCCTGCAGAGCGAGCAGACGACATTCCTCACGCGTCTTGCCGCGGATGGGCGTCAGCCAGCGGTCATAGGCCAGATTCAGGATGGCGAACGCGTCATTGAGGTCGGTCTTCTGGCCGTTGCAATGATCCTTGACCCACGCCTGGACATGCCGCCCGCTGATCATCATGACTTCATGTCCGAGCGCCTGAATCTGCTCGGCGATCTGATGAGCACCGCTGCACGGCTCCATGGCAACTAGGGTCGGTGCCATGTTTGCCAGAAGCTCATAGAGCTTGTCGTAGGGTATCCGGTCAATGAAGTAGGGTTCCTTGTGATCAGAATCGAATGCGGCAAGGGTCACATCAGTCTTGGCAAGGTCGAGACCAACTGCTTCGTATGCGATCGATGTGTCGAGTGTTGACAGGATGCGCTTTCTAGCCATGATATGGACTCCATGAAGGCTTGTGATGCCACATCATCGATCTTCGGGAATCGATTGTCTAGGCATCGGGTGGGTGGTCCATATCATTAGGGCTGAGTTTACCTCGGAATTCGCTTCGTGAAGTCTCCCTCGACTAAAGTCGAAGGCTTCCCTCGTTTGTAATCGGAGGGACTGCCTCAGTTCGATGCGGGCTACACTCAGATAATTGGTGTTCTGTAGAACCCAACTCCGCATGGAGCCTAAAGAGCGAACCTAAGGTGCAGGTACTTCTCTTCACGCATTCCGGAACTTTGGCCGCAATGCGCTGCCCCATCGTCACCGACAGGGACTTAAAGATTTCTCGGACGAAATACCGAGCGCCGATGTTGTACGAAGCGCTCAGATCGCAGTGGTAGCGCTTACCGTTTGGAAAAGTGCAGAGACTGTGATTCTTTTCGTCCCGAGTGACTGCGCCGGAACCGTCGAACGCGAGCTTCGACGTATTCCAGGCGCAGACTCGACTCACCCGCTGACCATTGCGGTGAGCCTTGTCTTGCACCATCTGCTGAACATACTGTGCCCGCCAGTGATGAAGACGCTGTTTCTTGGAGCCGTGCTTACGGCCTTTGAGATCGAGCTTTTCCATCACGATGACGTGAGCACTGTAGTAAACCGCCAGATCCATGATGAACGTTGCCGTTTTGACGGCAATCGAATCATTGATGCCTTTCGCCTTCGCCCAAAGCCGAGGCATCTCGCGATTCCCCTGCTTTTGGGCGTTCTTGATACGTTGCAGTGCACGATTCAGAGAGTCTTTTTCACGGTTGAGATGCAGAAAGCGTCTCGTGAGGACAGTGCCCTCCGAAGTCATGACAGAGCAGACGCAGGCATTGTTGATGCCGAGATCGACGCTCACGATGGTTTGTTCGCGGATGGGAGTATCAGTAAGTTTTCTTTCCTCCTCAAAAGGAAAATCGAGCGACCAGTTTTTTCCTCGGCGACGCAGTGTGGGCACACACGCTTTCCGAAGCGGGCAATACTTCGCGATGTAGTCCATGTCGGACTTTCGTAACTTCACCTCCGTCCAGTCCCAAGTATTGCGGATGAAGACCTTGATCCGTACCGTGTAACGGTCTGTCGTATTTTTGAACATGACTTCCCGGTACATGGCGGGAAAAGTCCGTCCGGCCTTCGGTAATCCCGGTTCTTTCCCTTGGGGATTGGCTTTCCACTGCTTCAAACGGGTGTGATAGGAGGAAACCAGGCCGTAGGCCTCGTTGACGGCAGCACGGCGCAGGTAGCTCGGAAATTTGTAGAACGATTTTCCGAAGTCGTATTTTGTAAGAGGCCGCTTGGCCGTCGGCCAACAGAGCAACTCGGTTGCACGTACGACGAAAGTTGAATTGGCGATGGTTGAAAACGAACCATCCCAATGTTTGAGCATGATGCCGATGAAGTAATCCACCGCCTGACGATAGAGATCCGCCGTAGCTTCAAAAGCCCCGGAGGATTCTTTGATCTTAGCAGGATAGGTGGAAATGATTTTCATGGTATTGGCTGAAAGTTTCTTTGTATTTTATAACACTTTGATGTTTTTTTAAACCGTCTGCTTGACCCGCGACTAAAGTCGCAGGTTTGCGCCGACATTTCTATCAAATCGAATAAATATGGACGAACGATATTCCTCCGCCAAGCGTTTGGCGAGTGTGGTCTTCCCCACACGGCGGCGGGCTCCTTTAAAAAAGGGCATATCGCGGTGCGTGTTCTTTTTTCCAACGCAGCATTTCGGAAAAAATTTTTCGTTCGTACACAACAGACTCCGACGTATTTTCACAAATGCGCCGATTCCGCCTACAAAAAAGCCGCCGGGACTCATCGACCTCAGCGGCTTTTCTCCTGCCAAGAGCGGATCCTATACGCCGCCCTTTAACGTCATCGAAGCACCCTGTCTCGGCTGCCAGCGCATGGCACGGCGTTCCACAACGCCCACGATCCAGTCCAAAATCAGCGCGAAAACCGTCAGCACCAAAATCCCCGCCATCACCGTATTGATATCGAAAACGCCTTCAGCCTGCAGGATGAGGTAACCCACGCCTTCGCTTGAACCCAGGTATTCACCGATCACGGCCCCCACAAACGCCATGCCGACCGAGGTGTGCAGCGACGAAAACACCCAGCTCATGGCGGAGGGCAGATACACAGACTTCATCAGCTGTGTGCGGTTGGCGCCCAACATCCGGGCCGAAGCGAGCACGTTGGGATTTACTTCCCGTACGCCCTGATAGACGTTAAAAAAGACGATGAAGAAAACAAGCGTTACACCGAGAGCCACCTTGGACGCCATGCCGAGCCCGAACCATACGGCAAAAATCGGTGCCAGAATCACACGGGGCATCGAGTTCAACCCCTTGATGAAGGGATCCGCGACCGCCGCTGCAAACGGCGACAACGCAAGCCACATTCCCACGGCGCCCCCGGCAACCGTCCCGATCACAAAGGCCATCGTCGTTTCCACGAGCGTCGTCCAAAGGTGCGGATAGATGTCCGCGTTCGTCACGAACCATTCGCCGATGCGCTGGAAGATGATGAGCGGTTCCCCGAAGAAAAACGCCGCCTGCGTGTCGTTGTCAAACACAAAAGTCGGCACGAGCCCCGGTTTGGTGAGCAACCACCACACGAAGAAAATCGCCGCCAGAAGCGATAACTGCCACACTCTCAGCTTCACCGTCTGCCGTTTTGCCTGTTTCACTGCACTCATTTTGATGTCTCCCATACCGATTCCGATTAAGCCTGAAGCTGACGACGATAGCCGCGCAATACTTCTTCCCGAAGCACCGACCAAATCGCCGTATGCAGTTCAATAAACCGCGGCGTCACGCGCACTTCCGCCACATCGCGCGGACGCGGGAGATCAATCGTGAATTCGCCGATCGGGTGGCTCCCCGGGCCCGCGCTCATGACGATGACGCGATCGCTCATCGAAATCGCTTCGTCCAGATCGTGCGTAATGAAGAGCACCGCCTTCTTCTTGGCACTCCACAGCGACAAAAGCTCATTTTCCATCAGCTGCCGCGTCTGAATGTCCAACGCCGAAAACGATTCGTCCATCAGAATGATGTCCGGATCCATGATGAGGGTCTGAGCCATCGCGACGCGTTTACGCATACCGCCCGACAAGTGGTGCGGATAACTTGATTCAAACCCCGCGAGCCCCACGCGCTTTAACCATTCACGGGCTTCGTGGTGCGCTTCTTCTTTGTCCACACCGCGGAAAATGAGACCGGCCGCAACGTTGTCCAACGCACTCATCCACGGCATCAAACTGTCGGCCTGAAACATGTAACCCGCCCGACGATTGAGTCCTTTTAAGGGTTCGCCGAAAATCTTTACGGTACCGCACGAAGGCTGCAGCAGTCCCGCACTCATATTAAGAAGCGTCGACTTGCCGCAGCCCGTCGGCCCCACCACGCTCACGAATTCGCCTTCGTTGATCGTGATGTTCACATCCTTCACGGCCGTGTACTGCACAAGCCGACCGCCGTCGTCACTCACAAAAGTACACGCCAGATTTTCTAACTCAATCGCCGGTTTGGTCATTTTTATTGTCTTCGTTATGGGAAAAAGGCGGCAGCGGGCTTTGTCGACAAGCGTCGCCGCCGCGAAATTGTTTCAATCAGCCGAAATACTTGGCGTTCGCTTTCTTTGCGAATTCGTTCGTATAAACCGCATCCAGATTCACCTTCATCGAGGCCATCTTGGGGTTGACGCTCGTTAATGCCCTCAGTGAAATTGCGGGAGCCCCTTCGGGGATGATGCCGTCGCGGCTTAAGGCCGGGCGGTTCTTAAGGAACCCTTCGATGTAGATCGCCTTGTTGCCCATGAAGTAGGTTTCCGGCACCGTCTTCACGATGTCGTCGGCCGTGGCCGTCGCGAGCCAATGATCCGCCCGCACCATCGCGTTCGTAATCGCCTGCACTTCGTCGGCGTGACTGCGGACGAAACGCTCGGGGGCATAGAGGCAGCCTGCCACCATGGGGCCGCCGAAAATCGCATCACTTTCTTCCACGACGCGCGTATCCGCCACGATTTTGAGAAGGTCGTCCTGCTGCAGCTGCGCCACCACCGGATCAAGGTTTGCAAATGCATCGATCTGACCGGACCGGATCGCAGCCACGGCCGCCGACGCCGCGCCCACCCCGATGAAGGCTACGTCCGAGGGCTTCACGCCGCCTTGGGCGAGCACGAAGTTCGCGAGAACCTGAGAGCTTGACCCGGGAGCCGTTACGCCGATCTTTTTTCCCTTGAGGTCAGAAAGCGTCTTGTAATCGGGCATCGTCTTCTTATTGACGGCGAACACGACCTGCGGCGCGCGTCCCTGCAGCACGAAAGCGCGCATCGCCTGACCGCGCGTCTGCATGGAAATCGTGTGTTCAAACGCCCCGGAAACAATGTCGGCCGAGCCCCCGACCACCGCCTGCAGCGACTTGGACCCGCCCTGGAAGTCGATGATTTCCACGTTCACCCCTTCGTCCTTGAAGTAGCCGAGACGTTCGGCAACGGATAACGGGAGGTAGTAGTAAAGCGCTTTGCCGCCCACGGCAATACGTACCTTACGAGGCGCGGCAAAAACTGCGGGAGCCGCGGCAAACGCAGCGGAAGCAACGGCGGCGGAAATGAACTGACGACGGGTGAAAGACATAGCGGACTCCAAAAAACAAAAAACGCACGAAATTCGTGCGTTGCAATCATGGATTCGAGCGGAGTTCGCTTGTACTGCTTTTGTCTTCCCCCTTCTTTCGCTTCTTGAAAGGAGCGAGGCGGCGAACCCGCCGCGGGGGATAAAAAACGTCAACGCACCAACGCCCGTCCCCCGCTTACGCGTAGGGATAGCGCTAGCACACAAAGGCGCACGGACTTCGCGACGGAAGTCTCCACGGCGTTATGTGCAGAAGCGTTGAACATCGAAATGAATCCTTAAAAGTTGAGTTCCTCCGAACTCAGTGTCGGGAAAGATAGCGCGGGAAAAATCGGTTGTCAACAAGTAAAAGACCGCCGTCCCGCATCGGCGGCACGCCCCCTAAGCGCTTTCGCCTATCGACGAGCCGCGACTTCGTGCCGCTCCACGACGGCGGCCGCAATACTCGCGGCATCGGTGTATTCGACTTCCACCCCGGCGGGCAATCCCCGCGCCAACCGGGTGACTTTGAGTCCCGGCAGCTGCTTTTTCAGAAGCGCCGCCAAAAGATGCGCCGTCGCTTCGCCTTCCGGCGTGAAGCTCGTCGCAATCACCACTTCCCGTACGCCGTCCTGCCCCGCCTTTTCCAGCAATTTATCCGCGCCCAATTCCTTGGGCCCGATCCCTTCCAAGGGGTTTACCCGTCCCATCAGTACGAAATAGCGTCCGCGGTAACTGACGCTCGCTTCAATCGCCGCCATATCCGCCGGGCTTTCCACCACACAGATGACGGATTGATCCCGATCGGCACCGGCACACAAGGGACACACCGGTTCCGTCGTAAGCGTGTTGCATTCCGGGCACCGATGCACCTTTTCGATGGCTTCCGTCAAGGTTTTCGCCAGATCCAATCCGACCGCTCGTCGTTTCCCCAGCAGGTCGTCCACGAGGCGCGCAGCCGACTTCGGCCCCAACCCCGGCAGGTCGGCAAAAAGTTCCGTCAAGTGCGCAAGACGCGCGTCTGCATGAGTGGACATCACCAATTCCAACCGTCACAAAAATTATTCATTCTCTCTAGGCTCTGAACAGTGCAACCACTGTCTTTCTTTCCTGATTGTGCACGAATTACGCCACCAACGGTATTCCGTTTGGCGAATTCCCAGAAAAAGCCCATAATAGGACACATGTTCTTTCCTCGTTAAAGGTGAGAAACCCATGTTGCGACGTCCCATCCGCCGCGGCGGCATCGTGTCGGCGGGCTATGACCCCGACCGCCGTTGGCTCGACATTGAATTTGATACGCACCGCGTCATGCGCTATGAAGACGTGGGCCCGGAAACGGCCGACCGCTTTCTGACGTCTGCGTCACCCCGTTCTTATTTCGCCGACGAAATTGAGGATCAATACACCGCTTACGAAGTCAATTCCAAGGCGGCGAGAGACGCTTGCCCTGCCCCCCGCAAAAAGGGGGTGCCTGATGAATTGAAACGCCTCTTCGGCGATCTGTAACTCAATCGGATTTCATCGCAAAACGCGGCTTTCCCCTACCGGAGACGGCCGCGTTTTTTTGGGGGATTCCGACAACGTTATTTGGCGGTACCGGCGCGAATTGCTTCGCTCTGCGCTTTGATTTGATCAATCTTCGCGCGGCCTTCCTCGACCTGATTGTCCACGAAATCCTTGGCGCGTTCTGCCGTCGCATTGCTCATGGCGGCATCCGCCCCCACCTGAGCCTTCTTCTTCTGCACGTCCAGGCGCAGCAACTCCATCTGCAGCTCCGCCTTTTCTTCGTTGCGCTTGTTGATCTTCGCCTGCTGAGCGGCCTTGGCTTTTGCTGCGGCAGCCGCAGCCTGCGCCTTTTTCTTCGCGGCAGCGGCTTCCGCCTTCTTACGGGCGTCGATCTTCGCCTGAGCCTGCGCCTTCACGTCTTCGTAATTGGCGCGTACCGTTTCAATCTGCGCGTCCACGGCCGTCACGCCCGCCGTCTGCGCATCCGCCGGCACGTAGTACCCCTGTTGGTAGCCCTGATTTTGAGTATTGGCACACCCCGCCACCAAAAGTGCGGCCGCTGCCGTCAACACGATTTTCTTCATGGCTAATTCCTATTTTTTAGGGCAACCGTAGGGGTTGTTGGGCTGAATACGCGTTTCGGTGGGACTCTGAGACACCATAATGGCCGTCCCTGTCTTAAATTCGCAGACCTGTCCAACCTGCGCGGAGTTGTAGAGCTTATTGCCGTCGCGGAACGTAATCTGCACGCCGTTTACGAGTTCCTGACGGTTGCCGCCCACGCTCTGACCGGCAATGCCGCCCAAGGCACCGCCCGCCAAGCCCCCCATCACCCGAGCGGATGTGGAATGGTTGTTGTGGTTGCCGATCGCAGCCCCCGCGATCGCCCCCAGGATCATGCCGATGTTGCGGGCGTCCGTGCGGTCTTCGGTATTGCCCACCGCCACCCGCGCCGACTGTACGGCGATGATTTCCACCGTACGCACTTCCTGCATCTGATTAACCTGACCGGCCGTATACACATCCGAACGGTACATCGAACCGTCGGTGGCGCAGCCCGCGAGAAGCGCCGCCGTGAGAGCTGCGCAAAGGGCGAGTTTGGCTTTCATAATGAGTTCCTTTTCCGCGGCGGGGTGTCTCCCCGTCTTTATTTTGGGAATGCCGTTAATTTAGCGCAAAGCCCGTCGGCGTGTCCGACAAAATGTGTCTTTTGAAGCGATTCGCAACAAATGGATGCCGTTGGCTAACGGAAAAACAAAGAGGCAAGTCCCAGAAAAATCAAGAAGCCCCCGGAATCGGTCGTAAAGGTAAGAAGTACCGATCCACCCATCGCCGGATCCAGATGGAAATATTTGAGGATCAGCGGCACGGCCAACCCCACGCACGCCCCGACGATGATGTTGAGCAGCATCGCGAGCGCCATCACGCCCCCCAAAAGCAGTCCCTGACTGCTGTCGAAATAAAGGAGCCATACGAAAAGCCCCGCCACGACGCCGCCCAACAATCCGTTGATGACGGATACGATAAGTTCTTTCTTAATCAGATCCGTTTGGTTGGCTTCGGTCACCTGTCCCATCGCCATGGACCGTACCAAAAGCGTCAGCGTCTGATTGCCGGAATTGCCGGCCATGCTCGCCACCACAGGCATCAGCGCCGCCAATGCCACCACACGCTCAATCGTACCGTCAAAGGCTGCAATGACGCGGGACGCAAAAAATGCCGTACAAAGGTTCACGCCGAGCCACAGCCAGCGGCTTTTGGCCGCGTCCCACACGCTGCCGAAAATATCCTGATCGTCATCCAAACCGACGGCAGCGTATGCGTCTTCGTCGCTTTCTTCACGAATGACGTCCACCACTTCGTTCACGGTGAGACGTCCCACGAGGCGCCCGGACTCATCAATCACGGGCGCGCTCACGAGGTCGTAACGTTCGAAAGCCTGCGCCGCATCGCTCGCATCGTCCAAGGGATTTAGCGTCAGCACGTCGCTGCGGATCAGGTCCGTCACCCGCGCTTCAGGATCATGCACCAAAATTTGGCTCACCGCGAGCGACCCGACGAGTTTTCCCTGACGATCCACCACAAAAACCTGATCGGTGTGATCCGGGAGAGACTCAAAGCGCCTCAGAAACCGCAACACGATTTCCAGCGTCACATCCTCGCGGATCGAGAGCATCTCAAAATCCATGCGCGCACCGACGCTGTCCTCGGGATAACTCATCGCCGCGCGCAGCTGAGCGCGCTCTTCGTGAGACAACCCTTCCTGAACTTCGGCCACCACGTCGGGCGGCAGGTCTTCCACCAGGTCGGCGATTTCGTCGGTGTCGAGGGTTTCCACCGCGTCCACCAGCTCGTCGCGGTTCATCGCGTCGATCAGGGTTTCGCGGACGCCGTCGTTGACTTCAACAAGAATATCGCCTTCGCGTTCCGGATCAACGAGTTTCCACACCGCAAGACGATCATCCTGCGGCAAGGCTTCCAACACGTAGGCAATATCGGCGGGGTGCAGATCTTCGAGAACTTCTCTCAGTTCTTTCTTGGCTTTTTCACCCAAAGGCGTCGCATCTATTTTGTCCGCCGTCTCATCCTTGGGGTGTTCGCCGCGGTCTTCCTGCGCATCAAAAATCTGCGCGACGCGCGCCAAAGCCTGGCTTGCGTCATCCGGATCCATCGGCCCTTCGTCTTCAGCCCCATCCACCGGATTGAGGCGCATTTTTTCCAAATCTTTCGCTTCCATCACAGTTCCCGTCTGAGGTTGAAAAATCGGAGTCCGAGAGACTCCCCCGAAGCCGCGCGCATTGTATCGCCTCTCGCCCGTCCGACGGCAATTCGCCGAACGATCTACGACTCTCTTCAGGACCCGTGTCCTTCTTTTACGATCAGATTGTTCGAATTAAGGTTATTCCTGAACTACCGCGCCCGTACGGACTCGGTTTCGAGGGACCGTAGTCCCTCTTTTAGTGTCTGACCGATATTTCGGACAGACACGGGCCGATTCATGCGGCCCCCATTGGCTTTGAGTTGCTTTTTGAGCCACTCGTCACCAAGTTCCTTTCTGGCAATATTGAGTGCGCCGTTGAGGTATTCCGTCTTCCACTGCGGGTTATACCCGATGATGATGGTACCGAGGTCGTAAGTCAGACAGTATTCGATTACAAGGCAACTCGCCTTGTGAAGGTAGTCTTCCATCCGAGAGTAGCGACGGCGGGATTTTGCGGCAATGTGTCCCGGCTTTCCGAGGCTTTTGAGTTCGACAACCTGCTTGTTCCGCCATGGGTTGATCGACTTCACTTTTCCGCCCTTGACGAGGAGGAAAGGGACTTCCGCCTTCGTCGAAATCATGGTTGCGAAATTGTTGAGTCCCAAGTCGATGGAGCACGCTGCCGAAGCATCCGGCTTCAGGTTTTCAGTCTGAGTGCCGTCATACTCGAAGGTAAGTTCCAAAAAGAAGGAATTCCCCCAAAGGCACGATACGCACATCACCTACAACGGTTTCTTTGATCTTCGCGTTGAACGCCTGTGTCTCGCAGCATCGGATCTTGAGCGGCTGAAAGCCGTACTCTTTACCGCCTGTGAGATAGAGACGATGATTCTCAATCTTGTAACCGTTGCGATTGATGATGAAAGTTCGATACTTCTTTTTGCACCCGGGGAAGTTGGGTTTGCCTTGGAAATTCTCCGGCTGTTGCTTGTATGAAGCCATTGCCTTTGACCATCCTTTCATCTGCTCAAAAGTAATCAGAACTTGGCGTTGGGCAGAAGCAGCTGACGGCATGATCTGACCGACAACAAACCCGGCACAGACGCAGATGCCCTGCCGAACTCAACATCCGACAGGGCCTCTGTTAAGGAAACAACGCTTCAAATGACCTCACACCTGCGCTTTCCGAAGACTCTGATACACGCTTTCCGTTTCCGGCATCTTGCCGTGCCACAAGCGGAAGGCTTCCGCCGCCTGTTCAACGAGCATACCGAGGCCGTCCACGCACTTCGGACACCCCGATTCCGTCGCCAGGCGCAGGAAAGGCGTGGGCTCTGCCGCATAAAAGAGGTCGTAGGCCATCGCGGCATCCTTAAACGCCGTGTTGGGCACGGCAGGCGCCACGCCGGACAAGCCGGCACTCGTGCAGTTCACGACGAGGTCAAAACCGCCTGCAGCCGTCTCCGTAAAAAGCAACGGCCTTACCCCGAAGTCCTTTACCAAATCCGTGACGTGCGCGGGCGTACGGTTGGCCACCGCAATCGCGGCGCAACCGCAATCCTTTAAGGCCGCAAGCACGCCGCGCGCCGCGCCGCCCGCTCCGAGAATCAATACCCGGGCACCTTTTAAGGGAAAACCGAAACGCTTTTCCACGTCCGTCACAAAACCGGTGCCGTCCGTGTTGTCGCCCGTTGCCATGCCGTCGTAAAAACTCATGGTGTTGACGGCACGCGCGAACTTCGCCCGATCCGTGAGGATTTCACAATAGTCGAACGCATCCTGCTTAAACGGAACGGTGATGTTGACACCCGCGGGGTTCATTTCGCGACGAAGTGCCCCCATGTCTTCCGCAAAACGCTCGAAACGCCGCGTTTCATAGGTTTGCTCAATGCCGAACTGGCGGGCAAAAGCGGCGTGAATCGCCGGAGAGAGGGAATGATTGACGGGGTTGCCGATGACATAGAAACGATCCATAGTAGCCTCCCACTTGAAACCGAGGCTCCGCCGTCAGCGAGCGTTTCGGCGGCGATCGCCCCGAGAATTTTTCTTATCCTCAGTGTACTACGAAATTCGAATTTTTCCCAAAGAAAAACGGGCATCGGCCGACGTCTCCGATCCCCGTTTTCACGCCCGAAATCCGTTACGCCGCAGGCGTCGTTTCCGCCGGTTTTTCAGCGGTCGTTTCAGGCGCCTTTTCTTCCTCAGGCACTTCGGCTTGCGCTTCCGGCACGTCCTCTTCTTCGTCTTCCAGATCCGTCACGCTTTCGGATTCGGGCAGAACCTCCAACAGTTTCGTTTCAAGAAGCAGATCGATGTAGTCGCACCCCAACACCGCCAATCGCAGACGCCGGCCGCGTTCCAATTCCGGCAGCCCCGGAATCCGCTGCAGGAAGGGCAGCCCCTCAACGCGCACCAATTCTTCCTTCACCACGCTCACGACGACTTCTTTTAAACCTTCCTGCTCAATGTAGCGAAGGCTCCAGTAGCGCTCCATCCGCCGCTGGAAGTCGTTGTAGGCACTGTAGAGATCGTCAAAACGGCTCACGATGGAGAAGAAATCCGCGTCGTTGCCCTGGTACGCCGGTTCCCGACCCAAGACGGCGCTCACGATCTGCCGCTGGTTCACCATATCCACATAACGGCGCAGGGGGGACGTGGACCACGCATAACGCGGCACCCCCAACCCGTCGTGCGGCCCCGGGATCGTACTCATCTTGACGCGCCCCATCCGCTGGCTGCGGTAGATGCCGGCATAACCGTGCTCTTCCAACCACAGGCCCCACGTGCAGTTCGCGCAGATTGCGAGTTCGGCAACCAGCAGGTCGATCGGTTCGCCGCGCGTACGAGGTTTTAAGGACACGTGAGCGTCTTCGCCCTCGCCCTCCAATTCAAAACTCCACTCGACGCGTCCCAGCGGTTCGGGCTTACCGCGGGCCTCTTCCCGCTCCGCCAAACGCGCCTTCGCAAAATGCCACAAAAATTCGATCGCTTCGGCGTGCGGCATCGTAAGTTCGTGGTTCAAAACCATGGCTTCCGTGACCGGCTTTTCAAAGAGGTCATAACGGAGGTTATCCTTCACGGTGATGCGCTCAAGCCGCGTTTCGCTCGCGAGGATTTCCATCGTTTCCGCGTCCACCGTGAGGTAAAGCGACACGCAGGGGACGCAGCGACCGGCATCAAGGCTCGCCGCCTGAATCCAATTTTCCGGCAGCATCGTCGTTTTGATGCCGGGCCCGTACACCGTCGACATCCGAGAACGGGCCACCTTGTCCGTCGGACAGTCGCGCGGCATGATGAGCGACGGTGCGGCAATATGCACGCCGATCCGCTTCTTGCCGTCCCCCAGATCCGTGACGCTTGCCGCATCATCGATTTCCGTCGTCTTGGAGTCGTCGATGGAGAAGGCTTCTACCGCCGCTTCCGCAAGTTCCACGTCCGGCGCCTGGGGCGCCGGCAACTCGGGGAATCCCGTGCCGCGCGGGAAATACTGAGCGTAAAAACTCCCCATATGCCAAGCGTAGGGACTTTTTACGGCGCCGATTTTGAGCAACAGCCGCAACGGGCTCAGATGTTCCGCATCCGCTGCCGCCGAAAGCGCCTTCCATTCCATGCTGTTTTTATCGGGATTGATGAGAAGCGTAAACGCCTGCGACGCAATTTCCTCGGGAACGCGCCCGGCCTGCATTTCCGCAACCATCTCGTCACGCCGCTTTTCCATCATTTCCCGTTTCTTCACCGCGGCAAGCGCACGTTCCAATACGTCCGCAGGCGCCTTTTTGTAGTGTCCGCGCCCCTTGCGGTAGAAATAAACGGGATTACCGTGCAGCGCCGTCAGCGTTGCAGCCCGTTCCACGGCACCGGGATTCGTGAAGTAGTCCGCGGCAATCGCGTCGTACCCGAATTCCTCATCGGGCGCCACTTCCCACAAAAAAGCCGGATCCATATCCGCTGCCGCTGCCTGCGCCTTGGCTATGAAGTCCGTCGCCGCCGGCGTTTCAAATTCAAAAAAGACGTGCCCCCCCTTCACTTTGGTACGCCGTCCCGTTGGCAGTTCGACCTGATACGCCGTCCCGTCCTTCTTCATGACGTTGCCGGCCTTGAAGACGCCGTCTTCTTCGAAAAATAACTGCATAACCTGCTCTCAATCGTGTTGCGCCGCCGCAGGCAGCGTTTCGGGGACGTCGCCCCGCAGTAAAAATGAAAAAAGTGCGTCAATATAGCGGGAAATATCGCTCACGGCATGATCGGAGCCCGGTACCGTCCACACCGGCGCCCCGGGAAAATAAGCGGGGGTTTTTCGCCAATCGAGCACCTCGTCCCCCGTCGTCACCATCACAAGCGTCCTTTCCGGCGTCGTCACGCGGCGCGCCGCCGACCTGCGGAGAAAGTCAAGCCAGGTTTCCGTCACTGAAACCCGCGTGCCGTCGGCCGCCGTCACCGTTTTTCCCAAATACGGCACCGCGTAGTCCCACGGATTGACGGCCGGATTCAAAAGCACGACCCGAGCGGGATTTCCCGGCAGAACGTGTGCCGCGTAAAACCCGCCCAAACTGGAGCCGACCGCCGCCCACGTGCCGTCCGTGAGATCCGAAACCGCATCCGCCAAACACTGACTTAAGGCCGCCGGATCCGTCACGTTGAGGTTCGGCACTCGGCAGCACAGTCCCCGCTGCTTCGCCGCCCGCGCAAAAACCGCCGCCTTGGGCGAGGCGGGCGAAGAGAGAAACCCGTGGAGGTAAACGAGCGTCGTGAGGGCGGTCATACTCAGGCCTTCTTTTTAAGCGCCTCAAGAATCTTTCCGTGCACGCCGCCGAAACTGCCGTTGCTCATGCAGAGAACGACGTCCCCGGCGCGGGCTTCCCGAACGATGTCTTCTACCATGGGCGTCATGTCGTGCCGGTAGGTTTTCGCTTTATCCCCGAGCGGCATCAAGGCTTCGTGCGTATCCCAATGCACGGCGTCCCCGGCCCAGCAGAAAACTTTGTCGGCATCCGCGAGGCTCGCCGCAAGCCGGTCTTTCATCGTACCCAATTTCATCGTATTGCTGCGGGGTTCCAGCACCGCCAGAATGCGCCGAGCGCGGCCGATCTTGCCCCGCAACGCCGCAATCGTTTCATGGATCGCCGTCGGATGGTGCGCGAAATCGTCCACCACCGTCACGCGGGCTTCCGTTCCCTTCACCTCAAGGCGCCGCTTGACGCCTTCAAAACGAGCGAGCGCCTCGAGAGCCGTCCGGGGATCCACCCCCGCGTCCCGCGCCGCCGCCACCGCCGCCAGGGCATTCAACTGATTGTGCCGGCCGGGAAGATTCATGGCGAGGCACCCGAACGATTCCCCGCCAAAACGCACGTCGCCTTCGGGCGTGACAGTCCAACCGCCCTCGCGGTTAAAACGCTCCAGGCGGCTCCAGCACCCCTTTTCCAGCACCCGATCAAGCGCTTCACAGTCGCCGTTGGCGACGACGAGCCCCGCAGACGGCATCGTACGTACCAAGTGATGAAACTGCTTTTCAATCGCAGCGAGATTTTCAAAAATATCGGCGTGATCGTATTCGAGGTTATTCAGAATCGCGGTACGCGGCCGATAGTGCACAAACTTGCTGCGCTTATCAAAAAAGGCCGTGTCGTATTCGTCGGCTTCAATCACGAAGTGACGCCCTTGCCCGAGACGCGCCGACACGCCGAAATCCTGCGGTACGCCGCCCACCAAAAAGCCGGGTTCCAATCCTGCGTAATCCAGAATCCAGGTTACCATCGACGTCGTCGTCGTTTTTCCGTGCGTTCCCGCCACCGCCAGAACGTGCCGGCCCTGCAGAATGTTTTCACTCATCCACTGCGGGCCCGAGGTGTAGGGGAGCCCGGCGTTGAGAATCGCTTCCAACAGGGGATTGCCGCGGGATACGGCGTTGCCGATCACCCACAGGTCCGGCTTTACCGCGAGCTGCGAAGCGTCATAGCCTTCCGTCAGACGGATCCCCGCCTTTTCCAACTGATCGCTCATCGGCGGATAAACATTTTTATCGCACCCCGTCACCGTGTGTCCCGCCTTCACCGCAAGCTGAGCCACACCGCCCATGAACGTACCGCAGATACCCAGAATATGAATGTGCATGACGAATCCGCCAAGAAAACCAAGGATGCGCGGCATTGTACCGCCCGATCCCGTGCCGCCGAGGCCGCTACAATAGTTGTTTCCTCCCTTTTTTACGAGCGCTATGTTCATTGATGCGGCTTCGCCCGCCACCCTTCGCCGAGAAATTGCCCAAGCGATTGCCGGCCTCATCGTTCACGATCTCACCCCTTGGCAGACGGCGCGGGAAAAAATTCTCGCCGACTATCCGAGACTCCCCGCGGGGGCCGTCCCCGACGGCGCCGAGATTGAAAGCGCCGTGCGGGAAACCTGGGCGGTTTTTGCCCCCGAAGAACACGCCCGTCTGCTGCGTCGTCGCCGCGAAGCGGCCTGGCACCTTATGACGGAACTCTTTGAGGGGCTGGACGCCGCGCTCACGGGCGCCGTCCTCAACGGCGCTGCTACGCCGGAAACCAACATCCGGCTCGAACTCTTCACGGACGACGTGAAGGAAGCGGAACTGCGGCTTTTGAACGCCGGCATTGATTTCGACGTTCTCGACACGATCGACTCCCGGATGCCGACGCCATCCGAAGTACTTGCGTTTCTCGATCCGGGCGCTACTTCTCGCGATCCCGTGGGGGTACTCGTTGAAATCCACTCACCGCGTTTTCGCGGCCGCAATCCCTACCGCCGCACCCCCGACGCGCGGCAGGAAGCTTGGGAAGCTTCGGGACGAATGACGGCCGCAGAGCTCGAAAAACACCTCCGTTAACGTCATCCGCAAGGATGAACTCCCGGATTTTGCCCCCTGTTTCTGCAGAGTCACGGTTATAATTCCCGACAACTCAACGGCCGAAATCCTCATTTTTCGGCCTCATTTCCTGGAAATTAGCAACAAATTCCCTCAAATTGTCCGGATCGACCGTTTTTTTACACGAATTGACCGACGCGGTCGCCCTTTAAGAGACAATTCACCTCCCACTGAGGCTACTGATTATGGATTTAAGAAAATTGAAGACGCTCATTGATCTCGTGAGCGAAAGCGGCGTGGCCGAACTCGAAATCCGCGAAGGCGAAGATCATGTGCGCATCGTGAACCGGGCGGATGCCGTTAAAACCGCCGCAGCCCCCTCGCCCGTCGTCACGGCGGATCCTCTGCCCGTCCCCATCACGACGGCAGCGGCGGAACCCGCACCGGCTCCCGTAGCCGACACCCCCAAAAAGACCATCAATTCGCCGATGGTGGGAACGTTCTACCGCTCGCCCGCGCCCGGCGCCAAATCCTTTGTGGAAATCGGCCAGAGCGTGAAGGCGGGCGATACCGTCTGCATCATCGAAGCCATGAAGCTCATGAATGAAATCGAAGCCGAATGTGACGGCGTGATTCGCGAAGTGCTCGTCGAAAACGGATCCCCCGTGGAATTCGGCCAGCCGCTCTTTGTCGTGGAATGATTTCTTTTCGCTGAGCGTAATTCATGTTCGGAAAAATTCTGATTGCCAACCGCGGCGAAATCGCCCTGCGGATCCAGCGCGCCTGCCGCATGATGAATATCAAAACGGTAGTCGTTCACTCCACCGCCGACGCCGACGCGATGTACGTGAAGCTCGCCGACGAGAGCGTCTGCATCGGCCCTGCGTCCTCTGCGGAAAGCTACCTCAACATCCCGGCCATCATTTCGGCGGCGGAAGTGACGGACGCCGAAGCGATTCACCCCGGGTACGGCTTTCTGTCGGAAAACGCCGACTTCGCCGACCGGGTGGAAAAGAGCGGTTTCGCCTTCATCGGCCCCCGCGGCGACACGATCCGCCTCATGGGCGACAAGGTAAACGCGAAGCGCGCCATGATTGAAGCAGGCGTTCCCTGCGTTCCGGGAAGCGACGGCGCGCTCCCCGAAGATCCGAAAGCCATTCTCGCCGTTGCGAGGAAAGTGGGCTACCCCGTCATCATCAAGGCGAGCGCAGGCGGCGGCGGACGCGGCATGCGCATCGTGCGCACGGAAGCAGCCCTCATTAATTCGGTGGCGACCACCAAGGCCGAAGCCAAGGCCGCTTTCGGCAGCGACAAGGTTTATCTCGAAAAATTCCTGGAGAACCCGCGTCACATCGAAATTCAGGTGTTGTCCGACAACTTCCAGAACGCCGTTTTCTTAGGCGAGCGCGACTGCTCCATGCAGCGCCGCAACCAGAAGGTGCTCGAAGAGTCCCCGGCGCCCGGCATTCCCCGCAAACTCATTGACAAACTCGGCGCCCGCTGCGTCGAGGCCTGCAAGCGCATCGGCTACCGCGGAGCCGGCACCTTTGAGTTTCTGTACGAAAACGGGGAGTTCTACTTCATCGAAATGAACACCCGAGTGCAGGTCGAACACCCCGTGACGGAATTCGTGACCGGCATCGACATCGTCCGCGAACAGATTGCGATTGCCGCGGGCGAACGCCTCTCCTTTAGGCAAAAGGACATTCAGATCAAGGGACACGCCGTCGAATGCCGCATCAACGCGGAAGACCCCTTTACGTTCCGTCCCTGCCCCGGTACGGTGAAACTCTGGCACATGCCGGGCGGCCCCGGCATCCGCTTGGACAGCCACGTATTTGCGGGCTACAAAGTGCCGCCTTACTACGACAGCATGATCGGCAAACTCATTGCCTACGGGGAAACGCGCGAAACCGCCCTCGCCCGCATGCAGGTCGCCTTGAGCGAAGTCGCGGTGGACGGCATCACGACGAACATACCGCTGCACCGGCTTATTCTGTCCGACAGCCATTTCCTCGAGGGCGGCACGAGCATTCACTATCTTGAAAAAAAACTTGCCGAGTGGAAGGCGGTTCCCGATCAACCTATTTCGGCCTGACTCCTGACTTATGACAGATCCCATCCTGCATGAAGCCGCGTTTCTTACGCGCGAAGACTTGGCCGAAGAATTTTCCGACCTCCTGATGGATGCCGGCGTTTTAAGCGTCTCCACCGAAGACGCCGACGCCGACAGCCCGGATGAAAAACCGCTTTACGGCGAACCGGGGCTGGAACCGGAAGTTCAGGCCTGGACCCGTACCCGTCTGAAGCTTCTCTACGAAGCCGGTTTTGACGTGCGCGGGGCCGTGCGGGCCGCGGCCGAACAGTTAGGCATTGATACGCCCGCGATCGAAAGCGATACGGCGGTGCCGGATGCCGATTGGGTACGCGTCACGCAGGCGCAGTTCGGGCCCGTGAAAGTGAGCGACCGTCTGTGGATCGTACCGAGCTGGAATGAACCGCCCGTGCCCGACGCTCTCAACATCCGCTTGGATCCGGGCGTTGCCTTCGGAACGGGCTCTCATCCCACGACGCATCTGTGCCTGGCGTGGCTTGACGAAAACTGCCCCGCGGGCGCGAGCGTCCTTGACTACGGCTGCGGTACCGGCATTCTCGCGATCGCCGCCGCCAAAGTGGGGGCCGGCCTCGTGCGCGGTACCGACATTGATCCGCAGGCGGTGGAAGCCGCCAACTTCAATGCCGGCGAAAACCACGTGGACGCAAAGTTCGTGCTCCCCAAAGATTTGCCCGAAGAACGCTTTGACATCGTCATTGCCAACATTCTCTGCAATCCTCTCAAAGTACTGGCACCGGCGCTCGTCGACCGCACCAAAGCGGGCGGCACGCTCGTTTTGTCGGGACTTCTCGCGCACCAGGCCGACGAAATCCGCGCTTGCTACGAAAAGCTCGGGGTTTGCCTCTCGCTTTGGAAGGAGGACAACGGCTGGATTTGTCTTTCGGGTAAAAAAGCAGCTTAGTCCCGCTTTCGGTAAGATATCCGCACTCGACTCAATGCCGGGCGGCGCTTGGCGCGACAGCCCGGTTTTCTTTCAGGAAGACTTTTATGGCTTACGTTACGCGCTGTCCCTACTGCGGATCCGTCTGGCTCGTGCCCGACAAGGAAACGGCGGATCGTACGCCCTTAAAGTGCCCGGACTGCCGGCACAGTTTCGACGCCACGTGCTCTCTCTTGAAGGTTCCGGACGAACTCTTTCCGGGTCGAACCGCCGTACCGCTTTTCCCGACGGGGTCTTCCGTTGCCAAACCCCGCCCCGCCGCGCCTTCCGACATTCCGACGGCTCCGGCCATCGTTCCCACTTCCGCAATACCTGCCGCCCCCGCAGCGCCTGCACCGCATGAGGACACGCTCGACGCGGCCGTCTTTACGCCGCGCCCCGTCATGACGGAACCGAAGTCTGCCGAAGAGCCCTTCGTTCCGACCGCACCGGCAGAGTCCATGACCGAGTCTCCCTTACCCACTGTCGAGGCTCACGAAGAACCGGTGACGGTTCCGGTATCCGATTTGGGAGCCGACTCGGAGCCCCTGGCCGCACCGACGTTTGAAGCCATGCCTTCGGATGCGCCGACAACGCCGTCGCCGGAATTGCCTGCGACGGCACCGGTTGCCGCGGAAACTGAAATGACACCGGTTGAAAAACCCGCGGTCGACGAAGTCGTCCCTGACGTTCAACCCGTCCCCGTTCAAGAACCCGCTCAGGAAGTCCCGGTTGTCCCGGTAACGCCGACCCCGGAACCGGCTCCTGCGGTGAGCGCACCGGCCCCCGTACAGGAACCCCCGAAGTCCGCATCGGACGATGTGCTCCCGTCACCCGCATTAACGCCCAAGGTTATCAGCAGTCAGGCCAAAGACGCCGCCACGGCGCTTTCTTTGATGCAGACGCCCAACCTCACTTCCGAACCCCGTCTCGGCAACCTGTCCGGTCTGAAAAAAGTCGTCGCAGAAAATGAAAAGACGACGCCGATAAGAACGCCGCGCGTCACGACTTCCGCGGCGCCCGCCCCTGCGGCTGCCTCCGCACCGAGAAGGCCGCTGCGTACTGCCAAAAAGAAGGGGGCAACCGCCAGCCTGGTCCTCGTAACGGCGCTCTTTCTCGTGATCGCCGCCGTCGCGGCCGTGGTTTTCAATCAGAAAGTCATGGAAGTTCTGCCGCAGACCGCGCCCTACTACAACAACGTCTGCCGCACCGTGCCGTGCCCCGGGTTCTATCTGCACGACATCAACGCGTTTGCCGTCAGCAAGACGCAGCTGCGTCCTTTGGATGAATCCGGCAACTACGCGCTCGAAGTCGTCGTCCTCAACGGTTCGGAAACCGCACAGGCCGTGCCTTACCTACAGATTGAACTCGTCGACGACAACGACGGTTCGCTCCTGCGTCGTACGCTCGCCCCCGAAGAGTACCTCGACAAGGGGCAGAAACTCGTGGCCATTGCGCCTCAGGGGCAATTGACCGTGCGAATCAACCTGCAGACGAACGTCACCAGCGCCCGCTGCATCGTGACGCCGCTCTACCCCTGAAAAACGCCCCTCTCAGCAAAAAAGCCGCTCAATTTTCCGGGCGGTTTTTTTGTAAGTAAAAAACTATCGTAACGTCGTTTTCTATAAAATTAATTCATGTATCAGGTTCAAGTATCAGGTACGAAAGATACTATATATTTTAGTGATACTTGATTGCAATAACTTGTTTTCAGACGAATTTATGGCAAAAGAAATCGAAAGAAAGTTTCTGATCGTCGGCAATGGCTGGCGAAAACTTGCTCCCGGCGTGCACTATCGTCAAGGTTATTTGAACAGCGCCAAAGAACGCACCGTCCGTGTGCGCACCGTTGCCAATCAAGCTTTCCTCACCGTCAAGGGTCCCACCGTCGGCGTCACCCGTGCTGAATTTGAATATTCAATTCCGTTTGAGGATGCCGTTGCCATGCTTCAACTCGCGGAACCCTCCGTGATTGATAAAACACGCTATCGGATTCCCATCGGCAACTTTGTCTGGGAAGTGGACGAATTTCACGGGGACAACGAAGGACTCGTCGTCGCCGAAATTGAATTGCCGACAGAAGACACGGTATTTGAAAAGCCTCAATGGGTCGGGAAAGAAGTTTCGGGCGACCCCCGTTACTACAATTCGATGTTGGCCCGGCATCCTTACGGCACTTGGCAAGAGCGCTGATCCCGCAATTCATCGAACTCAAACAGGCATCCGTTTCCGCCCAAATCGTCGCGGCAACGGTCGCCGCTCGTTGCCCGGCGTTCCGATTCAGTCGCCATTCCGACGCAACCGCATTCAATACGACGGGCTGCCTAAATTACCTCGGGCGCTTCACTTCCGTTAGTTCGAAAACTCCCAAATCTACCATCTCGAGTCGGAGGAGCCTCGTTCGCTCTCGGCATCATGGTAGGTATCAGCGGTGAAAACCGTCTGCTCTGCCGGGCCGAAGAAGTGCATTCCCTTGCGGAATAGCTCCGTAATTTTCCGGTGAAACTGAGTCAGTGTCGATGCGCAGACTCTTCGTTCAAAAGGACGGAGATAAGGTGGTCGCAGAAGCTCTGAAGTAACTTGGAACCCCGCGACTTTAGCCGTCGGGAGCTGTCAGTCGTTGCTAAGGCTGATCCGCCTTCTTTTCCTCATCCTCCCGCACTGCCGGGAGAATGAGCGTAAAGGTCGCACCGGGCCCGTCCGCGTTGTTTTTGGCAATGAGCTGCGCTCCGTGCACGCGGGCGATCATGCGGCTCACGGCCAACCCCAACCCTACCCCGGTCACGCCTTCTTTCTTGTCGCCGCGGCGGAAGGGGTCAAAAAGCCGGTTCACGTCGTCTTCCGGGAGTCCCGGTCCATTGTCCGTCACGCTCACCAACACGTTTTCAGCCGCCCGCTCACCGGTCAGTTCAATGGCAGACCCCGGCGGACAGTATTTCACGGCGTTATCAAGGAGGTTCGCCAAAAGGCGTCGAATCAATTCAGGATCGACGTTCACCGCCGGACACGCCTTGTCCACGGTCACCGTCACCCGATAGCGACTCTTGGCGGCATCGGTGAGATCGTCCACGGCTTCCTGCAGCAAATCCGCCACCGCGGTCTTTTTAAGGGTCGGCTCAAATCCCGCCCCCTGAAGCCGCGACATCTCCAGCAGGTTCCCCGTAAGACGCGTCATCCGGCGCACGTCGGCTAAGAGTTTGCGCGCTTCGGGCGCCTGTTTGGCGCTGCTTCCCGCCAACTGCGTCGAAAGTTCTTCCGCGCCGTAAGAAAGCTCATCCAAAGGTTCGCGCAATTCGTCGGCTAAATCCTGCACCAAAGACTGACGGAAGCGGTCGTTTTCCATTTCCACGACGGTCTTCTGCGACACATCGACGTAGTGCAGGCGCTCCAAAGCGCTCGCGGCGGAATCAGCCATCCCGGCCGCGATCCCCCGCATTTCCTTATTCACCCAACGATCCGGATCCGCCACCGACAACACCATCGCCCCGTGTACCCGCATTTGGCCCTTTAAGGGCAAATAAAGGTACGGGGAATCGGGCTGCGTGTGCGTCCCGCGTCCCGCGGCTTCCGCGTGATCCATGCACCACAACACGAGCGACCGATCTACATTCTTGATGTTGAACGTGAGTCGCTTCACATCCGTAATCGTGCCGCCCGTCGTCCAAAGATCCACGACGGCCCCGAAGTCGGACGTCGCATATTTTCCCACCGTCTCACAGACTTCTTCCACCATCAGGGCCTGCCCCAATTCCCGAGAGAGGGTATAGAGCATCCGCACGTGCGCCGTTCGGTCGTTGGCTTCTTCGGAAAGTGTCCGCAGCCGCGACACCAGCGTTCCGGTTCCGGCGCCCACCGCCAACAGGACGAAAAAGACGATGCCGTAGGACCAATCTTTTACGGTAAAGGAAAACGCCGGTTCCACAAAGACGTATACAAAGGCTGCCGCGGACAACAGAGCCACCAAAGCCGCCGGCCCCCGCCCGTAGCGAAGCGCCGCCGCCATGATGGGAATTAAAAACATCAGGACGGCGTTCGTCGGATGAATGATCGGCTCCAACCAATAAAGAAGTGCCGTCGTCAAGGCCGTCAGAAGCACCGACTGCCACCAGCCGTCCCGTTCCGTCACACTGAAAAACGTCGCCGCCGTCTGCAGTCGCCCGGTGTCTTCGTCTTCAGGATCCTCATCCACGTCCACCGACACTTCCAGAAGCCGCAGATCCTGCGCCACCCGCATCAGTTTGCAGCGCCGCCAGAAAGTGAGATAGTCCCGCATCACCATGAGCGTTCGCACGCTGTGGCTTTCCGCGTAACCGACGACCGCCGATTCCGCTTCATACCCCCCGAGAATCTGCGTGGCGGCCCCCAATTCGTCGGCGAGCGCCAAGGCCCGCAACATCCGGCGGCGCTTTTTTTCGCCCGCCGTTCCGCTGTCAAACCACACGACGTGCCACACGGCCTGATGGCTGCCCGCCAACCGCGCCCCGTCGCGTACGAGTTCTTCGGCACCCTTGGGGCCGGTGAGCCACACGAGCACGGCGTCTCCTGCGGGATTAGCACGGTCTTCCACGGGGCGCCTTGCACTGTTTTCCGCGTCCGCCCTCTGCGCCATGCGCCGCAGCGACAGTTCCCGCAGCGCGAGAAGATTCCCTTTCTTAAAGAACCCCGCCAACGCCGCCGGGATGGTCTGTTTGAGGTAAATTTTTCCCGCTTTGAGTCGTGCGATGAGATCCGCGGGCGGCAGATCAACGAGCCGCACCTCGTCGGCTTCGTCAAACAACCGATCCGGCACCGTTTCCCGAACGTCCACTCCGATCATGCGCTCGACGACGTCGTTCAAACTTTCCAGGTGTTGCACGTTCAACGCACTGTAGACGTCGATCCCCGCCGCCAAGAGTTCTTCCACATCCTGCCAACGCTTGGGGTGGCGCGACCCTGGGGCATTGCTGTGCGCGAGTTCGTCCACAATGACCAAGGCCGGGCGCTTTGCGAGCACGGCGTCGATGTCGAACTCTTCGTACGTGAAATCCGCGGTTTTGACGATCTTTCGCGGCAAAACCGTGAGCCCCGCCAACTTCATCTCGGTATCGGCCCGATGGTGGGTATCGACCCACCCCACCAACACGTCGAGTCCCTGCGCCCGTTTTTCCTGCGCTTCCTGCAGCATCGTGTAGGTCTTGCCGACGCCCGGCGCCGCTCCGAAAAAGAGCTTGAGCTTCCCGCGATGCGCCTTCTGCACGGTTTTAAGGAGTTCGTCCGGGGTCTTATCGGGGGTTTCCGTCATCGTGAGTCTCCTAGCGGCGGCGCAGCGCCGTCATCCGTTCGTTCAGCCGCAGTACGTTGAGAAAGCGTTTGCCGCTGAAAAGCCCGACCTCGGCTTCTTCCTCAATCACCGCCTTCACCTCGTCTTCCGTCAAACCCGTGTTGCGGGCCACGAAAGGCACCTGCCACAGAGCCCCGGCTTCACTGATGTGGGGATCCAATCCCGAAGCCGACGCCGTCACCAAATCCGCGGGCGGAAGCGTCGTCAAGCCCGTGCGCTGCTGCCACGCCGCAACGGCCGCCTTCACCCGAGCCTTAAACCGGGGGTTACCCGGCGCGAGGTTCGTCGCCCGACTTTCCCGGGCGTCGTACGGTACGGCGTTGGCCGAAGGGCGTCCGGCAAACAAGTCCGTCCGCCAGAAATCCTGACCGATGAGGCGGCTTCCGACCACTCGTCCCTCAAACTGCACCAGGTTGCCTTCGCAGGCCGCCGGAAAGAGCAGCGCCACCCCCGTGACGGCCGCCGGGTACAGAACGCCGAACACCGCCGTCATCACCGCCACGAACACCAAACTTTTTAAGAGGGCCGGCACCCACTGCAGCGGCACCTTCGTTTGAAACAGTACCTTCACGTCAGAAACACCCGGAGTAAGTGAGAAGCCAATCCGCCGCCTTAATGAGTAGGAAGGGCAACACGAGTCCGCCCACGCCGTAAAAAAGGAGGTGGCGCCTTAAAAGTCTCGCGGCCGGCATCGGCCGATAAGGAACTCCCTTCAAAGCTAAGGGCGTCAACAACACGAGGGACGCGATGTTGAAAATCATCGTCGCCAAGAGCGCGGTTTCGCTTCCCGTCAATCCCATGACGTTAAAGCGCGCCAATCCCGGGTACAGTCCCGCAAACGTCGTCGGAATGACGGCGAAATATTTGCCGATGTCGTTTGCGAGCGAGAACGTTATGAGAGCACCGCGCGTCATCAGGAGCTGCTTACCGATTTTGACGATTTTGATGAGTTTTGCCGGGCTCGAATCCAAATCCACCATGTTGGCGGCTTCGCGCGCGGCCTGCGTACCACTGTTCATCGCGACGGCGACGTCCGCCTGCGCAAGCGCCGGCGAATCGTTCGTACCGTCCCCGGTCATCGCCACCATGTGCCCTTCGCTCTGCAGTTCCCGAATTTTCGCGAGTTTCTTCTCAGGCGTGGCTTCCGCAAGGTAGTCGTCGATCCCCGCTTCCCGCGCGATGCTCGCGGCCGTCAACGCATTGTCCCCGGTGATCATCACCGTGCGGATGCCCATGCGCTTTAATTGCGTAAAGTGCAGCGCCATCGCGGGTTTCACAGTGTCTTTGAGTTCAATGACGCCCAACACCCGCCGGTCTTCAAAAAGAAGCAGCGGCGTCGCTCCGCGGCTTGCGACGGCATCCGCGGTCGCCGTCACTCCGTCCGGAACCGCAATGCCGAAAGTGGCCAAGTAATTTTTGACCGCATCCGGCGCCCCCTTACGAATCGTACGGCTGCCGATCGTAATGCCCGACATCCGCGTCGTCGCGGAAAAAGGCACATAAGACGCGCCGTCAGGGACAATAAGCAACCTGGAAGACAGGCGCCGCGTCACGAATTCCACGATGGAACGCCCTTCGGGCGTGGTATCGGCCGAGGAGGCCAAAAACGCGGCCTGCAGCGCTTCGCGTTCTTTTACCCCGGGCGCCGTATAGACGGCGGACGCCTGCCGGTCGCCGAACGTCACCGTCCCCGTCTTATCGAGAAAGAGGATATCCACGTCGCCTGCCGCCTCAATGGCGCGGCCTGAATTCGCAATCACGTTTTCCCGCATGAGACGCGCGATCCCCGCCACGCCCGCGGCGGCCAAGAGCCCCCCCACGGTCGTCGGCATCAGGCTCACGAGAAGTCCCACCACCGTCGTGTAAGTAACGCGGTGATTTTCCCCCGTCAATTGTCCGGCAAAGTCCGTAAAGGGCAACAACGTCGCCGCCACCAGTACAAAGAGAAGCGTCACGGCCAGAAGCAGAATCGTCAGCGCCCGTTCGTTCGGGGTTTTGCGGCGTTCCGCGCCTTCCACCATGGCAATCATGCGGTCAAGAAAACTGTCCCCGGGGTTGCTCGTGACGCGTACGACGATCCAATCGGACAAAACCGTCGTGCCGCCCGTCACTCCGCTCTTGTCGCTCCCCTCACCGCGCACGACGGGCGCGGATTCCCCCGTCACCGCGGCTTCGTTGACGGAGGCAATGCCGCGCACCACTTCGCCGTCCGTGGGGATCACTTCGCCTGCGAGCACCAAAATCAGATCGCCCTCCCGAAGTTCAGTGCCGTTTACCGTTTCCCCGACGGTTTCCGCCGAAACGCCGTAGAGGTCGCTTTCTTCAAGGCGCCTGCCCGTCACGTTGTTTCGGAGGTTTCTTAAAGCCGCCGCCCGGGATTTCGCCCCCGTCGCCGCCAGCGATTCCGCAAAATTGGCCGCAAAGACCGTGCCCCACAAAAGAAGCGCCATAAGCCCCACAAACGTTGCCTTCTCTGCGTACACCCCCGCTAAAGAAGCGATCCAGAGCCCCGTCGTCACCGCGGCGCCCAACCAAACGATGAACATCACCGGATTGTCGCGGCGCACCCAAGGATTCAAACGCATCACGGCACCCAAAAAGGCCCGCTTTAAAAGCGTCCGGCGAAAGAGGCTGCTTTGTCTGCGTCTCACGGCACCGTCCCTCCGACAAACGCCGCCACCGGCCCCAAGGCCAAAGCCGGCACATAAGTGAGCGCTCCCACGAGCAATACGGTCAGCGTCAGAAACACCGTAAAGAATAACCCGTAGGTCTGCAGCGTCCCCGCGTTTGCAGCGACCGTTTTCTGTCGTGCCAGCGACCCCGCAAGCGCCATCATCGCCACCATCGGCACAAAGCGTCCGAGCCACATCGCGACGGCCAAGCCGATATTAAAAAAGGCGTTGTCAACCGCAAGACCCGCAAACGCGGAACCGTTATTTTTAGCGGCCGAGGACCACGCGTAAAGAATTTCCGAAAAACCTTGCGCACCGCCGTTGCCGAGATTATCCGTCATCCCCGGCACCAAAGTCGTCAGGGCCGTACCCACCAACACGATCACCGGAGGCGTCAGCATCGCCGTTACCGCCAATTTCATCTGCAGCGGCTCGATGCGCTTACCGATGTATTCGGGCGTACGTCCCACCATCAGTCCTGCGGCAAAAACCCCGATCACGGCAAAAACCATCATGCCGATGAAGCCGACGCCCACGCCGCCGAACACGACTTCGTCACTTTGCATCAGCCACATCGGAAAGAGCCCCGCGGCCGGAGAGAACGAGTCGTGCATGGCGTTTACCGCGCCCCCCGACGCCGCCGTCATGGCAATCGCAAACAACGCCACGGACGCTTCCCCGAAGCGCACTTCCTTACCTTCGGGATTCATGAGACCGGTGCCGTACCCCAAATCCAAGAGTGCCTGCGGCGTTTCGCTCTCAAACCACGCAAACCCCACCATCGCCGCGGCGAAAATCACCCACATGGCGCCCCACACGGTCCAACCCTGACGGGTATCGCGCACCGTAACGCCGAACGTATAAGTTAAGCCTGAGGCAATCAGAAGCGACGCCAACGCCGACATGAAGTTCACGAGCTGCGACGGGTTTTCAAAGGGATGCGCGGCATTGGCGCCGAAAAATCCGCCGCCGTTCGTGCCCAAATACTTAATCGCTGCCTGACTGGCCGCGGGCCCCACGGCGATCGTCTGCGCGTCACCCGCCAAGGTCGTCACCGTCGGATAGTCGCCGTACGTCTGAACGACACCCTGCGTCACGAAAAAAACGGCCAAAAGAAACGCCAGCGGCAGCAGCAGCCACAGCGCAATATGCGTGAGATCGACCCAGAAATTGCCGACGCGATCCGTGAGTTTCTGCGAAAACCCGCGCATCACCACAAACGACGCCGCAATGCCGGTAGCCGCGGCTGAGAATCCCGCAACCGTCAAACCCACGGTCTGCGTAAAGTAGGAGAGCGTCGTTTCCCCGGCATAGTTCTGCCAGTCGGTGCCGGTAATAAAGGCGACTGCGATATTGAAAGCCGCCAACGGGGGAACCCCTTCCATCCCCCGGGGATTCAAAGGAAGCAGCCCCTGACAGCGCAGGATGAGGTAGAGCACCACGACGCCCACGGCATTAAAGAAAAAGAGCGAAACAGCGTACTGCGCCCAGGTCTGCGGCAAAGGCGCCACGCCGAGTCCCTTTAACACCCACCGATCCACCCCCGCCGCCCACAAAGGAGCGCGGCCTGCCGCCAAAGGCGCCATCCAAAGCCCCATGGGTTTGGTGAGCAGAAAAAGCACGACGGAAAAAATCGCCAGGGCCAATAAAGAAGCCGTCATCGTACCCGCCTAAGCCGTCCACATCCGATAAAAAAGCCAACCGGCCACCACCCCGGTGCCCAAGAGAAACCACAGGTCGTCCATCGTTAATTCCCCTCGGCCTCCATGCGGGCAATCAGGCGGCGGCACGCCGGAATCAGGAGTCCCGGCACCGCGAAAAGCGCTGCCAACAATAAAAGGGCGAGCCCGTCGCCCGCCCAACCGGAAAAATCCAACGCCGACATCGGGATCAATAGAGGAAAGCGCCCGAAGAGAGCGGCGCCGCAAACCGCAAGACGAGGTTTGCGACAATAAAGAGCACCACGGGCGACAAGTCAAAGCCGCCGATGCGCGGCATAAAGCGGCGGATCGGGCGCAGGAACGGATCGATCAGCGTCCCCAAGAGGCGGTAGACGGGCGACATCTGGCCTCGGGTGAAACTTAAGAAGCAGTAGATGATCGTGCCCCAAATCAAAAGGTCGACGGCCCAGCGGATGATGAGCGCCACGGGCATCAGGAAAAAGCCCGTGACCGTCGCCGGCAGTCCCGCCGCTTCTCGCAAAAGGAGCGTATAGACCACCGCCGTCAGCAGCGTCGCCGCCAAAGACGTCCAGTCCCAGTTACCGCGGGGCTTGACGGCGTAGCCGATAGGGTTGCAGAGCCAGTCCGTAATCGTCCACACGAAGCGTACGATCGGATCCCGGGGACTGATCGCCATCGTCCACAGGTAGGCGCGCAGAATCAGAAGGCTCCCGAAAAAGCCGAAAGCGATGGACAGCAGCGTAAACAAGATTCCCATGATGCGGTATCCCGTTGAAATGATTTAATTTCCTACGGCTTTACGGCCGTACTTATCGTTTAATAACCGTGAGTTTAGCGTTTATCCCGTCTTCACGATACCTCGCTCACAATTTCGCCCGCGATTTTTCCAGAATCCGAAAGAAAATCCCTACCGTTTACCGGAGATGCCGTATTCTCTTTTACGTTTCAAAAATTTTAAAAAAACATCCGCAAAATTCAGACATTCGTCCTCTCCGGCCACATCATGATCACCCGGCGCAAAAAGCCTTCACTCATTATCCTCAAGCCCGACGACTACCGGCGACTTACCCGAAAGGGACTCGCCCATTCCGAACGCCTCTCCCTGCCGGCCGAAGACTATGCTGACGATTTTGACCTGTCGAAGCTGAGTGCATTCACCTCAATCGAACCAACAACAGTCACCTCACGGGATACAGCAATCCCCCCATTGTCGCTTTATTTTTGACAAAACCGAAAGGCTTTTCTGCAGTTAACCCACCTGAGGCGCTAAACTTCGCGGTTTGCAGTGATTTAGAAAGTTGCGGAGACTTTTCTCCCGGCTTTCCTCAAGTTTTAGATTAGAAAGACGGAGTACTCAAATGCGTACCGTTTACAGTGGCTTGGTTGATGAGAAGTACATCGGCCAGACCGTCACCCTCTATGGGTGGGCTCACCGTCGCCGTGACCACGGCGGCGTGATCTTCATCGACCTCCGCGACCGCGAAGGTCTGGTTCAGGTGGTGTGCGACCCCGACAATCCGCAGGTGTTCGCCACGGCCGACAAGGTGCGCAACGAATACTGCCTCAAGGTAGTGGGTCTCGTGCGCGCTCGTCCGGAAGGCACCAAGAACGAAGCCCTCATTTCGGGCGGCGTCGAAGTGCTCTGCCGCGAGCTGACGATTCTCAACCCCTCCAAGCAGATTCCCTTCCAGTTGGACGACGACACGGTGAGCGAATCCGCGCGTCTCACGTACCGCGTGCTCGATCTTCGCCGCGAATACATGCAGAAGAACCTCAAACTGCGCTTTAAGGTCACGCAGGCCGTGCGCCACTTCCTGGACGATCACGGCTTCATCGACATCGAAACGCCGGTTCTCACCAAGTCCACCCCGGAAGGCGCCCGCGACTACCTCGTACCGAGCCGCGTGCAGGACGGTCACTTCTTCGCGCTGCCGCAGTCGCCGCAGCTCTTTAAGCAGCTTTTGATGGTGGCGGGCTTTGACCGCTACTACCAGATCGTGAAGTGCTTCCGCGACGAAGACCTCCGTGCCGACCGTCAGCCCGAATTCACGCAGATCGATATCGAAACGAGCTTCCTCACCGAACTCGAAATCCGCGAACTCATGGAAAACATGATTCGCTCCGTCTTCAAGAAGTGCCTCGACGTGGATCTGGTGGCCCCGGAAGCCCGCTTCCCCATCATGCCCTACGACGAAGCCATGGCGCGCTTCGGTTCGGATAAGCCCGACCTTCGCGTGAAGCTCGAGCTCGTGGAAGTCACGGATCTCGTGAAGGACTGCGAGTTCAAGGTCTTCTCCGGCGTGAAGGCGCTGCATAACGGCAAAGTGGTGGCCCTGAAGGTCCCCAACGCCTGCACGATGCCGCGCTCCGAAATCGACGCCTACACGGAATTCGTGAAGATCTACGGTGCCAAGGGCCTCGCCTACATCAAGGTGAACGACCGCGCCGCCGGCCGCGAAGGTCTGCAGAGCCCGATCGTCAAAAACATCTCCGACGAAATCCTCGAAGGCATTTTGAACGCCGTCGACGCGAAATCTGGCGACGTCGTCTTCTTCGGCGCCGACAAGGCGAAGATCGTTTACGACAGCCTGGGTGCCCTGCGTCTGAAGATCGGTCACAGCGAATTCGGCAAGAAGAACGGTCTCTTTGAAGACACTTGGAAGCCCCTCTGGGTGGTGGACTTCCCGATGTTCGAATACTCCGAAGAAGAAGGCCGCTGGATGTCGTGCCACCATCCGTTCACGATGCCGCACGACGAAGACGTGGACCGCCTCGAAACGGATCCGGAACACTGCCACGCCAAGGCTTACGACATGGTGTTGAACGGCTGGGAAATCGGCGGCGGCTCCATCCGTATTCACGACGAAAAGGTGCAGGAAAAGGTGTTCTCTGCCCTCAAAATCGGTCCGGAAGAAGCGAAGATGAAGTTCGGCTTCTTGTTGGACGCTCTGCAGTTCGGTGCGCCTCCTCACGGCGGCCTCGCCTTCGGGCTTGATCGCATCGTCACGATGATGACGGGTGCGCCCTCCATCCGCGACGTGATCGCCTTCCCGAAGACGCAGCGTGCTCAGTGCCTCCTCACCGGTGCGCCGAGCCCCGTGGACGAAAAACAGCTCCGCGAACTGCACATTCGTCTCCGCAACGAAGTGAAGAAGGACTGATTCTTTACTTCACCGAGCTTCTCCCCGTGAGAAGCTCGGCCGTCAAGCCCCGGCCCTCGCGTCGGGGTTTTCTTTTTGTTTTTCCGTCATGCTCTGCAATCTCTGCCCCCGCCGCTGCAACGCGGATCGCTCCACCCCCGCGGGACTCAAAAAAAGCATCTGCCGCGCCTCAGACACCGTCGAAGTCGCGCTTGTGAGCCTTCACCCTTGGGAAGAACCCATCATCAGCGGCAAAAACGGCGCCGGAACCGTTTTCTTTTCGCATTGCAATTTAAGGTGCTGCTTTTGCCAGAACCACGAGATTTCAACAGAAGGCAAAGGGTTCCCGGTGACGACGGCGCGCCTCACGGACATTTTCTTGGAACAACAGGCCCGCGGTGCATCTTGCATGGAACTCGTCACGCCGGGGCACTACACCGATGCAATCATCGACGCTCTCACCGCCGCCAAAACCCGAGGACTCACGATTCCCGTCGCCTGGAACAGCAACGGGTATGAAAACCCCGAGAGCCTTCGGCGCCTCACGGGACTCGTCGACATTTTCATGCCCGATCTGAAGTACTTTGATTCCTCGCTCGGGGAAAAGTATTCGGGCGTCCCGCACTACTTTGAGTTCGCTTCTGAAGCGATCCGCACGATGTTTGCCATGACGGGCCCCGCCGTTATCGGTGATGACGGGCTTTTGAAAAAGGGGCTCGTCGTGCGTCACCTCGTGCTCCCGTGGCAGTGGAAAGACTCCTGCCGCGCGATCGACTGGCTGTGGGAAACATTCGGCGACGCCGTTTACGTGTCCGTCATGAACCAATATATGCCGCTTTACAAAGCGTGCCGGCACCCCGAAATCAACCGCAAACTCACAACGCTCGAATACCAGAAGGTGCTGCGGCACATTCGTGCCTTGGGCATGACGAAGGTCTTCCGGCAGGTAGGAACCACGAGTTTGGCGAAATTCATTCCGCACTTTGACGGGAGCGGCGTTAGGGCGACCTCTGCTTATTAGGGGTTTGCGTTTTGTAAAGTTCGACTCTTGCGTTTTGCTAATTAGCTTCAAAAACAACGAGGGGCATTAGCCTCCCAACATCTCCGTATTCCATTAGCAACAATTCGACCTTTTCTCTATTTCTAATGGTTTTCGAATGATCTCTAATGGTTTCAAATGGTAGATAATGGTTTCTAATGTCTTTCTAATGCAATCTGATGGGAAAGCTAATGAAACTCTGTCTCAACGAAAAATCTTTCGTCTTCACGGACGAAATTGTCCGGGCGCTGTTGGAAATCGAAGAATTCAAAGGCGGTTGGAAAGCCTACGGCAATCTCGCTCCGGAACGTCTCACTGAGCTTCAGCGTATCGCCACCATTGAAAGTATCGCTTCTTCCACGCGTATCGAAGGCTCGCGGCTGACGGACGCTGAAGTAGCCCGCATCATGGCAGGATTGTCCTCACAATCTTTTCGTTCCCGTGATGAACAGGAGGTCGCCGGCTATGCTCTGCTGATGAATGAAATTTTCGATTCTTGGGAGGAAATGCCCTTGACCGAAAACATCATCAAACAGATGCACAGCATTCTGATGCGTGTAAGCGACAAAGACGAACGCCACCGAGGTCAGTACAAAACGGTTGAAAACAACGTGGCCGCCTTTGATAAGAGCGGCCAACAAATCGGCATTGTTTTCGAAACCGCCAGCGCTTTTGAGACACCGCAATGCATGGAACAGTTGGTTGATTGGATCAACCTGCGGCTTGAAGAAAAAAAACTGCCGGCCCCCGTCATCATCGGCATGTTCATCGTTGCCTTTCTGGCTATTCATCCATTCCAAGACGGCAACAGCCGCTTGTCCCGTGCACTGACAATTTTGCTGCTGTTGCGTTCCGGATACGTCTACGTCCCCTACAGCTCGCTTGAAAGCATTATCGAGACTACCAAACAGTCCTATTACATTGCACTCAGAACCACGCAAAAAACGCTGCAGACCGCGGAACCCAACTGGAATGTCTGGCTCACCTACTTTCTGCAGTCGCTCGTAAAACAGGTTCGTCATCTGAAAACCAAAATTGAAAATGAGCATCTGCTGAAGTCCATGCCGGAAACTTCATTACGGATCATTGAACAAATTCGTACACACGGCTCATTGAGTATTACGGAAGCTGAATCTCTGCTCAAAATTAATAAATTCACCCTGCGAGACCACTTCAAACGTTTGACGGCAGAAGGTCATCTTCTGAAAACAGGTAACGGCCGTGCCACTCGATACATTCTGAAAATTTAGAACCTTCTGAAAAACCGCCGAGACTGCTGAAATTTCGCTTTCTCCGTCCCGGCTTCTATACTTCGGTCATGACTAACCGGTACGGATACGCATCGCTATGGCTCTTACGACGACAAAACAGCGCAAAGAGATCGGCGAACGCCTCAGAGTCGAGCGCGAGCGCCTCACCTACACCACGCTTCAGATTGCCCAACTGATCGGAGTTCCCGAGTCGGTTTACCTTACGTACGAAACGGGTGAAGCCGATCCCGGCATCTTCTGCATGCCGCGTCTCTCCGCCTGCGGGTTTGACGTGCAGTTCATCATCACCGGCGAACGCTTAAAGCCGGTGCCCGAAGAAAACGAACTCCTGCAGCGCTTCCGCGAACTGTCCTTAAAAGGCAAAAGCTCCATCTTCATGACGTTGGACGCCTTGGAACGTCTGGCTCCCAACCTCAAAAAGACGCTGAAGGACAAGTGGCGCAACAACTTCGGGGAATGATCCTCCCGAAAACCACTGAGGCCGCAATACACGGCCTCGTTTGTTTTTAGGGTTGGGGTTTATCGGCATCCTTCGATTCAACCGGTGCCGCCGGACCATCAGGCTCCGTTTTTCCCACTTTCGCCGGATGCGACGTCCAATGACGGCGCCGACGGAGTTTTCTCACCGGTGCCGCATCCTCTGCAGCCGGTTGATCAGATTCCGCAGGCGTCGCTTCAGCAGTCGGCGTCGGTTGATTTTCTGCCGGCTGCGCAGCAGGCGTCACAATCCCTGCGGCATTTTTCGCCGCTTCCGTCACGGTCTTCACGACGTCAATCATGGATTGGACGAGCTCTTTTGCGTCTTTCATCCACGCGTCCATCTTCCCCGTCAAAGCCCCCACGACGGCCTTCACGTCCTTGGGGCTCACGACGTAAGCCGTCAAGAGCGCGATAAGACACACCGCGGCCATTGCCAACACCGCCGCCACCGCAAACGCCAAGACGCTTGCCGCCGCCATCGCCACCACACACAAAACGAGCGCCTTCACGACGCGCACCAACCAACCGTCCGCCATAAAAAACCTCCGCACCGAGCGAAATTGCCGAAAAGGGCATTTTCGCACGACGCGGAGGTTGTCACGGCGTCAGATCAGCCGGGAATCAGAGCACGGTTCGATGCTGATAGAGATGCAGCAGCGCCATCGCGGCAAAGACCCACCCCATCGAAGCGTGAGCAGAGCCCCGCAACGCAAGAAGCGCCACGCTCCCCACGCCCGCCGCCAACATCAGGCGGTTCTGCGTCACGCGACGGCGCCGCGCCGCATTTTTCTGATCGGGTGCAATCCAAGGGGCGAGCACATCAAGCCCCGCGTCGGTATAAACCTTGGCGTTCGCGATCGCAGAGGCCGCGAGTTCCTTACCCGCGGCTTTCCCTTCGGCAATCTTTGCTGCGACGGGAGAGCACGGTTGAGCCGCTTCATTCGTTTCGTCCGCGTCTTCCGCAGAAGCTTCCGCCGTCGTTTCCCCAAGGGCATCCCCCGGAATAAACGCCGCCCAGAAGGAGAGGTACCCTAAGAGGTCTTCTTCGGTGAGTGCGTGACGATCCCAGGTGAGAAGAAGACTCCCCACCTCGGGGTTGATCGTGCAGCCCGTGATGCCCGAAGCCGACGTCACCGTTTCCACGATGAGTTTCTCCGTGTCCGCATCAATCCCCTTTAACCCCGGATGCCGCAGGCGAAGGCGCCCCGGCACATAAGAACGGATGTACTGCTTCACTTCGTCCAACATGATTACGCCTCCTCTTCTGCGGCAATCAACTGTTCCGCGGCCGCGTCGCCGTTCGTCGTCTGAGCCGGAGCCGTCAAAAGCCCCAGCGCCTGCGAGATCCACCCCTTCGGGTTCGTTCTTTCACCGGTGGGCGAACGCATGGCGTTCAAACACACGCCGATCGTCGTGAGGTTGTGCAGCACCGCCCCCAAAGCCGGCGTGAGAACGCCGAAGAGTCCGCCTGCCATAAAGCCCGTGTTGAGCCCCACGGAAACGGTGAAGTTCTCTTTGATGCGGCGCATCGTCGCGCGACCCAGGTCGATCGCCATCGGCAGATCGGCAAGGTTGTTGTTCGTCAACACCACGTCCGCCACTTCCTGCGCGATGTCGCTCCCTTCCTTCAAGGTGGCGCCGACGTCGGCGCTCGACAACGCGGGGCTGTCGTTCACGCCGTCGCCGATCATGAGAACCTTGCAGCCTTCTTTCTTCAGCGCCAAAACGTGGCTTGCCTTATCGGTGGGCAGCACCTGCGCCCGGAATTCCGTAATGCCCAGCTGATCCGCCACATTCTTTGCGGTGCGTGTGTCATCCCCGGTGAGCATGACGATGCGCTTGATGCCGCGCTTTTTGAGTTCGCAGATAACGTCCTTCGCTTCCGGACGCAGCGGATCAACAATACCGAGAATACCGATCAACTTGCCGCCCTGCGCCATGTAAAGCACGGATTTCCCTTCGGCGGCGAGACGCTCCACATGCGGCAACCCCGCCGTCACATCCACCCTCTCGTCTTCTTCCACGAAGTGACGCGAACCGATGATGACCTTCTGACCGTCCACCGACGAGCAGATGCCGTGCGCCACGACATACTTCACTTCCGCATCGTGTTCTTCGTTGTAGTGGTTCACGCCCTGCGCTTGCGCCGCGCGCACCACGGCCCGCGACACGGGGTGCGGGAAGTGTTCTTCGAGGCACGCCGCCAGCCCCAGAATTTCTTTTTCGTCGCGTTCGGCGTCAAGCGACACCACGTCGGACAACTGCGGCGACGCCTGCGTGAGCGTTCCCGTCTTATCGAGCACCACGGTGTCGACTTCCGCCAAGGCTTCGAGGTAACGACCGCCCTTCACAAGCACACCGCTCTTTGTGCCCTGCTTCATGGCGGTCAAGATCGCCAAGGGCGTTGCAAGACGCAGCGCGCAGGAGTAGTCCACCATCAGGACGGCCGCGGTACGCGCGAGGCTTCTCGTGCAGAGGAACACCAACCCCGCCAGCGCGAAGTTAAAGGGCACG
This sequence comes from uncultured Sutterella sp., assembly GCA_900544255.1. Classification (GTDB taxonomy): domain Bacteria; phylum Pseudomonadota; class Gammaproteobacteria; order Burkholderiales; family Burkholderiaceae_F; genus Duodenibacillus. The sequence continues at coordinate 37,943 of UQUM01000019.1, forward strand.
ATGGCGTCGGCCAAATGTTCCGCCTTCCCCTGAATGCCGGCTTTACTCTTTTCAGAGGTTTCAATAAATTTGACGATCTGGTTCAGACGCGTGCCGTCCCCCATCTTCGTCGCCTGAATGTCGATTTCGCCGTCTTCGACGACCGTCCCCGCAAACACGGTCCCGCCCGATTCGCGGTGCACCGGCAGGGGTTCCCCGGTCATCGTCGCCTGGTTTACTGCGGCGTTCCCTGCCACCACTTTGCCGTCCACCGGGATGGTGTTCCCCGTACGAACGACGATGACGTCTTCGGTCGTGATGTCTTTCAAGGCCTTTTCGATGACGGCGTCGCCCTGACGCACCCAAACGCGATCAACCTTAAGGGCCAACTGATCCGCGAGGCTCGCCAAGGACTTCTTTCGCGTGTAACGCTCGAGCATTTCGCCCATGCCGAGAAGCAGAATCACCAACCCCGCAGTCTTAAAGTCGCGCAGCAAAAGCGACACGCCGATCGCGGACGCGTCCAATACTTCGACGTTGAGTTTTCCCTTAAAGAGGTTCTTCACCCCGCGGAAGAAGTAGGGAATGGCTCCGAGGAAAACGTTCGCGGTGTTGATCAACATCGGCAACACCGGACGCAGCACCAACCAACGCGCCAAGGGCGAGAAATCCAAGTCGGCAGCTTCGTCCTTTGCCGCGAGCGCCGTTTCGCTCATGAAGGGACGCTTCACGGTGTCAACGACCGGCATTCCGGCCACCGCGCGCTTCATCAGATCAGAAACCCCCTTCACGATCGCCGTCGTCCGGTTTTCGACGACGTCGGTTTCCTCTAAGAGTTCCTCGCGCAGGGTGACTTTCTTCGTCGCAACCTTCACCGCCTTTTTGCGCTTCAAAATGACGGGCTTCGTTTCCAGTCCCGCCAAGTAACGGATGAGCGCGGTCTTTGCGTCTTCATGCGCGTAGGTAACGAGTACGCTCCCCGTCAAGGCATTCACCTTGACGCTCGTGATGCCGTCGATCGCGCCTACCGCGGCGGCGATCTCCCGTCCCGTCGCGGCACTCATCACATTGTCCGTGCGCCAGCGCATGCGGCGGCCGACGCTGTGAGCAAGATAAAACTTCATAGCTCTTTTGTTTGTGTTTATTCAGGCTGATTGAATGGTCTTGCGTCGAAACGAATGGAATTTTTATTTGAGAATCGTTTCGATTTCATTTTCTCCATAAGCGAGAAAGCCCTGCACCGCCTGTTTTGACGCAGGCAGCCGGGCTTTCAGGCTTTATCGGAAAGAAGTAATTAAGCGGCAACGGCAGCGGCTTCAACAGCGGGTTCCGCCTTCTTCGCCTTGCGGGTGCGGCGCACCGTCTTCTTGGCGGCAGGCTTCTTTTCTTCCTTCACTTCTTCAACGGCAACTTCCGCCGCTTCCTTCGCTTCCTTGGCTTCACGGCGTTCCTGAGACTTCACCTGGGCTTCGGCCACGACGTCGGCCAGATCTTCCTTCACGCCTTCCACGCCCGCAAGAACCTTGTCCTTTACGTCGATACCGGCAGAAAGCAGAGAGCTCGCAAGGGGCTTCACACCGCCGAACTTTTTACCCTTGGCGATCGCTACGGCACCCAAAGCGCCCACTACGAGACCTCCCACAAAAAAGAGACCGTACTTCGTCGTCTGATTCAACACCATTTTGATTGTCCTTTCTATATGTCGAATAAAGGCAGGGGATTTTTTCCCTGCGTTTAAAAACCGAGAGTGGGCGCATTTTAGCCTGAAAGTCGTCTGATGCAAACACTAAATAGCTGAACTGTAGGTGAATACAACCGGCAAGTACCTGATTTCTAGCC
>UQUM01000020.1 GCA_900544255.1 uncultured Sutterella sp.
GTCTGCTCGGAAGAGCTTCTCGGAAACATCCCGGCCGCGATAGAGACGATAGGCCTCCTGCGCCGTCATTTTCTTGGAGCTTACGAGGCAGAAATAGCCGCAGACTTCGTGTTCCTTCCGGATGACTTCCGCTTTTTCTTCTGCGAACAGAAAGACCTGCTCCTTGTTTTGGCCACCAACATCTTGGTAGTAGCAAGTAAAGTAGTCGGAGTAAGGCTTTCCAAGCTCGCCAACGACCTTTTGGTTTTCCAGTTTCTTGAGCTCTTCAGCCATCATGTCGATTTTTCGATCGAGTTCCGCTCGCTCCGCAGCCGCCTTGCCCGGACTGTAGTAGAGGTGGAGATGGCGTTCCTTCGTGTCTCCTTCGAAGAGCGGACGTTTAAGCGTAGTACCGTAGATGCTGGAGTTGCTGATACGGCAGGAGCGGTCGGTTTCAAACGTTCCACGCTTCTCCAGGATCATGGACGAGACAAGTTTCTTGCATCCCTTCATCATCAGCAGGAAATCGATGCCTTTCTCATCCATCATTTCAATATTCGCTCGACTGAAGTAGCCGCGGTCAATGATGATGCCGAGGTTTTCGTAGCCGTATTCGGTCAACTTCTCGACCATCTGCTTGAGCTGCGAAACGTCTGGAATGGAACCGGGGTAGGTCTCATAGAACAACGGGACCTGATTGGTTTTGTCATAGATGATGGCGACATTGACGATTGGCAGCTTGTCGCCATCCTTGGCGTGTCCGAATTCGACAAAGTCCAGGTCGCCTGCCTGGCAGTTCTTATTCGTCGAGTCGTAGGAGATGAAGATGGGCTCGCTGTGGTCCCGCTTGTTGTTCCATGCATCCAGGAAAGCTGTGATCTGATCGCGATCAACACTTGAGAAAAAGCGAGAGATCGTGCTGTCGCTGACAATGCGCATGTCCTTCGTATGGAGAGGATGGCGACGCGCATAGTCCGGATAGTACTGAGCTGCATTGTCTTCGGTGGCAATGCAATAGCAGGCAAGGTCCAGGAGGAGGCCTGCCTTGTCGCCGAAGGCATCTTGAAGGAGTTTGTCGAGCCGGCATTCCCGAATAATAGACGCGAGGGCAAAGTACAAGCCTACCTGAAGAGTGTTGCTCCGCTTGGAAGGCGGTTCCAAAAGTGACTGCTGAATTTCCGGAAAGAGCTCAAAGTACTTTTCGTTAGGCTGCATCAACGCATCAGGCTCGTCCGAAGCGAGCTTCCCGATGATCACGCGCTTGGGTACGTTGAATTGACGTTTCGGATCATAAACGCGGCCGATTTCATAGAGAACGTAAATGCTGTTTCCCTTCTTTCTACGAACGATTTTGCCGGGTTCGTTCGGGACTGGGATGTAGGAAGATCGGTACATTTGAGCACCTTTTGTTGAGTGTTACGGTTGCACTCAATTTTAGTACAAAAAACGCCCAACGAGGCGAGCATCGAGAAAATTTTTAGCTAAGAATAAAGGAGTTAGTGATGTACCCGCTCAGACTTGAGTTCTGAGTGCACATTTAAGCGGGAAGTTAAGGTAGGGGGAACGACCTTTAGACCAAAGACCAGAGTAAGAAGGAGAATTTTGGGGGTTAGGCTGAGTATATTGGCCAGTTGAACCACCAGTGTTCCAAACAGTACCTGTCCAAGTCTGAACAGACGGAACAAGTAAAAGATCAGCAGAACCAGAAAGCGGAGCCAGACCACCAAGCGAAATCTCGACGGGGTCGCCTTTCTGCGGCCAAGGCAGAGAACTGGTGAAGTAGTCATGGAACTTATTCCGACGGAGAGGCATCGTCAAGGTGTAATCAATCGAAGCATCGCCAATCGGATCAGTGTAATGCTGAGGGTTCGTTGCCTGATTCCATTCGCCCTGAGAATCCTGTAAGTTTTCATCGCGGAACCAGTCGTTCCAAATCTTAAAGTAAGCGCGGAAGGGGAGCGCGTTAATGTTCGCAATACCTTTAACGCCCGTTCTAATGCCGAAGTATTCGCAAAGCGAGCCATAAGTAGCGCCAGAGCCAGTCGTGTTGAAAGAGGGGACGAGGAAGTCCGTCGAATCGGTGGGGTTTTCCTGTTCACCCATAAAACGCTGCCAGTTTTTCCAAACCAGACGATTAGGCACGAAGAACCAGTAAGCCTTAAGGTACACCGAATCCATAAAGGGAACGATCGGCGTAGTGAGACGGCAGATAGCAGCCCAGGAAAGCGAAAAAGTATCGCCAGGGAGAACTTCGTCAACGAAGAAGGGGATCAACAGACCTTCGTTGAAAGTCGTCTTATAACCGTGAGAACGATCGAAAGCCGAGCGCTGAATCTCAGCACGGGGAATCTGAGAGAAGAGGGAGTTTGAAATTCCAAAAGGACGGGCAGAAGTTTTGCTCATTTTGTGTTCCAAAAGTTTTGGTGTCAGTCCGCACAGTTACAACAAGTAATAGGCTGTGCGGACGGGATGGAAAACCGTCTTAACGACGGGTTTTGCCGCGACCGCGGCGACGGTTACGACGGCGAGATTTACGAAACATCTCTAGGCCTTCTGTTTTGGTTCGGTGGGAACGCTAGGCGTTGCCGGAACAGGGTTCTGAACATCCGAAACCGGCTGTACGGGGTTGACTTCGGGTAAAGGCTCAGGAGCCGGAGGCAGAGCCTCAAGCAGACCGAGTTTGACGGCTTCTTCATGGTTTTCCTCCTTGCTGAGGAAGGCCATCATTTCGCGAACGTCGTTTCCGAAGCGTTCGCGGAGTTTTGCAGGCAGATTGTCGAAATACTGCGACGCCTGGACGACGCGATTCTGGGCAGTCTCAAAGTCGGGGGCATCGGTGAAGTCACCAAACTGCATGTTCATCGCAGACTCAGGATCACCAAGAATGCCAGTAGAAGCGTATTTACGCAGGTAGTAATCGATCGTCGTACCTTCCTTTTCAGACTGGATAGCCTGGGAGGGCTGTACGAACTCGATACCGTGGGAAGGCGCTTTAACGTCCTTCGCGTAGCGGGTACGAAACATACACATTGAACATAACTCCAAAAATTATGTTGAAAAAACCCGCCGGGCGGCGGGTTGAAAAAGACTGAGAAGACCAACCGCCCGGCGAGAGGGCTAGGCCTGCACGGGCGGCACTAAGGAGATGGCATCAATGAGATGAACGGGAGCAAGGTGAAGACCGTCAGTGCAACGGTCAGCAGGAATGCAAACGCCGTGGGACTCATCAAAAACACCAACATTGAACAGCTGGTAGTCTTCAGGATGCGCGCAAATCGCCGTGTTCGTATCGCGCACCGCGTCGCCAAACTGACGGATGGCGACCTGTTCGTTGATGGCGCAAAAGGGCTGCGAAAACGTCTGAGCCTTTTTGTCATAGACAGAAACGAGAATCATGATTCAAACCTCATTCAACATAATAGTAGTTATGTTGAATTATGGACTTGGGGATCAAAAATTTAATCGATCCGACGGTTCAAGTACATTTCTCATAAACCAAATCCTGAATCAGACGGACGCCGTTGCGCGAACGCTTAAAACCGACTGCAGGAATCACCGCAATGTTCGACGTGTGACGATCGGAAGTCATTTCGAAACCGTCGCGGATCCGTAGTTGGTCAGGTAACAGAGCTGAAAGTTGGCATGTTTGAAAGATTGTCGTGGTTGACTCACAAAAAAGCTCGCTAAAATCCGAATTGACAGCAACGTTAGGTGTACTGCGTGTTGACGCAGTTGAGAAAGTGCCTTCGAACCTGATCCGATTCATATCGGCGTAGGAAAACGTGCCCGGGATGCGAAAATTGTCGCATCCTCTGCCCCTTTCCGCGCCACTTTTTTCTTTGGAAAATCGTGACGAAAGAAACCATTACGATTCGCCCTGCGGGCGAAAAGCTTCCAGCACGCCCCGACACGGCGGCGCAAAAAACGTCTACCGGCATCCTGCCGGGTTCAGAACGCCTCTATGTAAAAGGCTCCCGCGGTATCCGTGTGCCGATGCGTGCCATTCATCAGGACGATTCGCAGCTTCCGGGCGGCAAAACCGAACCCAATCCTCCGATCTTTGTTTATGACACCGCCGGCGACTGGGGCGATCCCGCCAAGCGTCCGGCGATTGAAACAGGACTTCCGGCCGTGAGAAGCGACTGGATTGCCGATCGGAACGACACGGTGACTTTGCCGGATCTGACGAGTGCCTATGGCCGCGAACGCGCAGCGGACAAAACGCTGGATCCGATTCGCTTTAACCGGACGCGGCCGGTACTGCGGGCAAGATCCGCTGCCGTCACGCAGATGCACTATGCAAAGGCCGGCATCATTACGCCGGAAATGGAATTTGCTGCAATCCGTGAAAACAACAACCGCCGCGCCTACGTGGAAAGTCTTGCGGTCGTGAGTCCGCGCAGCCGGCGATTCCTGCTGCAGCAGCACCCGGGAGCGCATGGGTGTTTTACGTGCCCGGACGAGGTGACGCCTGAATTTGTGCGTCGCGAGATTGCTGCCGGGCGCGCCGTCATCCCCTGCTCCCTCAACCATCCGGAAGCCGAACCCATGGTGATAGGTCGGGCGTTTCTGACCAAAATCAACGCCAACATCGGTAACTCGGCCGTGAGTTCCGGGATTGCCGAAGAAGTGGAAAAGATGCTTTGGGCTACGCGCTGGGGCGCGGATACGGTCATGGATCTTTCTACCGGTAAGAATATTCACGAAACGCGCGAGTGGATCGTCCGCAACAGCCCGGTACCGATCGGAACTGTTCCTTTGTATCAGGCTCTCGAAAAGGTGCACGGAAAAGCCGAAGACCTCACGTGGGAACTCTATCGCGATACGCTTATTGAACAGGCAGAACAAGGCGTGGATTACTTTACGATCCATGCGGGACTCCGCCTGCCCTTTATTGAACTTACGGCCAATCGCCTGACGGGTATTGTTTCTCGCGGCGGCTCCATCATGGCTGTTTGGTGCATGGCGCACGAAAAGGAAAACTTCCTTTGGACGCATTTTGATGAAATTTGCGACATTCTCGCGGCGTACGATGTCACGGTGAGTCTTGGGGACGGACTGCGGCCGGGCTGTCAGCACGACGCTTGCGACAGTGCACAGATGGCGGAATTGGCGGCGTTGGGTGAACTTTCCCGCCGAGCGCATGAAAAGGACGTGCAGGTCATGATCGAGGGGCCGGGCCATATTCCTCTGCAGCGCGTCGTAGAAAATGCGGAAGCGGAAGAGTCGCTTTGCAATGCGGCGCCTTTTTACACCTTGGGACCGCTCGTGACGGACGTGGCACCGGGGTATGACCATATTACGAGTGCCATCGGCGCGAGTACCATCGGTGCAGTGGGGACGGCCATGCTCTGCTACGTGACGCCGAAGGAACACCTGGGGTTGCCGGACAAGACGGACGTCAAGGACGGCATCATCACTTATAAGATTGCTGCGCACGCGGCGGACTTGGCTAAGGGTGTCGCCGGAGCGCAGATTCGCGACAATGCCATGAGCAAGGCGCGCTTTGAATTTCGGTGGATTGATCAGTTCAACATCGGATTCGATCCTGAAAAAGCGCGGACCTTCCATGATGCGACGTTGCCGAAGGACAGTATGAAGAAAGCGCATTTCTGTTCCATGTGCGGTCCGAATTTCTGCGCAATGCGGATTACGGAGGAAGTGAGAGATTGGGCGGCGAAACGACGTCGGTAAGCGTCATCGCTGATCCTAAAGAACGGCTGTCGGTGAAAAATCGGCAGCCGTTTTGTTTAAACAGTACGAAATATTCTTAAATATTTCAGAGAATCCTTCAGAATTCGTTTACTATGTGTTGCAGAGGTTGAGAACCGGGCTTTTGCTTGAACCGTAGTATCGCGCGCCGTCAGCTTAAGTATTCCGAGTAGTCGGTCTGACCGGCGCCGGAACGGCCCCGCGCTTTCTGAGGCGGGAATAAAGCAAAGCCCGGTGCTACCAACACCGGGCTCTTTTAACGAGGAGCTTTGAGAATGCTGACGGCTTTTCTCACCTCGCTGACGGCGATTATGCCACAAATCAACGTCAATGGCGACGTCAATTTCACCGCGAATTTCAATGGTGATGGTTGGGGTGTCGTGGCGGTGGTTGTTGTGCTGATCGCGCTGATTCACGCAGTCCGCCGGTAACGGCGGATGGGGAGCGGTTATCTGCCCGGACGGCACCTCCCCGGCGTTTTTCTCCTCACGAACCGACAAGTTGCGGCTGGCCTTACAATGAGCCTTACGATTCTTCTGAGGCCGGCTGCCGTGACATTTTCGAAATTATCGTCCCGTTCCGCTTATGCAGTAGGACTTTTTTGCGTCGTAGTCTGGGGTATCACCTTCGTCAATACCAAAGTACTTCTGTTGGCAGGATTGTCGCCGTCGGACGTGCTCTTTTACCGAACGCTCATTGCCTGGAGTGCACTGATTGTTCTTCTTCCCAAGCCCATTTTTTCAAAATCTTGGAAAGACGAAGGCATCATGGTGTTGTTGGGGATGCTGGGCGGATCGCTCTACTTTTTGACGGAAAATACGGCCCTGGCCTATACCCAAGCGAGCAACGTCGCGGTGTTGGTGACGACGTCGCCTCTCTTGACCGTATTGGTGGGGATGGTGATCCGCCGGGATTTTCGGGTACCGGGGCGCTTCTGGTTGGGAAGCCTGCTTGCGTTGACGGGCGTTGTCTGCGTCATTATGAACGGCGTTTTTATTCTGAAAATCAGCCCTAAAGGTGATCTTTTGACGTTGGCAGCGGCGTTGTGCTGGGCACTTTACAGTCTTCTTTTGAAAGTCATGATGCAGCGCTACAACGCGCGGTTCTTGACGCGAAAGGTTCTTTTTTACGCTCTTCTGACATTGACGCCCTACTTTGCCCTGCAGCCTCTTAATACGAATTTCGACCTGATTATTTCTTGGCAGGTGCTGCCGCACCTTCTTTACTTGGGGTTGGTGGCGCAGACTATTTGTTTCATTCTCTGGAACGTCACCGTAGACCGAATCGGTGCCATGCGGGCGACGAATCTCCTCTATCTTTCGCCGGTCATTACCATGCTCGCCGCCGTTGCGGTCTTAAATGAGCGTATTACGTGGGTGGCCGTAGCGGGGTGCACCCTGATTTTGGCAGGGGTTGCGCTGAGCGACAGCGGTTTGCGGCTCAAAAAATAAGCGCGTTTAAATCGCTTGGTTGACCACTGAGTCACGATTTCCAAAAAGTAGACCATTTATTTTCGTTTCAACCGGATCCTCGTTTTTGGGGAGTTGGCGCTGCCGATCAAGTCGATCAGTCTCATTTTCTCTATGGAAGAACGAAGCACAGCGGTTTCTTTTTGGAATAGTATAAACGGATATAACAGTACAGCAAATACTTTAGCGGCTTTTCCGCTGAACGAGCTGGATTGACGTTGGCTGCATCCGGCAACAACGCCCGGACAGCGGGCTTATTTCAAGACGAGCCAAGGAAAACCGATGCAGAACATGTCAGAACGTAAGCGGCCGGCGATAGATAAGTCTTATGTCATCCGGGATTGGGCGGCCTGAAGCAAACATTAGAGGGGAAATCGGTACAACAGGAGGCCGGTGTCGCTGTAAAGGATCACTCACATGGCGAAAAGAAGGAAATTGAATTGAAGGTAACTACTTTAATAGTTTAGATATGAACTAGAAAAGCGCAATACAACCGCAATACGAATGGTTAAATTAAGTACAGACTCGAGGAAACTAGGCAGTATGCCACGAATTGTCCGGGTAATGGCTGGTCTTGCAAAAAGTCGAGATAACGAACATAATATGAATCGTTATCGCTATCAACAACTAGGATCTAAACATTATGCGTCCATCGCTCGCGGTTGAAGAATCTTTGTCAGTGCTCGGTAACAATATCCGAACGGCCCGATTGAAGCGTCGCCTCCCCCAGGCCACGCTGGCGGAACGCGCTGGGATCGGTTTGAGCACGTTGGTTAAGATAGAAAACGGCAATTGCGGCGTTGCCATCGGCGCAGTGGCTTCCGTTCTCTTCGCATTGGACTTGGGTACGCCGATGGCCGATATTGCCGGCATTGATCCTCTCGCCCAAGCTCTTGAAAACGAGCGGTTGCCCAAGCGTATCCGCGCACCGAAAACGGATGCGTGACCATGGCTAAGGTGCTTGAAATTCGTCTCTCCCATCAATCCACGGTATTGCCCGGTCGCCTCATTGGGCGCTTGGTATGGGATACGGCAGCCCGCGTCAAATCGCGGACAATGGCCTTTCAATATGATCCGGCCTGGCTGCGCGTAGGATTTTCCATTGGCAGTGACCTGCCGCTGAAGGACGGTGTGCAATACTTATCGGCTCCATACGGCAATCCGGGACGCAGCACTGATCTTTACGACCGACGCTTCCTCTTTGGCTTTGTAGCGGATACAGCCCCCGGTTTATGGTGGACGGATTGGTTGCAGTCGGCGCGAATAAATCGTGTGGAAATGCCTCATACTGAGTGTCTGTCTTCTCCGGATGAACTGTGGACGTCACTGGGTTCGAACTTACGTCGGTTTTCTGCTTTGTCATTGTCGTTAGTTCATTCAGAACAAACGAAATCTGAAATCGATTATTTTGAGAAAAAAACCTTTGCTGATGTTGTCAATGCCCTGCAGCGCCTTCGCGATGCGCCTGATACCTTGACTAAATCGCAGCTTCGCTTGTTGGAGCCGCTTCTTTCTGATTTAGGCGGCCGGTCGGTGAAGGCTCTGATCAGTGAGGCTTCGACGTCGGGGTTGTTTTCCGATTGGGTATTGCGACCGTCGGAGCTGACGTCCGGCGTCAATTCAGCGCGTTGGCAGGCCATCGGCATGGCATTGGCCCGTCGCTGTGGAATAAGTACAGTCGAAAACAAATATATCGAAAGTACTTCAGGCGGCGGATATCTGGAAAAACGCTTTGACCGAGATGAACAAGGCCTCGCCTTATTCTGCCTTTCTGCAGCCACCCTGGTGATGAAACGTCAGCGTCCCGGTATTGCCGCCGTTCCCTCAGGTTATGCCGACATTGCGGACATTCTCAACCGTAGCGGCGCGGCACCGACAGATGATCTTCGAGAACTCTTTCGACGGCTGCTCTTTAACACTCTAACCGGTAACCGTCATGACGAGCTGACAGATTTTTGGTTCGCCCGTGAGACCAACGGTTGGCGTTTGGTACCGTTTCACGGCGTACGCCTCCTCCCGCCTCAGCAGCGCGTACGACTCCTGAATACCCCTATCGTTGCGAACGATACGTTGGCGGATCCCGATCTCGCCGTGAGCATGTCGCGCTATTTCGGGGTCTCGACGAAAGACGCCAAAGCGATGACGCTCTCGATGCAGAAAGTCATTGCGGATTGGCGGTCGGTGGCGACAGAATTCAAAGCGTCTAAAGCTGAAATCAGTGCCATGGGAGGCAATTTCGTTGACGGTTGATTCGCTAAAGTTTAGTTTCTAATACATACTTGTAATCGATGTCGTTCATTGCTTCAAACAGCATCAGCGGTTTTCTTTGGGTTCTCTGCCATGTAGAGAGATAGTACAGACTCACGGTCGGCGGGAAAATCCAATCTCGAGTTTCGGTGCTGAATTTGAAACGTTTATAGATTTCCGCCTTCTGTCGGAATACCGCGTCCGTCGTTGTACGGTACGCTTCGGTGTCGATGGCTTGCCGGACCAGGTTTCGGAGTTCAGCGGCGGAAAAAACGAACAGGCCGGCGAACGACGGATGATGGCTAATGTCCGTGGCAAAAGTGAGTTTGTCGATTCCGTCAGAGGCACTGGCAGTTACGAAAAGCCTTCGAATGCAGCCTCCTTCGATAGCGATTCTGACAGCCTTCACCATACCGTCCCATTCGGATCGGTTGGCGGTTATTCGGTCCTCCGTTGCCTGTATTGCTCGTCCACTATATGACAGCCTGTCTTCTTGGCTTTGTCGAAAGAGCCAATGTTGAAGGCCTGTTTGATGGGCGACACAGGGCTTTCCTCGTCGTTAACGTTTCAGATCTTTGGTTTCAAAGGACTTCTCAATCATCCGACAGTATTTCCCGCAAAACGCGGCGCCGTAGAGACGGATGGTACGAATTTCGGTGCCGATGAAGGGTACGTAATACTTACGGTCAAGAATTTGCTTCAGTCCGGCTTCGCAGGCGGCAGCCAGGGTGTCTTCGTCCGCGGCCCTCGCTTTTTTGAGTTCCACGATAACGCCGACGCCTCGTTCCGAGTCCGTGAGGCAGATGTCCGGGTACCCGTTTCCCGCTTCTCGGTTGGAACTCAGGTTTTTCTCTTCGTTGTTGAAGAGCCCCAAAACCAACCCGTGATAGAAAGTTTCGCTGCCGCCGTCCCTGAGGCTCATGGCGCGGGACAGAAATTCGCTCACGCGTTCGCCGGCTTTGAAGGGATGTCCTGCAAAAAGGGCTTCCGTCACTTCTCGACCGGCAGAGACCGTGTTCACGCCTTTTTTCTCGAAACTGGCGGCGATACGGCGTTCGAAACAATCCAGGACGGCTTCGTTGGGAATACGCAGAATGACGTTGCCCTCGGCATCGGTGCCGTTACTCGTGAGGTAACCCGAGGCGTAAAGAAGGCTCAGAAGCTTATCCGACGAATGATCCAGTTCCGAAAAAGACAGTTCGTCAATGATCGGCGCTGCCACCTGAATCCCGGCTAACAGCTTCTTCAGAATCCGTAGATAACTTTCGTCGGCGTACCGTACGCATTCATCCACGATGTCGTTGCTGCTGGTGTTGACCCAGTAGTGCGGATAGGTCGTTTCTTGGGCGGCAGATCTTTCGACAGCTGCGAACGTCTTGTCGCGGCAGAAGCTCAAGAGATCCCACGGGCAATAGATTTCGGTGGTTCCAAAACGACAGCCGTCTTAATGGGCTCGAGTCCCTTCTTCGAAGGCAAGCAGTCTGAAGTCCCTCAAAATCGCGTGAGCTTTATCCGGGGTAAAACCGCAGACGGCGCTTAAGGAGGCGGAAGCTATGGAGTGGCAGCCAAAATTATTAAAGCCCGTGAAAATGCGTTCCTTGGCAATTCTGAGGCACCCGGTGACGACGGCTTTTTTGAGCCGCGGGTTTTCTTTAAGGGCGTTTCCCAGCATTTGCCGCACCAGGTTCCTCATGCCGGTGTAGTAGCCGTTCGCCCGAGCTTTGTTGAGCGGTACGTCGTATTCGTCCACCAAAACAACGACCCGGCGTCCGTACGCTTCATACATTGCGTTGACCAACATCTGCAGGCTGTCGCTTATGAGGTCTTTCTGGTCGTCGGGTGCAAGCGCCTTCAAGTTGAGGATCGCCGTGAGGTTGGCTTTGGTGCTGCGTTTAAGCTTCGGAGATTCCAAAAGGAAATCCACTTCCTGGGCACAGTCGACGACCGTCGATACCAAGCGGCGCAGTGCCGTGGCGTAGTCGTCCCCCTCCACTTTTTTGAGGCTCAGGAAAATAACCGGCCACCGGCCGAGATTTTCTTCGCAGAAGGCGGTGTCTTTAAGGATTTCAAAGCCCGTGAAGAGTCGTCGGGGTTTCGCGGTGTCTTCCGGCGCTTCGTAATTTATCTCAAGAAAGCTCTTGAGCATACTCTGCGTGAGTGACTTCCCGAATCGCCGTGGGCGTGTGATGAGAGAAACTGAATTGCCGTCTTTGAAAATACTTTTTAAGTATCGGGTCTTGTCGACGATATAAGCCCCCTCTTCGACCATGCTTTCAAAGGAGCAGTTTCCGACGTAGATCACCCTGCCGCGGTAAAAAGGCAGCAGTGCGCGGAGCGCAATGAGATTGTCGCCGTGAACGAGCAGGTTTTCGCTCTCCCCGTTTTCGTTCGAGGTGCCGTAAATCTTGATGCGTTCCAGGAGATGAAAAGGAACGTTTTTAGCTTCGCGTCGGGCGTCTCCGTCGTTTGCCCATTGCAGTATCGGCATTGTCGGCAGCTTCCCAGAGTGTTCCTGTTTGAAATTATTTTAGATTTTTGATGCAGTCTCTGCAGACGACTTGCGGGAGTACACCCTGTTGGTACACTCCCGCATAGAAAATAACTATAACCGGCGAAATTACTTCGCGTCCGCCTTCTCTTCTTCCGTCCTGGCCAATTCCTCGGCGTGCTCAATTTCGTTGTACGCCACGTAGGTGAGTGTCTGGATGCACATCGGGAAGTACCCCAATTCCATCTGATCCATCGAAGACTGCAGCGCGATATGTTCGTCTTCCGTGAGACCTTCAAAGAGGGCGAACATGTGGTTCATGCCGAACAAGCAGCCGCGCAGCGCCTTCCCTTCTTCGGTGTTGACTTGCATAAAGGCCTTCGAAATGGAGGCAGCGAGTTTTTCACAACGTTCCACCGCCGCGTCTTGGGTCTTGGGATTGGGAAGCCGTACCTTCGACATATCAATGTCCTTCACGTGGAACGCGAGGCACTTGCTGAAGTCTTCCAAGGTCTGCGCCATCGCCACCATGGCCTGAACGACTTCCTTGCTTTCAAGGCCGGCCTTGCGGCGACAACGGCGGGCGCGTTCGCGATCCGAGAAAATGAAGGTCATGCTCTGAATGAAGAGCTTCATCGACATGGCGAGGAACACCTGGTTGCTCGGCGCCAATTTCGGCAGGAAATCGCTGCAGAACTTTTCCGCGGTTTCGGTATAGCCGTTTTCGGTGAGTTTTGCACCGGCGGCGTCTTCTTCCTCGTCAACCTCGTCGTATTTACTTGAGTACCCGAGAAGAATTCCCACCATCATCGTCGCAGTGCCGATCCCCGCAATGCTGGCCACGGCCTCATCGGCGAGAATGTCTTCACCCAAAGCATCCGGGTCAGCGCTGCCGAGGCAACAGGCCGTGAGCGACAGAAGTGCGCGCAGAAAATCGACCGATGCCTGGTTTTCAGGTTTCGCCAACAAATCGCGGAGGCTGTCCTCTGCATCAACCGCCTTTTCGGTATCCGACTGGCTCCAGCCGCGCACGTTGGATTCCATCGCATCGCGCAGCGAGAGGAAGAGACGCCAGTATCCTGCAGCGCGTTTGGCAACAGCTTCGCTGTAACCCAATTTTGTCATCATAGCTTCCACGTCTGCGGGGCTCTTTCCGAGACGGGAACGAATGGCTGCTGCCATCGTCGTCACCAACCAGGCAACGGGCTTTTTATTCTTTTTGCCGATGCGGTTTAAAACCGCCGTAATGTCGGACGCCGTCGGTACCTTTTCCGCTAAAGCGGCGGCAGGATGAAGCGGTGCGTCTTCAGGGATGGTCGGGATCAGCAGAAAAGTATCGGCAGCCATGAGGGAAAAAGTCGTTAAGTTGAAAATGAAAAAGCAGCGGAAAAGAAACGTTCGCCGCCTGAATGTAATGTTCGAATTTTACCTTAATTGAGAGTAGCCACTTTGGCTCGTTCTTGCCGACATCGGATGGCAGCTTCCCGCTGAGTTTCTTTTTGTTCCGGCGTCCCCCATGGACTCCAGTAAGGTTACGAGTGACATGATGAGATTTTTGACGGCCGTTTCCTTACGATCCCGAAAGAGGCAGTTGACGGCGTGCAGCGGTTGAGCCAATCCGTTTCTTTCTGATTATTGCGCCTGGCAGCGATCGACGTTTTCGACAGCGCGTCGGCGGCTGGGATATGCTCTTAGAGCGGCGCCGGCTGGCAGGGTATAGCGAAAAAGGACGCGGTTGCCCTCGATGACGGCCCCCGAAGGAAGTTTTTTGACGGATCAGTGCTGAGATTTCTGTTCAGTGTTTTCAGACATGATCGAACTCAGAAAAGAAACGCCCGGCAACGACAGTGGGTTCGCCGGGCGTTGAAAGGAAGATTATGCGGAAGTCTTGTCTGCTTTAGCAGCAGGTGTCGGATTTTCGACTTCCGTCGTCTCCGCAGCAATTTCTGTCGGTGTTTCCGGTTTTACGGGTTCCGCTTGCTGCGGGAGTTTCTTCTGCAGAACCGCACCGAAGAAGCCGTCGGTGTCACTCAAATGCGGCAACATTACGAAGTTGGCGCCGAAGCGTTCCGATACCCATGCGGGAATGGTAATTCCCTGTTTGGCGAGAACTTCGGTGGCGGACAACTGTTCAAAGTCCGGGTGCTTCGCGAGAAAGTCCTCCACAACCGCTTGGTTTTCTTCAAAGAGCATGGAGCACGTGGCGTACACGACGCGGCCGCCCGCCTTCACGAGTTTTGCGGCTTCTTCCAAAATGGAATGCTGCAAGCCGTTGATGCGCGACAGTTCTTCCGGGGATAAACGCCACTTCAGATCCGGGTTGCGGCGCAGCGTCCCCGTACCCGTGCAGGGGGCGTCAACGAGTACGCGGTCGAATTTTCCGCGCAGACGCTTGATGCGGTTGTCCTTCTCGTCACGGATCGCCATCGGGTGCACGTTCGAAAGCCCCGCGCGGCGCATTCGGGGCGTCAGGCCCATCAGGCGCTTTTCATTGACGTCGAAGGCGTACAAGCGCCCCGTCGATTTCATCTGCGCCCCCAAGGCGAGCGTTTTGCCGCCCGCGCCCGCGCAGAAGTCGCAGACCATGTCGCCGCGCTTGGCGCCGACGAGGCGCGCAATCAATTGGCTCCCCTCGTCCTGAATGTCAATGCGGCCTTCCTGGTAAAGGGGCGTACGGATGAGGGCGGGTTTGGCGGTGAGCCGCACGCCGTCGGGCGACATCGTCATGGGGTGCCCTTCCACACCGTGTTGGGCGAGTTCAGCGATGACGTCTTCACCCTTCGCCTTCATCGTGTTGACGCGCAGATCCAAGGGGGCGGAGCCGGAACTCGCTTCACACACTGCGCGGCATTCGTCTGCGCCGAACTGCTTCACGAGCCGGTCGTGAATCCACTGCGGCATTTCATCCTTGACGTGCGAGGGGGCGCGGGTCATGTCGGTTTTGAGAAGCTTCGCGAGGACTTCGGTGTCGCCCTTGGCGACTTCCTTCGGTACCGCCCCTTCCCCGTACTGCAGCGCCAACGTCAAAAGCGCGGCAACGCGCGGTGCCCGTGCCGGTTTCATGGGCTTCATGCGGAAGGCGATCCCCGCCAAATGTCGGAGGCCGTAGAAAATGGCTTCCGCGAGAATCGTGCGGTCGCGGCTTCCGAGACTGGGGTTACTCTTAAAGAACGCCTTCATAAGGACGTCCGCCGGACCGTCCAACTTCAAAATCACCGTAAAGGCGCGCGTCAATTCGTCCGCGATGAGACTCGTGATGCGCACTTTCCCGGGTTCCAATTTCACCATACGGTGCTGGCTCGGCGTACCCTTGCGACCCGCGTCGTTACGGCGGCGGTTGTTTTCCTCGTTCTGACGCTTTTTCGCCGCCCGCTGGCGTTCCGTCATCCGGGGGGATTCCGTCTTCGTGCGTTTCACGCGCACCGGGGAAAACGGCATGTGTTTGGTGGATTTCTTCTGTTCCGACATGTTTTTTCTAGCTTTACAAGTTAAGCCACGCTGCCCGTTTCGCCGTCAAAGACTGCAAGCGTCTTCGCGGTTTCGTCGTCCGTTATCGTCCGACCGTCAACGATTTTGACGCGGCCTTGGGCAACTGCCTTCACCGAGCGCGGATAAAGGATGTGTTCCAAACGCAGCACTCGGTGCGCCAGGGCGTCTGCCGTATCCGACGGCAGTACCGGCACCACGGCTTGTCCGATGATGGAGCCGCCGTCGAGTTCGCTTGAGACAAAGTGAACGGTGCAGCCTGCGATCCGCACGCCTTCGTTGATCGCCCGCTGATGGGTGTCGAGGCCTTTGAATAACGGCAGGAGCGCCGGATGAATGTTAAGGATGCGCCCTTCATAGTGATCCACGAAGTGCGGCGTCAGAATGCGCATGAAGCCCGCCAAGACGATGACTTCGGGGTGATACGCGTCAATCACCTTCATCATGGCGTCTTCAAAGGCTTCGCGCGTGTCGAACGCCTTGTGATCGACGACGTGGGTGGCAATGCCGAACGCCTTGGCTTTTTCCAGGCCTGCGGCGTCGGGGCGGTTGCTCACGACAGCGGCAATCGCGACACCATCCGCAGCCCAATTTTCTTTTCGGGCGACTTCGGCGATGGCGGCGAAGTTGGAGCCGCGGCCGGAAATGAGAACAACGATGTTTTTCATAATTTAAAAAGGGCCAGTCCTTACGGGAGGCCGCATTGTAGCGGTTCGGGATACCAACAGTGCGGATCCTCCCGATAGCGTTGCCGGTTTTATAAAAGCGAGACTGGCTACCGTAACTATTAAAGTACTTTAGATCGAATGTACGGCTTTTCTTCAGGCCGTACTGAACGCGCGCCTCCTTTTTAAGCCAAAGCCTCTAATCGCGTGAGTGCGATGTTCGCGATAAGGGACGCCGCCGCGGGGAGCACCTCGTCGTTAAAGTCAAAGATCTGACTGTGCAACGACGCCTGATGCTGTTCATCACGGATCCCTACACGCATGATGGCGCCGGGAATGACGGCCTGGTATGCAGAAAAGTCTTCCGAACTCATAAAGGGCGTCATATCGGGTACTACGTGCTCGGCGCCGTACATCGCGGTGGCCGCGGCAATGCCGGCCTTCGTCTGTTCGGGGGCATTGTTGACGGCGGCGCACTGGTGCTTATAGACGATCTCGACGGTGCAGCCGTTCGCTTCTGCGATTCCCGTCACCATCTTTTTAAATTCTCGTTCGATCATTTCGCGTCCTTCCTTGGAGAAGGTGCGGACCGTGCCGCTCATCGTGAGCACCGGCGGAATGACGTTGGGAGTGCCGAAGCTGCCGGCGTTTACCGAGCAGATGGAAACGACGCCCGTGTCCACGGGGTTGAGCTTACGGGAAACCAACGTCTGCAGCGCATTGATGAGTTGTCCCCCGACCGGAATCGGATCGATGCCCAAATGAGGCCGCCCGCCGTGGCAGCCGACGCCCTTTACCGTCACCCAGAAGGAGTCGGAAGCGGCTTGGAGCGCCCCTACGCGGAACCCGAAGGTGCCTTTGTCGAGCAGGGGTTCGGTGTGGGCACCGTAGATTTCCTTTACGTCGTACTTTGCGAGCACCCCGGCGTCAATCACGGCCTGCGCGCCTTCGGCGATTTCTTCTGCGGGCTGAAAGATCCCGACGATGCGGCCCGCGAAGTTGTTGTGCGCCCTGAGGTAACGAAGGGCCCCCATCAACCACGTCTGGTGCCCGTCGTGACCGCAGGCGTGCGCCTTCCCCTCATGCGTGCTCTTCCACGTGTTCGTCGTGGCGTCGGGCATTGGGAGCGCATCGATGTCAGCACGCAGCGCTACGGTTTTACCGGGCTTCGTGCCGTCAATGACGGCAATGACGCCGCCCTTCACCATATCGGTGTCAACCGTAATGCCCCAGTCCGTGAGGTGCTTCACGATGCGCGCCACGGTTTTCGGTGTGTCAAACTTTAATTCCGGTGTGCTGTGCACGTCGTGTCGGATGGCGGCGAGTTCTTCGCCCCAAGCGAGGATTTCGGGGAAAACGCGGTCAGATAAAACGAAATTCATAAAATCCCTCTTAGAGAAAAAATAAAACTTGGTAAATGACTTTGGAACCCTTTAATACGATTTTTTAAGGCTCCTCGGTTAAAGTTACATATTAATGACAGAAGTCTTTTACAGCTAAAAACTTTTTTGATGAGTTAAATTTTTTTGTTGATGGTACAATCAATATTTTTAGCTGTACGAGGTTATTTCTTGCGCAACGAGATCTGTTCCGACAAATACTAGCGCTGCTTTAACAATTTTTTCTGAATCGCAAAAAGTACCGGAAGAGGCGTATCTCGTCAGTTGGTCTTGAGCAGTTCTCAATTTTTCTGAAACGATTGATTGGCTATTTGCGGTAGTTTTCGGCAAATACTTAAATTCTAAAAGATACGTAGTCGTTGCTTTGCTTTCGGGGGCTGGCTTTAACACAAGATCAACATAACCTGTTCCAGCGGCCTCCTCTTCTATCGAAGCAACAAAATCAGACGTGCGGTTTGCCGTTCCTAAAAAATAGTATTGAATGGCAGCTTCGGAGAGATGTGCTCCGGCGTGGAGTCGAACCGAGTCTTTGAATTGTCGCGCTGCATATTTGATAAAAGGTGTAATATCTCCTTTTGTCAAGGCATTAAGAGCTTGGTTCATTGCCTCGCCACCAAAGAGTACCTGACGGTTTCCCTCAAGGGTTTCTACAAAATAATTAAAAAAACTTTCACGAATGGCTTTGTTGGGACACGCCAGCCCTCTGCCTTCCGGGGCGTAGGTCAGATAACCTAAGTAGTAAAATACCGATAATAATTCAGTGCGAGAAAGTTCACAGAGTTTATTAAGATTTAATTCTGTATTGAGAGTATCTATCGGTATAGAGTATCCTGACAATACGTTCTTAACAATTGCGCGAATTTCTTCAGCGTTACCGCAGGACAAAATACCATTTATTTTTTTTATGTCAGGAGATACTGCAGGATCGCTAAGCTGATCAGGTTCTGCTCCGTTGTGGCGAATGTAATTTAAATAGTAAAGGCACATTGAAGCATTAAAAACGGAACTGTTATTATTTTTACTAAATCTGTAACCGTTGTAGTAATCTTTCATTCGAAAAAAAACTTCCTCTGTCGTCTTTCTATATGAAATTTTCTTCAAGACAGTATCGATTAACGGTCGTAATTCTTCCGGAGTAAATCCGAAATACTCAGCAATTCCAGGATATCCTGAAATATTGCAGGCAATATTGAAACCTGATGTAATCGAGTCCAAAGTAATTGGTGTGACGCCTGTGATAAAAGTCCGTGCGACAAAATTGTCTGTGCTGTCTTTAACGGCAGCGTAAAAATTTTTGATGAAGCCTTCTTTTGATGTGATCAATTCAAATAGTTTTCTATCCGAAGCAAGTACATCATTAGCAAACTGATCATATTCGTCAATCAGCAAATAGAGCTTTTTGCCGATTATCGGGCGTACCAAATTACAAAACTCCAGCCACATGACGGCCGGATGCTCAAACTCCTTGGATAAAAATTCCTTACACCCTGCAATAGGGTAGCGCTCAAAGAAGTCATGCATTCCGCTGTTCATTTTTTTGCAGAAGTTGACTTCAAGCGGGTTGATGTCGATGGCAGAAAAATCCAGCCTTAACACGCAGTACTTTCCCTTCAGGGGGGTCGGGTTCTGTTCAATATAAGTGCCTTGGAAATTTTCTGAAAAATGAATGGCAAAATTTTGGTCGTAGTAAGCCTTCAGCATTGAAACAACCAGCGACTTCCCAAAGCGACGCGGCCGAATAACAATGGGATAGAGCGTGTCAAGATCTTCCAATATTTCTATAAAACGTGTCTTATCGACGTAAGCAAATCCATCCTTAATCAGTCCCTCAAATGAGGCTATACCGTAAGGGAGCTTTTCGAAAGTCATCGACATAACACACTCGCAAAGAAAAACTGAGGAATCAGCTTACACGAGAACTGTAGCACAGGACGAAACTCGTGCCTAACCAACGACTTTGTGTTCGTGATTTCCGGCGTTCTTCGATTCGAATCCGTCAATGTCCGCCCGGAGGCTGCTATGAGTCCTGCTGCCTCCCGTTGACGGATGGTGCTGTTGGACATGTCTGACTGTTTTGTCGGAAGACCGATGCTCTAGAGCGTCATGGTGTCCTCCTAGAGACTGATTTCAGGAAGGTACTTCCATTGTGACAAATTTGACAGATCTATGTTTGGCTGGCCAAGTCTCAATGATCTGAAAAAAGGCCGTCTTCCTTTTCTGAAGAAGACGGCCTTTGTCGCAACATGGAGAGAAGGGCTACACGGCTTTCAAGTGTTCCCAAATGTCGAGCACATTCTCGCGCCGCGGCGCCACTTTTCGATCCGCATAGTTCGTATGCAGAAGCTCATGCGCCTTGTGACTGTTGGGCTCCCCTAAGAACTCATCGTAAAGACGGATGACTTCCGGGTTTTTGTGGCTCTGGCGAAGCGGCCTGTCTTCGTCCACACCGTAAATCCCCGCCATGCGTGCTTCGTTGCGGCTCATGTAAGTGTTGTGCAGCCGCGGCGTGCCGCCTCCGTTGATGCAGCCGCCCGGACACGCCATCACTTCAATGAAGTCGAAATGGCAACGGCGGGCCGCAATGTCCTGAGCGACCCTTTCGGCGTTCGCCAGTCCGTGCACGACGGCGATGCGTACCTTGGTGCCCGCCATGTCGATTTCGGCGGACTTAAACCACGCCATGCCGCGTACCGGCGTGTATTCGACGGGCCCCAGTTCGTTGCCCGTGACCTTGAAGTACACGGTTCTCAAAGCGGCTTCCATCACGCCCCCCGTCGCACCGAAAATGGCGCCTGCGCCCGTGTTTTCGGACATGAAGGGTGAATCGTAGGTTTCGGGTTTGAGCGTCAGAAGATCAATCGCCTGACGGCGCAGAAGCCGCGCGAATTCTCGGACGGTGAGGACGAGATCGGTGTCGGGCATTCCGTCTTTGGTAAGCTGCGTGCGACGGATTTCGTCTTTTTTCGCCGTGCAGGGCATGATCGACACGAAGCGAAGCTTCTTGGGATCAATGCCGTGGGTCTTGGCAAACCACGTTTTTGCCAGCGAGCCGAAGATGGCCTGGGGCGAGCGCGTCGTCGACAGGTTCGGAATAAGTTCGGGATGCACTTTCTCCACGAAATTCACCCAACCCGGACAGCAGCTCGTCATCATGGGAAGCGTTCCCTGGGGCTGAAGGCGCGTCAAAAGTTCCGTCCCTTCTTCCAGAATCGTCACGTCCGCCGCCCAGTTGACGTCGCAGACGTAGTCCGCGCCCATTTGTTTCAACGCTGCGATGATCTGTCCTTCGACGTTGGTGCCGGGCATCGCGCCGAAGGATTCGCCCAACGTGACGCGTACGGCGGGGGCAAACGCAAAGACCGTCTTGATGTCGGGGTCGTTCAACCAATCAAGTGCCTTGTCGGTTTCGTCCTTTTCCGAGAGCGTTCCCGTGGGGCAGACCAGAGTGCACTGGCCGCACTGCACGCATTTGGCGGAATCTGCCCAACGGTCGGCCCCGGCAATCCCGATGCCGCATTTTGTGCCGAGACCGTCTACCGTGAGAACGGAAAGCCCCTGAATGTTGCGGCAGACTTCGACGCAACGGCCGCAGCGCACGCATTTTGTTACGTCGCGAACGAGGCCGTTTGCGGACGTATCGATGGGGCGCACCGCTTTAAAGCGGCCGTTGCAGCCGTTGTGCTGCAGGCCCACGTAAAGCGCCAAGTCCTGCAGTTCGCAGTGGGCGTACCGCGTGCAGCTCGAGCAGTTCTGATCGTGGTCGGCAAAAATCCAGGCTACTTGTTGGCGCTGCCGCCAGCGCACTTCCGGCGTTTTCGTCCAGATCTGCATCCCGTCGGTCAAAGGGGTTTTGCAGGCGCAGACGATTTGTTTGCCCTGCTCGGTTTTGATTTCCACAAGGCACAGGCGGCAGGTACCCGGCGTGTGATCGAGCGGGAGATAAGCGCAGAGCGTCGGGATGAAAACACCGAGGCGCTTGGCGGCCGCGAGAACGGTTTCGCCTTCCGTGAAGGTGAAGGCTTTGTCGTTGATCCAGGCTTTCATTTATTTCACCCCCAGCTTCGAGTAATCAATCGGGGTATCAAATTTAATCGGGGTTTTTTCTTGGTCGTTGCCGGGGATGGGCCGCGGCGTGACGACGGCAAAGAGCCGGTAGCAGGCCATGCAGCGTTCGCTTTCCTTAATGGCGTCGTGCTCGGTGTAGGTGACGTCCACTTCCCGGAAGTTCTTTTCTCGTTCCTTAATGGGAAGATGCGGACACGGGTGACGTTCAAGTTTCACCTGCGGCGTTTCAAGTTCGTCGTCTTCAAGGAGTCGGCAGTCGCGGATGAGTTTCCCCATGCGGGAGCGCGGCACGAACCCCACCGATCCGCGTGACAAGTATTCGTCAATGCTGTCGGCGGCGCGCTGCCCGTGCGAGAGCCCGCCGATCAAAGTCGTGGGACCCGTAGCGCAGTCGCCACCCGCGAACACCCCGGGGCGCGACGTGGCAAGGGCTTCCGTCACCGAAATGTTGCCGCGGCGGTCAAGCTGAACGCCGTCGGCTTCGGAGAAGACGTTGCGCTCGAGTTTCTGGCCGATGGCGGCGATCAAGGTCTTACAGGGAATGATGAATTCGCTTCCCGGTATGGCCTTCACGCCGCGACGCCCGCGGGCATCAGGCTCGGTGAGTTCCATCTTGGTGACGCGAACGCCCGTCACCTCCCCGTTTTCGCTCACGATGGCGACGGGATTGGTGAGAAAGTGAAATTCAACGCCTTCGGCTTCTGCGGCCTCGATTTCCTCGTGGTCGGCACTCGCTTCCTTAATGGTGCGGCGATAGACGACGTGCACTTTCCCCGTGGCGGTGCGCTGCGCCGT
The DNA here is from genome assembly GCA_900544255.1 of uncultured Sutterella sp. Taxonomy (GTDB): domain Bacteria; phylum Pseudomonadota; class Gammaproteobacteria; order Burkholderiales; family Burkholderiaceae_F; genus Duodenibacillus. The sequence continues at coordinate 22,307 of UQUM01000020.1, forward strand.
GCGGCAGCAGTCCATGGCGACGTTTCCGCACCCGACGACTACGATGTCTCCTTCAAACACCGGGGGATTATTGACGGCAACGCCCTTTTCGCACTGCAGCAGAAAGTCGATGCCGTTGCGGTACCCCTTCAACGTCCGATCTTCGTCGGGAAGTCCCAGGTACGCGCCTTCGGCACACCCGATCCCCAAGAACACGGCGCCGTAACCCGCGTCAAAAAGGCTTGAAATCGTGATGTCCTCACCCAGGCGCCGACCGTAATAGAAAGTGCCGCCCATGTGTTTGACGGCGTCCGTTTCGCTCTGCAGAATCCCCTTCGGCAACCGATACGGCGGAATCCCCCGGAGGGCCATCCCCCCCGCCTTCTCGTCCTTATCGTAAATATCGACGGGGTAACCCTTCATCAGGAGATGATAGGCGCAGTTCAAGCCCGCGGGGCCTGCCCCTACGACCGCCACGCGGGCTTTGGTTTCGTCCGTGACCGGACGGATGTTTTTAAAGAGCTCGGCGACCGACGCTCCGGCATTGTCCGACACGTAGCGCTTCACGTCGCGGATCGCCACCGGCGTATCCACCCTGCGGCGTCGACAGGCCGCTTCACAGGGACGCACGCAGACACGGCCGCAGGTCGCGACCAAGGGATAGTGCTGCAGCAGCACGCCCATGGCGAGATCCGAATGGCCGTCTCTTACATAATTGATGTAGCGAGGAATGTTGACGTGCGACGGACAGGCTTCGATGCACTTGGCGGTCACGGTCGTATAGATGTCGCCGGAAATATCCCGGGGGTCGGCCATGAGGCGCCGCAAAAAGAAACGGATGGCGCCGATCATCGCGGCAGGCGTCGTAAGCCCGATGCCGCAGAGACTCGTTTCCTGCATCTGTTCGGCGCTTTCGAGGATGTGATCCCAGTCCACCATGCGGCCGTAGCCGTTGATCGTATCCTGTAGCGCCGTTTCCATCAGAATCGACGCCACACGGCACGGGGTGCAGCGCCCGCAGCTCGACTCCCGGGTGCGGCGGTAGTAGCGCAGCAAAATGCCCGCAAGCGGCACTTTGGCATCAAAAACGAGAAAACCCTGGGCCCCCACGAAAGCATCAATGGGGTTGCCGGGATTGAAATTCGTGAGAGCTGAGAGGTTCAGCCCTTCGGGAGCCTCATCGCCCCCCTGCGTGTTGTCGTACTTGACGCCGTTCCAGACGCCGTACAGGATCTTTCGCTGGGTCATTCGTTGTTTTCCGCCGCTTTGAGGCCGTCGCCGCGTCGGACTCTCCTCTTTTTGGTTGGGGTTGCAGGCTAAGTGCGCCCTATTGGTTCCGCCCTAATTTAATCAGGCTGACCATAGGTTTTGTGCTATAGCAGTTCTCAAATCCGAACGGTTTGAGAACTGCGCATAGAAGTAATTCTACGATATCCGAGCACTTTAGAGAATTATTTATATGCAAATTATGCATACTTTATTGTCTTTGCAAGAAAACTGTCCGTCTTTGGTGTTGTATAAAAAATTATTTCCTCTTTTTGTCACGTTCCGTGAGGTTACGGCTCTTAAATTCCGGTTGAGCGGTTTTGAGGGCTTTGACTTCCTCAGCTTCCTTCTTTGTAAACCAGCTTGCGGCGAGTCCCGACACGACGATGAGCACCATGCCAGCGGCGGCGACGAGCGTCACTTCGTCACCCAATACCCATACGCCCAAGAGCGTCGAAAAAAGAATGACGGAATACTGCAGGGCTCCGGCTAAAACCATGTTCCCGTGACTGAAGGCACGCGTCAAGAGGAGCTGCCCTAAAGTCGACGTAACGCAGAATGCGAGAATCCAGGGCGCCGTCTTTGCGGTGACGGCCGAAAAGCCGCCGGTGAAGGCAACGGCTGCGATACCCGTCACGCTTCCCGCCAGCATCAGATAAAAGATGATGCGGGCATCGGGTTCATGAAAACGCCCGAGACGCTTCACAAAACCCGTGGCAAGGGCGGTGCAGAGCCCCGCGGATAAGCCGACGCCCGCGGCGGTGTATTCCGACGGACCGATCGTGGGGCCCAAGAGAATGATGACGCCTGCAAACCCCAGGGCGAGCGAACTTATCAGGCCCCAGTTGATGCGCGCATGGTGCGCGAGTGAATACACGACGACGAACGTCCCCAAGAAAAGGGGCGCCGTGTAGTTCAACGTCATCGCCAGCCCCAGGTTGAGGTGACTGATGGAATAGATCCCGGCGACGATGGCAGCGATGCCTGCGAACGAGCGGACGAAGTGCGCCGAAGCGTGTTCGGTCGTAAGTACAATCCCGCGGCGGTGCATCAGTATGAAGAAGACGATGAGTCCGAAAAAGGATCGGTAAAAAAGCACTTCCCAAGCGCCGACGCCTTCGGCACCGGCGAATTTGATGGATAGTCCGTAAAGGGCGTAAAAGACGGCTGACACCACCATCCAAAGTGACTGCATAACGGGATCCGAAGAGGATAGAGATTAATAAATGTTAATTTTATGAAATCTGCAGGATGCGTGTCTGTTTAATTTGATTTTTGGCGGTTTGTGCAAAAAAATGGCGGTTAATGGCGGTTTTGATTTAGAATGGCGGTTAGTGGCGGGAAAAGATTGTGGAAATTCCGCAGGTGATTTTTTTAATCAAACAAAATCAGATTATTACCATGGTGGAAAGTCAAAACGTAGAATACAAAGAGTCTTGGCGGGATGAATACTTGAAATGGATTTGCGGTTTTGCCAATGCTCAAGGTGGTCGGATCTATATCGGTATACGGGATGACGGTTCCGTCAATGGCGTGCCGGATGCAGCTCGGCTCTTGGAAGATATCCCGAATAAAATCCGAAATAGCATGGGGATCCTCGCGGACGTCAATCTACTGAACCGCGAAGGAAAAAACGTCGTCGAAATTATTGTTCCGCCTGTCGCCTACCCGGTAAGTTGCCGCGGCGAATATCACTATCGTTGCGGCAGCACCAAGCAAGAACTCCGAGGATCGCTGCTGACGGAATTTTTGCTTGCTAAGACCGGGCGAAAATGGGATGCCGCCCCAGTGGATTTCATCAAGGTCGCTGATCTCGATCCGGCGAGTTTTCGTATTTTCCGCGAAGAGGCCCGACGCAGCGGGCGGGTTCCCCCGGAGGATCTTGAAGTTAGTGACGAAGAGTTGCTCGAAAAGTTGGGACTGCTGACTGATGGAAAGTTGAAGCGGGCCGCCGTTCTCCTCTTTTACTCGCACCCGGAGCGGCTCATCACCGGTTCCTTTGTCAAAATCGCCAAGTTTTCTTCGGCTTCTGAAATTTTGTACCACGACGATCTTCACGGCTCGCTCCTTCAGATCGCCGATCAGGTAGTGAATCTCATCTATCTCAAATATCTCAAGGCCACTGTCTTATACAGCAACGAGTTGCGTCTGGAGCGTTTCCCTTTTGAGCGGGCCGCCGTTCGTGAAGCGGTCTTTAATGCGCTCATTCACAACAACTATGCAGAAAGCGTTCCCATTCAGATTCGCATCGAAGACGATGCCATGTATATCAGCAACACCGGCGTTCTGCCGCCGGGGTGGACGACTCAAACGCTACTTGACCGGCACCAGTCCCGACCGTATAACCCTGATATTGCCAATACGTTTTATCGGGCCGGGTACGTTGAAACTTGGGGACGCGGCATTCGGAAAATTTGCGACGCCTGCCGCGAGGCGGGTAAACCGCAACCGGAATATTCTTTGCGAGGGTGGGATCTCACGGTGAAATTCAGTGCAACGTATCCAGCTTCAGATACGACTTCCGCCGTCGGCTTTTCGGATTGTCTGCAACAGGTTCCGCATACGCTTTCTTTGTCGACGGAAGCTCAGGGAAACGGCCTTACGGCAGCGGCAGCGAGCGAAGATCCGGCGGTCGCCAAAATACTTCCGGTTCTGATTTCGGATCCGGCGGCAACATTACAGACGGTGGCAGATCGCACGGGAATTGCTTTACGAACCGTTGAGCGAAAAATCCGATTCTTGCGGGAGAAAGGCGTTGTTCAACGCACCTGCGGCCGACGTTTCGGTCGCTGGGTCATCAATCGTCGCGTTGAGTAACGCCTTTGGAGGAGCTTCAAGGGAACTTCCCTAAGTACTTTTGCCAAAGGTGCTTGTCAAAAGGTAATTTTTGCGTTTTCACCCCTTGCTCCGGTTTTTCTCTGTGGCAGAATGCCCTCACCGCTTCAGACCTCCTGAAGCCCTTGATTTCACTTTTTAGCGATTGAAAAAGATGTTTATTTCTGCTCAGCTCCGCCGCCATCACCACCATACCTGAAAGAGAGTCTTTCAGGCGCGGTCGCGCGGAAGACCCTCAAAGGAAGGCTTCCGGCGGCTCAGGCGCGAACTCAAGCAGAAACACCCTACGAACCCTCGGAAGTCAAAAACTTCCGAGGGTTTTTCATTCCGACGCGGGCTGCAGCGAACCCCTATACCGATTTTGACCTTTTGAGGAATGAAAAATGACTGACTCCCCCCGTCTTCGAATCGCCCTGCAAAAAAGCGGACGCCTTGCAGACGACTCCCAAGATCTTTTTGAACGCTGCGGCATCCGCGTGCGTTTTTCCGGACAGCGGCTCCTCGCGGTCGCCGAAAACCTCCCCGTGGAATTCCTGCGGGTGCGCGATGACGATATTCCGGGGCTCGTGATGGACGGCGTCGTTGATCTTGGGATCATCGGCGAAAACGTTCTCGAGGAAACGGTGCTTTCGCGCCGTGCGCAGTCGATGCCCTCCCCCTATCGGACGTTAAAGCGCTTTGATTTCGGCGGCTGCCGCTTGTCGATTGCCATTCCCAACGATCAGACGTGGAACGGCTTGTCGGATTTGGCGGGGCGCCGCATCGCAACGAGCTACCCTCAGCTTTTAAAGCGTGCGCTTGACGAACGCGGCATTGCCTTTAAGCCCTGCCTGCTGACGGGGTCGGTTGAGGTAGCGCCGCGGGCGGGCCTTGCCGACGCGATCTGCGACCTCGTGTCGACCGGTGCCACCTTGGAAGCAAACGGCCTTAAGGAAGTGGAAGTCATCTACCGCTCCAAGGCCTGCCTTATTGCCCGCGAGAGCGCGATGGGGGACGCGAAGGAATCGCTCATCAAACGGCTCCTCGTTCGTATGCAGGGTGTTGCCCGGGCCCGCGAATGCAAATACATCATGCTGCATGCTCCGAAGTCACAATTGAACGCCATTACGAAGATCCTCCCCGGGGCCGAGCATCCGACGATTCTCCCCTTGGAAGGCGATGCGACGAAGGTGGCGATGCACATGGTCTCCAAGGAAAACCTCTTCTGGGAAACGATGGAACAGTTAAAGGCGCTCGGCGCCTCCTCAATCCTCGTGCTTCCTATTGAGAAGATGATGGAATAACCCGATTTTCAGCCATTTAATTTTTTGCTTTTGACGGAGAAATAATGATGTCCGACATGGAAAAGTCCGAACTCACGTTCGCCGAACCCGTGGATTGGTCGGCGCTCACGGAAACGGAACGCGATGAGGTCCTCAAGCGCCCGGCCGTCGCTGCCGGCGCCCGCGTCACGGAGGTGGTGACAGGGATTCTCGCGGATGTGGAAAAGCGCGGTGATGAAGCGCTTCGGGAACTCTCGGCAAAATTTGACCGCGTTGCCGTCAAGGCGATGCGCGTGGAGGATGAGGCCGTGGAAGCGGCCTGGAACCGCGCGACGCCGGAATTTCGCGCGGCCCTGCAAACGGCGGCGGACAACATTCGGCGCTTTCACACTGCGGAAAAACTGGCGTCGGTGACGGTGGAAACGATGCCGGGGGTGATCTGCACGCAGGTGACGCGTCCTATCGCCAGCGTCGGTCTCTACATCCCCGGCGGTACGGCGCCGCTTTTTTCCACCGTGTTGATGCTGGGGATCCCCGCGTCGATCGCGGGCTGCAATAAGGTGATTCTCTGTTCGCCTCCGCCGGTCGCCGACCCCATTCTCTGCGCTGCGAAACTCTGCGGCATCAAGGATATCTATCAAGTCGGAGGCGCTCAGGCGATTGCCGCAATGGCCTTCGGTACGGCCTCGATTCCGAAGGTTGCGAAGATCTTCGGACCGGGCAACGCCTACGTAACCGAAGCCAAGCGCCAGGTGTCCCGCCGTACGGACGGTGCAGCCATTGATATGCCGGCAGGCCCCTCGGAAGTTCTCGTCATTGCCGACGAAGCGGCAAACCCCACGTTTGTGGCGGCGGACCTTCTTTCTCAGGCCGAACACGGTCCGGATTCTCAGGTGGTGTTGGTGACGCCTTCGGAGACGCTTGCTAAGGCAGCGGCCGCCGAAGCCCTGCGGCAGCTGCAGGAGCTCCCGCGCCGTGCGATTGCGGAAAAAGCGCTTTCCGCGAGCCGCATTATTTTGGTGAAGGACTTGGCCGAAGCCGTGGCGGTGTCTAACCGTTACGCTCCCGAACACCTCATTCTTCAGACGAAAAACGCACGCGACCTGGTACCTGCCGTGCAGAACGCCGGTTCCGTTTTCGTCGGCGCGTATTCGCCGGAATCCGGGGGCGACTACGCAACCGGCACGAACCATGTTCTTCCCACCTACGGGTGTGCCGCCGCCTATTCGAGCCTGGGGTTGGCGGACTTCATGCGCCGTATGACCGTGCAGGAAATGACGCCCGCTGGCTTTAAGGGACTGGCGGAGACGATTGCGCTTCTTGCCCATACCGAAGAACTTGACGCGCACCGCAACGCCGTTCTCGTGCGTCTTGCTCAAATTAAGGCGGAGGACTGAACGATGACGGCGCCCCAAAACTTGGCGCGGCCCGAAGTGCAGCGCCTCACGCCCTACGCCTCTGCCCGACGCATCATTGCCGAAGCCGGCTGCCGCGGTGAGGTGTGGATGAACGCCAACGAGTCCGCCGAAGGCAACGACGTTGCTGCGCTTCGTTTGACGGACGACGTCTTGGCGCGTTTCAACCGCTATCCGGAACCGCAGCCCGAAGAAGTCATTCGGCGTTATGCCGCCTACGCGGGAGTGGATCCCGCCGGTGTCGTCGTGGCGCGCGGCGGGGACGAAGGGATTGATCTTCTCGTACGTACCTTCTGTACGCCGGGAGAGGACGCCGTGCTCGACTTCCCGCCGACTTACGGCATGTATTCGGTGTCGGCCGAAACTGCGGGCGTGCGCGTGGTGCGTTTGACGACGAAGGAAGCAGACGGTTGGTTGCCCGATCCGGCGGCCCTGCGGGCGGCGCTTGCCGCGGATCCGGGGATTAAGGTTGTTTTCGCCTGTTCCCCCAATAACCCCACGGGCGGTCTCCTCACCCCGGCTGTCGTTGAAGATTTGATCGACGCGACACGTGACCGTGCGATTCTCGTGATAGACGAAGCCTATGTTGACTTCATCCCGGAAGCCTCCGTAAAGGATCGCTTGAAGGGGGCGCCGCAGCTTGTCATCATCCGTACGCTCTCTAAGGCGTTTGCGTTGGCGGGAATCCGCTGCGGGTTGCTTATCGGCGCCCCTGAAGTGATCGGCATGATAAAAAAAGTGATTGCTCCCTACCCCGTGCCGGTACCGGTGGCGGCGGTGGCTGAAGCGGTACTTTCGCCGGAAGGCATTACTGCGATGCAGCACCGTGCTGAAGCGATGAAAGAACGTCGCCTGGAACTCACGGAAGCGCTTAAGCGCCTGCCCGGGGTGACGGCGGTGTATGAGGGCTGCGGCAACTTCATTCTGGCCCGCTTCACCGACGCGCGCGGCACGTATCTCGCACTTCGCAACGAGGGCATCATTCTTCGCGAACAAGCGTCGCAGCCGGGGTTGGCGGATGCGCTCCGGATTACCGTCGGTACTGACGACGAAAATAAACGACTTTTATCGGCTCTTACGAAATTGGGAGGGCTGTCTCGATGAGCGCCGAGAAAAATCCTACGTTGCAGAAAGTCGTTTTCGTCGATCGGGACGGAACGATCCTTGAAGAGCCCGCGGACTTTCAGGTGGACGCTTTTGAGAAGATGCGTTTTGTGGACGGGGTGATTCCTGCCCTGCGCGCACTCAAAATCGCCGGATTTAAGCTTGTGATGGTCTCCAACCAAGACGGACTCGGCACGGCGTCTTTTCCCCGGGTTGCGTATGAGGGGCCTCAGCGCCTTATGGAGCAGGTACTGGAAAGCGCCGGTGCCGGTCTGGATGAAGTGTTGGTCTGCCCTCATAAGCCTGAAGACGGCTGCAGTTGCCGCAAACCCGCGACGGGGCTTCTCGCCGCGTGGTTGAACCCCTGTCGTTTTGATCCCGAAAATACGTTCGTCGTGGGCGACCGGGATACGGACTTGGAATTGGCGCGCCGCTTGGGCGTCACGGGCTGCCGGGTGGGGCCCGAGGGCGAAAACTGGGACATCGTTGCCCGGCGGATTTTGGGCTCGCCCGCGACCGTGGACCGGTACGCAAAGGTCGTGCGCAAGACGCGGGAAACGGACATCACCGTTGAGGTGTGGCTTGACCGGCGCGGCGACAACCGGATTTCCACGGGCATCGGTTTCTTTGATCATATGCTCGATCAGATTGCGGTGCACGGCGGCATCCGGCTGCACTTGACGGCCCGGGGAGATCTCAACGTGGACGATCACCACACCGTGGAAGACGTGGGGCTTGCGTTGGGGGAAGCGCTACGGCGTGCGTTGGGGGACAAATGCGGCATCCGTCGTTTCGGGTTTCTCCTTCCGATGGACGACGCCCGGTGTCGGTGTGCGCTCGATATTTCGGGGCGCCCGTGGCTTACCTTTAAAGCGAAATTTAAAAACGCCCGTGTGGGCGACTTATCGACCGCGATGGTGGAACACTTTTTCCGCTCGCTCACGACGACGATGGGGATTACGTTGCACTTGAAGGCGAAGGGAAAGAACGATCACCACACCGCTGAGAGTCTTTTTAAGGCGTTCGGACGGAGCCTCAGGGACGCCGTACGGGTGGAAGACTCGGATTTGCCCTCTTCCAAGGGAGTGCTTTGATGAAAGTCGTAATTTTGGATACGGGCTGCGCCAATCTTTTCTCGCTGGCGGCCGCGGTGAAGCGCTTGGGGGTTGAGCCGATCGTCACGTGCGACGCTGTAACGATTCGAAGCGCCGACCGGATTTTTCTCCCCGGCGTGGGGACGGCGCGCGCAGCGATGGCGTCAATCCGCGAGCGCGGATTGACGGAGTTGATCCGTACGGCGACGCAGCCGGTGTTGGGGATTTGCCTCGGAGAGCAGCTTCTCACGAGCAAAAGCGAAGAATCCCCCGGAGTGGCACTCTTGGGACTTTTACCGGATTCGGTGAAGGAATTGAAAACCGGGAGGCTTCCTCTTCCCCACATGGGCTGGAACCGGGTTAAGCCTGACCGCACGCAGCCGCCGTCTCGGCGGCTCTTTGACGGGATCGAAGATGATGCGTGGTTTTATTTCGTACACAGCTATGCGGTACCGGTGGGAAAATCGACCTTGGCAACGGCCGACTATGGCGAAACGTTCAGTGCGGCCGTGGGAACGGAGAATTTTATGGGCGTGCAGTTTCACCCGGAACGCTCCGGACGCGCCGGAGCCCGGCTCCTCGCGAATTTTTTGGGAGTCTTCGCATGATTATTCCGGCCATTGACCTTTTGGACGGTCGCGTGGTGCGGCTGCGTCAGGGCGATTTTCAGGCGACGACGGACTACGGGGATGAAGCCATAAAGCGCCTCACAGACTATGCCGAAGCCGGTGCTCCGAGGTTGCATCTCGTGGATTTGACGGGCGCCAAAAATCCGGCGGCGCGGCAGTTGCCGCTCATCCGTCGTATTGTTGATGCGCTGCCCTCTAAGGTTCAACTTCAGACCGGGGGCGGCATTCGTACGAGAGACGATGTGAAGGCGCTTCTTGACGCCGGCGTAACGGCGGTCGTCGTGGGATCGCAGGCGGTGAAGGCCCCCGACGTCGTGCGGCTGTGGTTCACGGAATTCGGCCCTGAGCGGATCGTGCTCGCCTTGGACGTCCGGGTGTCGGATTTGGGTTCGGCTCAGGTAGCGACTGCCGGGTGGCAGGAAACGTCCGGAGCATTGATTGACGACGTCGTTAAGACGTACCTCCCCTGCGGGTTAAGGCACGTGCTCTGCACCGACATTGCCCGCGACGGAATGATGACGGGGCCCTCCGTTGATCTTTATGCGCGGCTGGCCAAAGCTTTCCCGCAGGTGGCGTGGCAGGCCTCGGGCGGCATCGCGAGCTTGGCCGACGTGCGGGCGGCGGAAAATGCGGGGGCCGCAGGCGTCATCGTCGGCCGCGCGCTGTTGGAAAACCGCTTTACGGTAAAGGAGGCGCTCTCATGCTAGCCAAACGCATTATTCCCTGTCTTGACGTGAAGGACGGCGTCGTCGTGAAGGGCGTGAAATTCCGCGGCCACGAAGTGGTGGGGGACATCGTGCCCCTGGCACGGCGCTACGCGCAAGAAGGTGCCGACGAACTTGTTTTTTACGATATTACGGCCTCCCCCGCCGGCCGTACGGTGGACCGTACTTGGGTGACGCGCGTTGCCCAAGCGATCGACATTCCCTTTTGCGTCGCAGGCGGCATTCGCTCTGTGGAAGACGCGGCAGGGCTTCTTGCGGCGGGCGCCGACAAGATTTCCGTGAATTCCCCGGCACTTGCCGATCCCGCGCTCATTACGCGCTTGGCCGAACGCTTCGGCGTGCAGTGCGTGGTGGTGGGGATTGACTCTTGGAAAGATCCGTCGACCGGCATTTATTGGGTGAATCAATTCACCGGGGACGAAAAACGTACCCGCGTCACGGGGCGCCGGACGCTTGATTGGGTCAAAGAAGTTCAGGAACGCGGCGCCGGTGAAATCGTTCTCAACATGATGAACGAAGACGGCGTGCGCCGGGGTTACGACATCGAACAACTCAAAGCCGTGCGGACCATTTGTCGAGTTCCCTTGGTCGCGAGCGGCGGCGCGGGCGAAATGCGGCATTTCCTTGAGGCGTTTCGAGACGCCCGCGTGGACGGCGCTCTTGCGGCGTCGGTATTTCATAAACAAATCATCAACATTCAGGAACTTAAGAACTGGTTGGCCGACAACGGCACGGAGGTAAGAACATGCTGACTCAAAACGACATTGAAACCCTCGATTGGGACAAGAACGCGGGACTTATTCCCACCGTCATCGAAGATGCGGTGAGCGGCCGCGTGCTGATGCTTGCGTACATGAATCGCGAATCGCTTCAGAAAACGCTCGAAACGAAACGCGTCACGTTTTTCTCCCGCAGCAAGGGGCGGCTCTGGACGAAGGGCGAAACCTCGGGGAACTTTTTAAATCTCGTGGATTTGGCCGCAGACTGCGACAAGGATACGCTGCTCGTCACGGTAAACGCCGAGGGGCCGGCCTGTCACTTGGGGACGACGAGCTGCTTTGGGGACCTGCAGAGCCGTTGGCAGTTCCTGCGGGATTTGGAAGTGCTCCTCGCGTCCCGTAAGGGGGCCGATCCCGCCACGTCCTACACCGCGAGCCTCTACGCCCGAGGCACGAAGCGCATTGCTCAGAAGGTGGGCGAAGAAGGTGTGGAAACGGCCTTGGCGGCCACCGTGCACGACCGGGAAGAATTGAGAAACGAAGCGGCGGACTTGGTGTATCACCTTCTCGTTCTCCTGCAGGCGGAAAACCTGGAATTAGCGGACGTCATCGACATTCTGCGCGAACGTCACGCGGCGCGCGAAGCCAAAGCGGCACCGGAAAAATAACGACGACGCGGGCCGGTGTCCTTGGTTTTCGGCAACCAGCCCGCGGCTTTCGCGACCTCAGAAGTCGTTTGTTGCCCGGCGGCCCTTCAAAAGGCTCGCCGGGTTGAGAGTGGACGGACGGCATCCCGTACGGACGAAAAGAAGCGTCGCCCCGCGGTCGAGCCGGGTTCGGACGGTTGTGGCGGCTGGATGAGGGTCTCCTCGAAGGAACCTCTCGAGTATAGATGGAACATCGGCGGATTTTCTGACGGGGCACAAGATTCCGCTTCCGTTGTTTGAAAAAAGTCATTCTTCTTTGACGATTTCGGCACGGCTTCAAACTTTCTTTCCCGCGATTGTGTTAGGCTTCGCATTTCGAAACTTTTCCCCGGTTGTACCCATGGCTTCTGCAACGATCAAAGACGCTCACGGATTGATTCTCACCATGCCCCGCAATCCTGAACTGCCGCCGGCGGATTTGGTGGAATCCTGGCTCACCGACACTGCCAAACATCGCGCGGCGTCGTTTGCGAGCTTAAAACGTCGGGCCGACTACCTTTGGGTGCGACTGATGCTCCGTTACCTTCTGCGCCGCTTCTTTGAATACGGGGCGGTCTTAAAGGAACGTCCTCCCTTCTCGCCTCTGATCGTAGGACGCGACGGAGATCTCATTACGCCCCTTTATGCCACGATTTCGCATACGGGTACCTTTGTGGGCGTTGGAATTGCTTCCTGCCCGATCGCGATCGACTTGGAAGTGATTTCGAAAGACCGTCCGGTGGAAGACCTCTATAAGCGTCTCTATGGGGACGATCAATTTGCCCGTGTGGCGGATGATCCGGTGACTGCTTTTTATCGGGCCTGGGGGATGAATGAATGTGCCGTGAAGCTGCCCGGCGTTTTTGTGACGGATAACGGCCCCCTGCATGTGACGAACCGCGACGGAACGGCTGCGCACACGGTGCATCAAACCGTCGGTGAAGATACGCTGATGACGATCGTAACGGAACACCGCGCGGAAATTGGGTGCTTTGAAACGACGTGGAACGATGTGGCGACGTGTTTGGCCGGAATGAATCCGGAGGAATAAATAAAGCCCCGTACCCAATCCGGAGTACGGAGCCCGGGAAGCAGCCTCCCTTTTTAGTCCGCAGCGTCTAATGCCCGTTCTTTCTTGAGAAAGAGATCAAACGCATCCCAAATAACGAGAATCGGCTTATTTTCGGCCGTCGCATGAACTTTCGCGGAAAGTCTGTCGAGCCATTCACCGAAGTGTTCTTTTACGAAAACCTTCGTGTCGCGCTTATTTTCGATGGAGTACGCGAGGAATCCCAAAAGAACGCTCAGATGGTCTTCCGGCAGGTTGTCGTCCGTCTTCATCGTTACGCCGGCAGTCCGATACGTTTCTCGGGCAGCAAGGCACGGCGACTGATTGGTGAGATGCATCTCGTTACTCCAGGCCGCTTCCGACAAAGGAATCGTTTCCGCCCCTACCCCAAAAAAGAGTTTGGCCCACGCATGACGTTCGGCCTTCGTAACAATGATGGGCGTCGTCGTATCCTGAAGCGCTTCGGAAACCGCAGGCCAATAAGAACCGACGGAATCATGGAAGAGTCCGCGGAAGAATTCAGAGAAGTAGCGGCAGCAGAAGGCGCGTTCAGCGGGAGTCATAACTTATTCTTATCACCTAAAGAGTAAAAACCGCAGACGCCTTCCGTAAAACACGTCTGCGGTGACAATATGAGGGTCGCAGAATAAACCAAAACGGAACTTTCTGCCGCCTTCTTGGGGTAAAGCCTTAGAGTGACAGCTCCCCGCCCTGACGGGCGAGGCTTCCTGTTTCGTCGAACATAGCCCGGCGTACCGGGGCTTACGCGTTC
>UQUM01000021.1 GCA_900544255.1 uncultured Sutterella sp.
CGATTGTGCTTGAGCTTTCCGGCTTTCCACAGTTTTCCCGTGGAAGCGGCAGCCATATTATTTTCTCCTACATCAACCCCCATCATCACTTCTTTTGTCTGAAGTTCTGAGGGAGAAACGGGCTGAACATCGTTTTCGACAGTGATGTGCAGTTCCCAGAAATCCGGTCGTTTTCCGTAGCCGCGGTGCAGCACGAGATTACTTTCTTTGCGTTTGCCGGAAGCAAGCAACAAGCGCTGGCGATCTCCCGGTGCCAACGTCGCTTCCACCCGTCCTTTCAGGGTGTAAAGACTGACCGTGCCGTTATCTCGGTAGGTGATCGTGTTCTTATCGAGATGCACCGAGGGATTCTTAAACGAGATCGCCTTGAGTTCCGGCTGTTTCAGCTGCTGCGGGTGATTCGCCAATTCCGTCTTATAGGCCGACGAGACGGAGCGAATCACGTTGCACGCCAGTTGTGCCCCCAGCGCCGGGAACCTCTCACGGATTTTCGGGTAGGCCACATGGTGCAAGGAGAATCGCTGCCACAAACGGCTCTCCTTGTTTTTGCAAACGATGGGTACGACAAAATTGCAGGCATCCCGATAGAGGGCATGGGTCTCCGACAATTTGGCGGAATCCTCCGGGCTGACCGTCAGACGAACACAAACCGTCCGGTTAAGTTTCGTCAACTTAACCAGTTTGCCGGCGTTCTTGGATGTGTTCAGTCCTTTCAACGTATTCCCCTGGGTTCAACAATGTCCTCTTCACGTGTCTCATCATACCGACAACGTTCAGCAAAAACTACGGGAGTCCTTCAAAAATCAAGCTTTGCCGCGATTCCTCTCGCAACTAAAGTCGCAAGTTTCCTCGCGGCATTTCTATGAAAAGACTTGGTTCTGGCACGCAGAAGTACGAAGTGAAAGCGGCCGGAAAGGCCCTGCCGGAAAATTTAGCGGAAACGATTTCTGCGTTTGCTAATCGAGGGGGCGGTACTATCCTCTTGGGGTTGGACGAAAAGCATCATTTTGAACCGGCTACTGACTTTGATGCTAAAAAGATACATGACGCGCTATTGAGAATCGGCAGCGACCTCACTCCGCCCTGCCATCTCAACATTGAACGGTATCCTGTGGGTGAACACGAAATTGTCGTTGCTGTTGTTGATCCCGTACCGCTGGATCAAAGACCCTGTTACATCACTAAAAGAGGTATGTACTCGGGGGCTTTTATCCGCACCGGAGACGGTGATAAGAAATTAACCAGCTACGAAGTTGATCGGTTGCGTGAATTTCATCATCAGCCAGCTTACGATCGAATCCCGGTTACTGAAGCATCCATGGACGATCTTGATCCTTCGATATTGGGAGCCATCGTCCGGCGTAATCAAGAAATTTCGCCTCGGTTTTTTGGGAAAATGGATTCAAACGCCATCCTCGTGAAGCTCGGCGCAATCGTGCCCACAGAGGATAATTCGAAGCGCTATGTTCCCACGCTCTCGGGACTTCTGGTGGCCGGTATATTCCCTCAGCAGTTTTTTCCCCGGCTCAATATTACGTTTACGGTCTATCCCGGCGTTACCAAAGCTCAAACTCAGGGACAAGCAATCCGATATATCGATTCGCTTCCGCTCAACGGTTCCATTCCGGAAATGCTGATGAATGCATTGGAACAGTTGAAAAAATATATGAATAAGGGAGCACTTATTCAGGGTGCCTTGCGTAAAGAGATTACGGACTACCCTTTGTTGGCCTGCCGCGAAGCCATTGTCAACGCTCTGCAGCATCGTGATTACTCTCCGGAAGGTCAGGGCTCCCAAGTTCAAATTAATCTTTATGCAGATCGGTTGGAAATTCTGAATCCAGGCGGACTCTACGGAGATTCTTCCTTCAACAGCCTGCCGCACGGGATTTCTGCTACACGGAACACGCGGCTGTCTCAGCTTTTGGAATTCACACCGTTTAAAGACTTTGACGGTGAAGATGGATATGTGATTGAAAATCGGGGTACCGGACTTCTACAGATTCACCAAGTATTGCAGGAATCCTTAATGCCCGAAGCCGAACTTAAGGATTTTGTGTCCGCTTTCCAGATTACGTTCTTTAAGCGGCGACTTTCCGACAGCGAGAAATCTGAAAAGTATGGTGTAGATTTTGATGCTGCATTGTTGACCGAATTGGAAAAAGTTGGTTCTATGTCCATCGTTGAAATTATGGAAAGCTCAGGATTCAGCAGAAACACGGTTGCGGCACACCTGCGAGACTTGAAAAAGCGCGGGTTGATTGAAGGAACGGAACGTCCCAATAGTCCCAAGCAACGCTATCGACTCGTGAGAGGCGGGATTTGAATCGCGACAAGTGGGACGACTACAACCTAGAAGGCATCATGACCCGCGCGGGTGCCGCGTACGAACGCGGCGTGTCGCCTGAGGGGAGGCTTCTGGCGGAAAAGAAGGTGAAAAAAGCAGCGAGATCTGGGAAATTGTAATCGCTTTTCTTATCGCCTAATCTACTAATCTAACACGTCGAATGTTAGATTAGCCTAGATTTTTGTTAGATTAGGTGTTAGAAAAATGCCGGCTTACCGCCGGCATCGTCGATTTCAGAGTTCCCCGGCGCGCGGTTTCTCACCGCGTCCGGCCACGGCCCGGTCAAAGACCCCGTTGGGAAGCATCCGCAGAAGTTTCGCGACAATTCCCATCTGCCACGGAATCGTGCGGTAGGAGACGCGGGCGTCGATCGCTTTCACGGCGCGTCGCGCGAATTCATCCGCGTCCAGAATGAAGGGCATCTTGTAGGGGTTTTTAGCGGTCAAAGGCGTCCGTACAAAGCCCGGTGAAATGGTGGTGACGTCGATCCCGTATTTCCTCACGTCGTTGCGGAGGCTTTCGAGGTAACTGATGACGGCGGCTTTACTTGAGCAATAGGCTTCGCTCCCCGGGAGCCCCCGGATGCCGGCCACTGACCCCGTTCCTACGAAATGCCCGCGGCCGCGCCGGCGCATCGGCTCAATGAAGGGCTGGAAGGTGTAGGCCATCGCAAAGACGTTGGTGCGGTAAACGCGTTCCAGAACGTCAATGTCTTCGGCGTATTCGGTCTTGACGCCGATGGAAATCCCGGCGTTTGCGATGACGGTGTCCACTGCGCCCTTCGATTCAAAATCTCGGGCCGCGGCGTAAACCGCCTCCCGATCAGTGACGTCAATCGCATAGGTTTCGTGCCCGGTGCCTGCAAGCAGAGCTTTCACCGCCGCGAGTTTTTCCTCGCTGCGGCCCACGAGTCCCAGCGTATCGCCGCGGGCGGCGAAGATTTTCGCCATTTCGGCTCCGATGCCGCTCGAAGCCCCGGTGATGAAAATGCGCATGACGTAACCCCTTTGAAATTAAGCCGACTGTTTGGCGAGTTCAATCAATTCACGCAGCACGTCGATCGTGCGGCGGCGGGTGCCCGCCAAATGCGGCGCCGTGAGATATTTGCCCGCCACGCCGACGGACGGCGTCGAATCCACGCCGTAGCTCTGCCAGAGAGCGGAGGCCTGACGTGACTTGGCGACGACCGAAAACCCCGCGAGCGTGCGCTTCCAGGCGGCTTCGCCAATGCCGTGGCCCGTCACCCATTTCGTGACGTCCGCCGACATGTCTTCGGTGCTCTTCCAGTCGTGTTCTTCCTTAATCACCCATTCCCAGAAGGGCATGTGAAGTTCGGGGAGCTTCCCGAGGGCTTCAAACGCAAAGTAAGTGCTCGGGAAGATTTCGTAGGTGGAATTCCAGGCAACGGGCGCCGGAATCACTTTGACGGAACCGTCCTTCGGAAGCGAGGCCACGAATTCTTCCATCACGGGCGCAAAAGTGAGGCAGTGCGGGCACGTGTAGGCAAAGAAGTCATGAATGATGACGGGTTTGCCCACCATGGGCACGGCCGGACGCACTAAAAGGTAGTCCTTGCCGGCAACGGCGGCAGCGTCGGCCGTAAAGGGAAGGGCGGTGAGCGAAAGAGCCGCTCCCGAAGCAGCCAATAAACGGCGGCGTGTGAACATCGTAGTTCCTTATCCTAAAAAAATCAGTCCTGCAGGCGCATTACCGTGCCTTGAATCGCATTGTCCGCGAGACTCTGCTTGATTTCTTCGGCCTGAGCCGCAGTGTCAAAAGGCCCCACCCGTACGCGGTAAAGGCGTTTGCCGCCTTCGCTGCGGTAATTGATGGCGGCGTCAAGACCGATGAAGGCGATGCGGGCCCGCATGCTTTCGGCGTCCGCGCTCTGGCTGAAGGCGCCCGCCTGCACCCAGTAGCGCATCGTGTCGATTTTTCCGTCAGCGGCAGCCTGATCCGCGGGGGCCGTCGTAGGGCCGTCCGACGTACCCGCCGCCGTGATGGTGGCGACGGCGTCCGCCGACTTCTGTTCCGTTCCCTGACCTTCTTTATAAAGGGGTTGGTTGGGATCTTTGAGGGCACGCAGTTCGTCCCCTTCGTTCTGAACGGTCTGCACCTTCGTCACAAAGGGCACCGGGGCGTCGTTGATGACTTTGAAGACCCCGGCGCAGACGACGAGCGCCAAGGTGACCCCCAGCGCAAAGGACCAAAAGAGCGCCGCGGCGCCGAAGGATTTTTTTGCCGGCATTCGTCGTTCCTCTGTGAGTTACATGTGTTCCGGAGCCGAGATGCCGAGCACTTCCAGGCCGTTGCGCAACACCTGACGTGCCGCAAGAAGGAGTGCCAGGCGTGCGTTGCGCACGGCTTCATCCTCCACCAGCACGCGGTCGGCGTTGTAGAAGGCGTGGAAGTCCGCGGCGAGTTCCTTCAAGTACACGCAGATCAGGTGCGGTGCCAAATCGCGGGCGGCAACCGTGAGGGTATTGGCCCAGTCCGACATCTTCGTGATGAGGGCCTTTGCCTGCGGGGTCGAAAGCGCGGAGAGGTCAAGCTTTGCGGCTTCTTCGGCCGAAGGAACCTTCCAACCCTTTTCTTCAGCCTGCTTCAACACCGAGCAGATGCGGGCGTGAGCGTACTGGAGGTAGTACACCGGGTTTTCATCGCTCTTTTTGACGGCAAGATCAATGTCGAACACGAATTCGGCGTCGGACTTGCGGGAAACGAGGAAGTAACGCGCCGCGTCGCGACCCACCCAGTCGACGAGGTCGCGGAGCGTCACGTAAGTGCCGGCACGCTTACTCATCTTCACTTCCTCGCCGTCCTTCATTACGAGGAGCATCTTGTGCAGGAGGTATTCGGGGAAGGTGACGGGAATGGTGACGCCCATCGTCTTCGAGGCGGCCTGCAGCCCGATGCGGACGCGGGCCGTGGTGCCGTGGTGATCCGACCCCTGGATGTTGATGGCGCGCGTAAAGCCGCGTTCAAACTTCGCAAGATGGTAGGCCACGTCGGGGACGAAGTACGTGTAGTGACCGTCCTTCTTCTTCATCACGCGGTCTTTGTCGTCCTTGAAGTACGCAAAGGCGGGATCCGTCGTTCTGAGCCAAAGCGCCCCATCGGCTTCATAGGTGTAGCCGGCCTTTTTGATCGCTTCAACGGCGCGTTCGACCCGGCCGTCGGTGTAAAGCGAGCTTTCGAGGTAGAAGTTGTCGAAAGCAACGCCCAGAGCCTTCAAGTCGCTGTCCTGTTCGTTGCGCAGATACGCCACCGAATAGCGGCGGATGCCCTGATCGTCGTCGGTGTCGCCGGAAGGCGTCACTACGTCGCCCGCAGTCGTCGTGATCGGCTTCTTGGCAATCCAGTCGCGGGCGATGTCCATGATGTAGTCGCCGTGGTAGCCGTTTTCCGGGAAGTCGGCGTCCGTCGCCTTCCCTTCCAACTGCAGGGCGCGGGCCTTCACGCTCTTCGTAAGGTTTTCAATCTGCACGCCCGCGTCGTTGTAGTAGAACTCGCGCATCACGCGGTAGCCCTGCGTCGTCATGACGCGGGACAACACGTCGCCCAAGGCGCCCTGGCGCGCGTGGCCCAAATGAAGGGGCCCCGTGGGGTTGGCGGACACGTATTCGAGGAGAACGCTCTTACCCGCCATGGCGTCCGAGGTACCGAAGGCAGCGCCCTTTGTCAAAACGTCGCGCACGATGCCCAACGCCGCTTCTTTGTTGAGGGTGAGATTGATGAAGCCCGGGCCCGCGATTTCCACGGCGGAAAGCAGTCCCGCAAACCGCGCATCCGCCTTCATGGCGTCCACGATCATCTGCGCTACGTCGCGCGGGTTCTTCTTGAGAATTTTGGCGCACTGCAGCGCTGCGGTGCACGCGAAGTCGCCGTGCTGCGCGTCCTTCGGTCGATCCAGGCGCGGCGTCACGCCTTCGATGCCGACGGATTTAAGGGCGTCACCCAGGAGGGCGGCGAGGGCTGCTTTCTGTTCTTCAATCATTTTTTCTTATTGACACGTGTCGTTGAACGGGGCCGGCGGCGGCTTTCTAGGGTGAAGATCGTCATCTTCGGATGGGCCGTCGGCGGCAAGCCGCACAACATTAGCAAAGAGACGCCTTATGAATGCTTACGACGGCAGAACAAGGCGTAACGAAAATTGTCCGAGGGGCGTCAAACACAAAGGCCGCCCGAATCAGGCGGCCCGACAGAGGAGTTTCCTCTGAGTTTTCCGCCGCAAACGCACTATTTTAGCGGACGCAGCGGCGGAATTTTTATGCTTCGCGTTTGTCGCGTTCGATTTCCGCGTAGGCCGAGTGATTGTGAATCGACTCGAAGTTTTCGGCGGTGACGAGATAGGCAAGAACGCGCTCGTCGGCGTTTAACTGTCGCGCCATGTCGCGCACGATGTCTTCCACAAACTTCGGGTGATCGTACGCGTATTCCGTGACGTACTTTTCGTCACTGCGCTTTAGGCGGCTCCAGAGTTCGCAGGAGGCGCTCGTCTCGGCGATGCGGATTTCGTCTTCCAAGGTCATGTCGGAAGCGAGCACGAGGGAAATCGTGAGGTGGCTCCTCTGGTTGTGGGCGCCGTACTCACTGATTTCCTTACTGCAGGGGCAGAGGCTTGTTACCGGAACCTTTACTTCCTGACGGACGGTGGTCTCGCCCTTCACCTTTTCCGCGACGAAGCGTACTTCGTAGTTCATGAGGCTCTTTAAGCCCGAGACGGGGCTTGACTTCATTACGAAGAAGGGGCAGGTGATTTCGATGCGGCCGCCGTCGGCTTCAAGAAGCGTGAGCATCTTCGCGAGAAGTTCACGCATCATGGGTTCGGACAAGGCTTCCAGGTTTTCAGAGAGGAGCGCCACAAAGCGCGACATGTGCGTGCCCTTATGCTCGGCGGGAAGCGCCACGTACATATTGACGGTGGCGACGGTGGGCTGAGCTCCCGCGACGCTCTTCACGGTCATGGGAAGGGTGATGCCTTTGACGCCGACGCGGTCAATGGCGATTTTTCGGGTGTCGACGGTGCTCTGCACGTCGGGCAGAGGCTGCCGGCAGGTTGCTGTGGTCATTCGTGTGTTTTCGCTGTAAACGGTCGGTGACGTCTTTGGGCTGAAGCGACTTCGGCCGCCGGCGGTGCTGATGCACTTTCTTAATCCGACCTTAAATATCAATAGGGTTTGTCAATCAAGAGCAAACCGAGTTGGCGCGAATGATAAAGGATTCGGGCAAGGGACAGTACCATCCGGCGAGAGAAAACGTCTGTGGAATGACACGGGTTACGCAGAAAACCGCGGTTTGTTGCGTTCTGTCGCGAAACGATGCGTTTTCTTACATTTCTCACGATGAACGATACGCAAACTGCGGCGAAATCCTGCAAAATTCTCCTTCCGAACCTTTTTACTTTTTCCTTAGGCAGAGGCAACCGCAGTTCATGGCGCTTTATATCAACGGCCGTCCCGTCAATCCGATCGTTCAATTTCTGGGTACCGCTCTCGTTATTGCAGCGGTGATCGGGCTGGGGATTCTGCTGCTCCCGCTGATCGGCGGCATTCTGGTGTTTCTCCTTCTTTGCTTTGTCGGACTGGCGCTTTACGGCTGGTATTGGCGCTGGCGTCACGGGGATCTCGTGGAAGCTTTGAAGCGCCGGATGGCGCGGGAGATGCGCGGCGAAGAAGATCGGGAAGACGCGGCCTACGAAGCCCGCGCGGAAGAAAAAACGACCGGGATGCGCCCCGGGGATCGCGCAAAGACCGGTGTGCGTCGCACGACGGTGGTGGAAGACGCCGTGGTGGTGGAAGAAATCCGCCGGCGGCCCGAGGCCTGACGTACAGACCGCACAATTTGAGTGACGCGCAAACGCCGCGACTTTCGTTCCGGAAACGGGATGGGAGCGTGGCGTTCTTGCTTTTTGGAGTTAGGTGAGCGGTGAGGAAAATTGTTCTATCGTTCGTTTTTAGGTGAACGATAGTTTTGTACATTTTGAACGGAAACTGGAGGGAAGAATGCCGACACACGAAACGCTACCCATGGACGCCTTGTGAAAATGAGAACACCGAGTTCAAGGAGAAGTGGTGTGAGTCGGCGCGTACGAAGCTGATTGCCTTTGCTAACACCTTCGGCGGGCGGATTTACTTTGGCGTGAATGATGCCGGGGAGCCGGTAGGAATCGATGATTACGACGAAATCGCTCGCAGCGTCATGAACTTCGTGCGCAACGGAGTGGATCCGGATATGTCGGCATTGGTGACGGTGACGCCCTTGGTGGTGGACGGTAAGACGATTGCACTAACCTGGATATTTCATCTGGGCAGACGACTAAAGGCTCATCTTGGATTTGTATGAAAACAACACTCGAAAAGACCGGCTTTAGTGACGGCCAAAGATCGGTTGAGGCGTCCGTATAACAGAGTGCTTCTGGCGTAGCCGCGTCCTGGTAGGTGGGCAAGAATCTTGAGGCGGAAGTAGTTCAAGCGAAGCGACAACTGCTTCCGCCTATCGCCCCCTTCGCCCCTGTTTTAAGGGAGGGGCCTATCTGCGTATGCAGCCGTGGACTGTTTTGTCAAGTTTTTAGCTGTTTTCCTAAAAATCCAAGATGAACCATCCAGTATGCTGGGGGACCTCTCTACTCTCTACTTGCTAAAATTCGCCTGAGCTCCCGCACAGCGTGGCTGTCTGAGGGAGATTTCAGAAGACGTATGGGTATTCTCTTCGGTGCTTACTATGGTTTCCTTGTCCCCTGTGTGTTCTGCCGTTTTGGTGGCGGTATCGGGTTTGAGTGCGTTGCCGGCTGCGGCTGCGACGGTTAACAGCTATGGTTTGACGCTTGATGCGGATCAAATCGTCGATCGGGGGGGGGGTACTGACCGGTCAAGAAAATAACCGTGATCATCGGTTTGTCGCAGGACAGGCGACCAATTGGGCTTCGGTGCATGTTCAGGGACAGGAAGCGGATCCGAGACGATCGGCTTCGTTGGTGCTGAAGGATGTGATGTGGCTATCGGAAATTAATGCAGCCGATGCGGCAAAGAAGTCGGTTCGAGGGACGATGGTCAGTATCGGTCGCAACGGCTGGGGTTACTTTGAAGGCGACAGCGTCGATCTGAAGCTGCGTTCCGCGGTACCGTCGGAATTCGGAGCGGTTTCGTCTGCGGTAGCCGTCGGCGTTTTCCGAGGGGATGTACCGAATTCTGCCATCGGCAAAGGCTATTGGGAACAAGGACTGACGGTTTCCAGTCGAGACTTTGTTGCGCGGGCGATTGCGAGAAAAAACGGCGGTTCGGTAGCGGCACTGCATGCTTCCAATAATTCGTTGGTCAGCTTTGAGGGTTCAAACGCGCGACTGTATGCGGAAAGTGCTGTTGATCGGACAGATGCGAGATACACCGTCGCAGCAGCACGCGTGGAAAACGGTGCGACACTCGTTGTATCACCGGCGACTCAGTTCAATCTGAAAGTAGGGATTAACGACAAAGCAACCTACAACGATCAACTGCGCTCTTACGGTTTGAAAGTGGAAGCAGGCTACGCCCGCATCCAGAGTCATCAGACGAACATAGAGGTTAATGCGCTTGGCAATGCGGCGGGGATCAATATCCGTCCCAATCCGGCGGACGAGGATAAAGGCGGTGGGGCGGATGTGCCGCCGAGCGTCGTTTTGGCGGGCAACCGAACGAATATCAATGTAAACAGTAAAAACCGGGATGCCTACGGCATTTATTCGGGTATTTCCGAGGGGTGGATCGTACCTGAGTCGGGGGAGATAGAAGATCCCAGCCATCCAGAGTGGTGTTCTGCTTCGGAAAGTTTTTGGAATTTGTTGGCAGTAGGTGACAGCCTGACAATTGATGCGAAGGCCAAACGGGATGCTGTCGGGGTTTACGTTGAAAACGGTTCTGTTGTGGTACTTGGCAGCCGTACGACTAAGGTCTGGGTCAACGGAGACAGATCGGCAGCTGCATTCGGCGGCGACGGTAAGATCATTTTGACGGGGAGTCTCGATTATTCGGGAGCTCTGCAGGCAGAACCGGCGAGTAAGAAGAATAAAGAAAAATTCGGCACAACTTTGGAAGTGTCCGGTGGTTATATGAACGTCAATTCCCAGGGGGAAGCATCTGCCGGTATACCGAAACTCAATATGTTGAGCATCAACAGTGGCGGACGGGTGAATCTGCTGGATCTGTACCTGGATCACAATTCTGCTCCAATCCGTATTTCCGACGGCGGTGTACTGCGGGTGAATCGAACCTTTTCCCGTACCAACGACAATGATTCGACGGGGGCGGCTCCCGGCCATCAGGTAGCCAGCGACTTCAGCATTCAACGGGGCGGGACGCTCGAAATCAGTGCTTCGGCGTTGGACAGCGCGGCTATCACGGCCGGTATGGTTCTGCGCCCGGGCGGCATGATCCGCGTTTTCGGATACGATCAACTTGCTGCTGGAACCGGACCATTGACGGATGAACGATTGAACGCGTTGCGCAGCAAGTTGATTCTCGGGTTGGATAGCGCACGCGGTAAAAGTGACGGACTGATTGATTTCGGAAATGCTAAATTGGGTTTCATTGATCTGTCGCACAAGAATTTCCGAGCCGATCAGAGTTTCCTGAGAGGCTATGTAGACGTTCAGACGGACGAATTGAAGCAGACGACGGTTGAGAACGCGCATGGGAACGTGAACGGTTCCTACAAGAACATCGTGACGGCTGATGGGGTAAACGGCATTGAGGTTGCCCAAGGCACGTTGAAGCTTAATCCGACGGTTGCGGATTCGCAGTTGGTGACGGATGTCGACGGCAATTTGGCTGATATTCACGTGACGGACGGTGTGCTCACGATCGGAGAGCAACAGACGGCGGGTGACGTTGAAACTTATGCAGAAACGACGCCTGTCGGCGGTTCTCTGGGGCGGCTGACGTTAGACGCGAAAGGTGCCGTTCGGATTGCCGGCCGCAACGGCGACGCCTATAACATTGCGGCTCTGAAGGGAAACGGCGGCGCTTTGGATGTGGCCGGTGCTTCAGTATCCGTCGGTGAGAATGTTTCTTTGGGGAGCCTTAATCTATCGCAGAATGCCCGTTTGGATATGACAGGGAAAACGCTGGCGCTGGGGAACTCAGCAGCCGGTTCCGATGATGATTCGGATGCAAGCGTCATCATGGGGACGGTGAAGGCGGACGAATTGACGGGGAACGGCGTTATCTATGTCGGGAGTACTTCCGGCGCCGGAACCGTGGAAGTCGGAACGCTCAGTCACAGCGGTATTCTGATGCTGGATCCGGCGTGGCGAGGTGGTGAAACCTGGGGTGACGGTTCCTGGGTGGTGACAGACCGTGTCGGAACGGATGACAAACTCATGGGCGACGTGGTAGTGGGCATGAATTCCAGCCTGGTGGTCGGAGCAACGAAAGAAGAAGCCGTAGCGGCAGCAGTTGCGAGCGGCCGCGCCTACGGGCAGGGTAATACGGAAGCCATGGTGTACTTGGCCAAGCCATTGGATGTCAATCAACATGTCTTCATGGTGGACGGCTCTGCGACTGCGTTGGGTGGTACCGTCATTACGGAGAATCAGAGGGGACAGTTCCGTTTGAACGGCAAGTCGCTCGCCATGCTGGATGTAGGAGCGGCCGGGGGCACACCGCTTGTTAAGGCGACGAGTATGGCGCTGAGTTCGGACGCGCGCATCGGGTTGGTGAACCTTACGGAAAATTCCGAAGGTACGACGATTTTCGATGTAGGCGAAATCGTCAGCAGTGAGACCGGAGCCGCGTTGACCGCAGAGGAGTTGTCCGCAGCGTTGGTATCAAACGATCTGATGTTGGAATTTACGCCGACGTTTAACGGTCAGGTTTTGTCCGTGACGGCTCGGCGGCATTCGTCGGCGGCTTCCCGTTTCCCGGGGCTGAAGGTGGATCGATTGATGGATGCGCTTTATGCCGCGGGCGCTAACTCCACGAATTCCTCGGATACGACAACGACCTTGCTGTCCCGTACGGCGTCGTTTGCGGATTATGGGTTCGCGTCGGTCAACGACGCCGTCGCAACCACCAATGAAATTGCAACGCTTGCGGCTTCCGCCGGTCTTTACAACACAGCTTTGGATGCGACGGCACTTCTGACGGAGACCGTTGCAAGTCAGTCGGAGCGAGCCACTCGTGCCGACGGCGTGAATCTCTGGGTGAATGTGAAGGGCGGTCGCCGTTTGGCCAAACGTTTGTACGGGACGTCAGGCTACGATTTGAATCTCGGAGGAACGGTTTTTGGGGCTGACGTGAGCCCGACTGCCAGTACCCGTCTCGGCGGCGCCGTGATCGTAGGTACCGGTCGGGGGCACGCCGTCAATGCGCCGCTTCGGGTAAAGAACAGTGCTGACTTCGTCGGACTCGCGGCTTACGGCAGCCGCAGGCTGGGTGACGTTCATCTGTCGGCCGATGCCGGCTTCCTGCGGACAAAATCCAAAGTGACGAATGTGCAGGCGTACGGGATGTCGTTTAACGATAATGTTTCGTCCGATACCTATACGCTGGGCGTGAGAGGCGAGTACGTGTGGCATCTGGGGGGTCTCGATTTACTGCCTCATTTAGGGGTTCGCTGGACGCAGGTTCGGATGGATTCTTATAAGGCCGGATTCGAGACGACGGAAGATCATCTGAACGCTGTGACACTGCCGGTGGGGCTTGGTGTTGCCGGATCGTTCGGTTGGCAAAATTGGCAACTGACGCCGACGGCGGATGTGTCCGTCAATTGGTCAGTCGGAGAAAAGTCGGCTGTGAGCCGCGTGCAATATGCGACGATGAGTCAGGAAGTGCGGACGAAAGTGGTGGATACGGCACCGGTTCGAATTCAGGCGGGACTGAACGCGGTGAATGAGGCCTGGACTTTGGGTGCCGGATGGAATATGGGGGTCGGCAGTCACGAGCGTT
The DNA here is from genome assembly GCA_900544255.1 of uncultured Sutterella sp. Taxonomy (GTDB): domain Bacteria; phylum Pseudomonadota; class Gammaproteobacteria; order Burkholderiales; family Burkholderiaceae_F; genus Duodenibacillus. The sequence goes on from UQUM01000021.1 coordinate 13,270, forward strand.
GGGACAACACGCTGACGCTGAAGGCTCGGTACGCGTTCTGAGTCAGAATCGTCTGAAAACGTCTGATCGTCTGGTTGAATGCAGACGATCAGACGATAAAGTGAAAGAATTGCACGCGTGGAGTGGAATCATATATATCTGGGCGCCTGACGCCTATCCCGCCTTTCTTTGACGTGGATAGGCACTTCCCCTTAAGAGACCCCAAGGGGGCTCGTTCATAATGGATCGACCGACGGAAATATTTCTGCCGGTCGATTGCTTAGGAGACCAACGTGAAGTACGGGATGCTTTCAGCAGTAGCGACCGCGGTGATGGCGGCTTCCATGCCCCTTTCTGCAGCGACGTTGAACTGGACGAGTGCCGGCGACATTCTCACGTTCGACGTGCACGCTCAGAACGAAAACCTCAACAACGCAGCCTGCGCCGAAGTGTATGAGGGGTTGGTGCGATGGACGAAGGACATGAAGGTGGAACCTGCGCTTGCAACGTCCTGGAAGCGTGTTCCCGAAGGTTTTCTTTTTGAACTGCGCCGCGGCGTGAAGTTCCACGAAGGCGAAACGCTGACCGCGGACGACGTGGTCTTTTCTTATGAGCGCGCCTTGTCGCCGCAGAGCCAGTTTAAAAACAGCACGACCGGGATCTTGGGCGCCGAGAAGAAGGGTGACTACACGGTGCTTGTGAAGACCGTGAACGGCTCGCCCGTACTTTTGAACCAGATGACGGATCTGCGCATCCTCTGCAAAAGTTGGGCGGAAAAACACGATGCGGTGACGCCGCAGGACTTCATCAACAAAAAAGAAGCTTGGACGGCGCGTCACGCCAACGGTACGGGCCCCTTTAAGTTAAAGAGCCGCGAAGTCGACGTGAAGACCGTCTTTGAAGCCTACGACGGTTGGTGGAATCAGGCGAACCGCAAGGGCAACGTCACCGAAGCGGTTTACACCCCGATTCAGTCCGCAGCGACGCGAACGGCGGCGTTGCTCTCGAACCAAGTGCAGTTTGTGCTCGATCCCGCGACGCAGGATTTGGCGCGCTTAAAGCGCTCCGGGGGCGTCAAGGTGGTGGAAGGCGCCGAAAACCGGGCGCTTATGATTGCGCTCGATCAGTATCGGGACAATTCCCCCTACGTAAAGAGCGTGAAAGGCGAACCCCTTGCCTCGAATCCCTTTAAGGACGTGCGGGTACGTGAAGCCCTGTCGACGGCCGTCAATCGCGCGGGGTTGGTAAAAAGCGTAATGCGGGGGTCGGCACGTGCGACCGGCACCATCGTGGCGTCCAACATCAACGGTTGGACGAAGGAAGCGGCCGCGGTGCCGGCGTACGACTGGAAGAAAGCGAAGGCGCTTCTTGCAGAGGCCGGTTACCCCGACGGGTTCGCGTTTACGCTCGATTGTCCGAACAACCGGTGGGTGAACGACGAGAACGTCTGTAAGGCCTTGGCGTCCATGTGGACGAAGGCGGGCTTTAAGGTGAACGTCAACACGATGCCCCGCGCGCAGTATTTCCCGAAGGTGCTCTCCTTTGACACGTCGGCCGGCATGGTGGGTTGGGGCGCTTCGACCTTTGACGCCCTTTATTCTCTGCAGAGCTTGTCCGCGACCTTTGACGCGAAGGGCGGCAACGGCATCAGCAACATCGGCCGCTTGTCAAACCCCGAGATGGATCGCCTCATCAAGGCGATCGGTGCCGAAGAAAATGCGGAAAAACGCAATGCCTTGATCGGCGAAGCACTGATGGTGGAAAAAAAGGAAGTGCTTCATATTCCGCTCTACGAGCAGTTGATTCCCTGGGCAATGCGCGACACGATTGACGTCGTTCACCGCCCCGACAACCGGCTGACGCTTGAATGGGTGACGGTGAAGGCACCGTGATCCCCTGAGGGCGGGGGAATTTTTCTCCCGCTACAATCCGACAAAGATGATTCAGCGGCACGGGGTCACCGATGATCCTGTGCCGATTTTATCTATGGCCAGTTTTATTGTCAGACGTTTTTTCGAAGGGCTTTTGGTGTTGGTTGCCGTGGCGGCCGTCGCCTTCGTGCTTTTTCAGTTCGTGGGTGATCCGGTGGCGCAGATGCTGCCGATGGATGCGACGCCCGAAGACCGCGCCAAACTTGCGGCGGCGCTGGGGTTAAACGATTCCGGTTGGGTGCAGTTCTGGCGTTTCCTCACGAACGCCTGCCGGGGCGACTTCGGACTGTCTTTAAGGCAGGCCGCGCCCGTGGCGGATCTTTTTGCGGCGAGGCTGCCGGCGACGGTGGAACTTGCGACGGTGGCCGTGGTGCTGGCGACGGTGATCGGCATTCCCCTGGGGGCGTACGCGGCGCTCGCGCGCAAAACCCGCGGTGCGGACGCCGTGATGGGGTTTTCGCTTTTGGGGATATCGCTTCCCACCTTCTTAATCGGTATTCTCCTTATTCTCGTCTTCAGCGTGTGGCTGGAGTGGCTTCCGGCGTTCGGACGGGGCGACGTTGTGAAACTCGGGTTTTGGACGACGGGGCTTCTGACGCGGGACGGGTGGGCGCACCTGGTGCTGCCCGCGGCAACGCTCGCCGTTTTTCAGGTGGCGCTCGTCATTCGCTTGGTGCGCGCCGAGATGCTCGAAGTCCTGCGAAGCGACTTTATTAAATTCTGCCGGGCGCGCGGACTTTCCCTGCGAAGCATCTACTTTAAGCACGCTTTGAAAAACGCCCTGCTGCCCGTTATCACGGTGACGGGGCTGCAGCTGGGGGGCATCATCGCTTTTTCCATCGTGACGGAAACGGTGTTTCAGTGGCCGGGGATGGGGTTGCTTTTCCTGCAGTCGGTGCAGTTTGCGGATATTCCGGTGTTGTCGGCGTATTTGTGCCTGATTGCACTGATTTTTGTCGTAATTAATTTTTGTGTGGATCTTCTCTATTTGGCGGTCGATCCGCGTTTGAGAACGGGGAGTGTGAAATGATGAATGAAAAAGACGATGTGAAGGCGATCCGGGCGGCCGTGAAAGCCGTACTGCCGAAAATTGTGGCGATTCGGCATCAGATTCATTCGCATCCGGAAATGGGGTTGAAGGAATTTGAAACGGCGAAAGTGGCTGCGGCGGCACTGCGCGAATTCGGCTGCGACGAAGTCACCGAAGGCGTGGGCGGCACCGGGGTGGTAGCCCTGATCCGCGGTAATCGCCCGGATAACGGCTGCACGATTTTGCTCCGAGCCGACATGGATGCGCTTCCCCTCGTCGAAAAAACGGGCTGCGAATGGGCTTCCGAAACGACGGGCGTCATGCACGCCTGCGGGCACGACGGGCACACGGCGTGGGCGCTTGCGACGGCGTATGCGCTTGCGAAAACCCGTGATTTTGCGGGCACGGCGATGATCGTCATTCAGCCCGGTGAAGAAGGCTGGGCCGGAGCCAAAAAGATGATTGACGACGGGCTCTTCACCCGTTGGAACGTGGCGGAAGTCTATGCCGGACACTGTGCGCCTGAAATGCCTGTGGGGGACTACGGATTTACGCAGGGCGCCATGATGGCGGTGGCGGATTTGTTCCACATCGACGTCGTGGGCGTGGGCGGTCACGGCGCGCGGCCGCATCACTGCATCGATCCCATTGTCGCGGCCGCTCAGGTGGTGTTGGCCCTTCAGACCGTGGTGTCGCGCTCGATTGATCCGCTGCACCCCGCCGTCGTGACCGTGGGCGGCATCAAGGGCGGGAGCGAAGACGGCGTGTCCGTCATCCCGGAGAGCGTTCGGATTTCGGGGACGGTACGCTGCCTTGACAAGGCCGACCAAGATAAGATCGAAGCCCGGCTGCAGGCAATCTGCGACGGCATGAGCGTCACGACGGGCGCACAGGTGAAACTCACCTACAAGCGCTTGTATCCGGTGCTTGTGAACGCCGAACCGCAGCGGCAGGCTGCGGCGGCGGTCTTTAAGGAACTTGCCAGCGGTACGGTACACATGGATTTTCCCGCGAGCATGGGCGCCGAAGACTTTGCCTTCATGACCGGCGTAAAGCCCGGAGCTTTCGTGAAGGTCGGGACGGCGGACGCTTCGCACACCGCCAAGGTGCATAACCCGGGGTTTGACTTCAACGATGCGGTGATCGAAGACGCGGCGACGGGGTTTGCGGTGCTGCTTGCCCGGCGCTTAAACGAAGGAGCCCGTTAAATGGGACTGCGCGCACGCTTGGCGGCTCTCGCCGATAAAAACGATGTGGTTTACAGCTTTGTCACAACGCCCGCGGCGTGGTTCTCGGCCGCGGTGCTCGTCGTTTTGGTGGCGGCGGCTTTGTTGGCGCCGTGGTTGTCGTCGGTGAATCCCTTTGACTTGGGAAGCCTTGACGTCACGGATGCTCATTTGCCGCCCGCGTGGACCGAAGAAGGCGATGCGCGCTTTTGGTTGGGAACGGATGATCAGGGGCGGGATCTCTTGTCCGCCATTCTTTACGGGCTGCGTTTGTCGCTCTCGATCAGTCTCGTGAGCGTGGTGCTTTCCATCGTGATCGGCGTGGGACTCGGCGTTACCGCGGGCTTTGCAGGCGGTTGGATCGATACGGTGCTGATGCGCGTGTGCGACGTCATGCTCTCCTTCCCGGCGATTTTGGTGGCTTTGTTGGCGGACGGTATTTTGCGGTCGGCGTTTCCCGGGGCAGCGCACGAGTCGGTGGCGTATTTCGTGCTGATCTTTGCGATCACGCTCTCGGGTTGGGTGCCGTATGCCCGGACGGTGCGCGGCCTGACGCTCGTAGAAAAGGGGAAGGAATTCGTGATGGCCGCCGAATTGATCGGGGAAAAGAAATTGACCGTCATGCGTCGGCATATCCTCCCGAACGTTTTGGGACCGGTTTTCGTGTTGGCGGCGGTAAACGTGGCGACGGCCGTGATGACGGAAGCGACGTTGTCCTTTCTGGGGGTGGGCGTTCCTCCGACGACGCCGTCCTTAGGCACCCTCATCCGCATCGGCAACGACTACCTTTTTTCCGGCGAATGGTGGATCTGCATTTTTCCCGGCATCGTTCTGATTGCCGTAGTACTCGCGGTGAATTTGCTGGGCGATTGGCTGCGCGACGCCGTCAATCCGGGACTGCAGTAAGGAGAACGCCATGACGGAAACGATGAGGCCCGTTCTCGACGTGCGGGGCCTACGCGTGGAAATTCCGACGCGGCACGGCGTATTGACGGCGTTGGACGACATCAACCTCACGATCGCTCCCGGTGAAATCGTCGGGATGGTGGGGGAATCCGGGGCCGGTAAATCCATGACGGGCAACGCCGTTTTGGGCCTTTTGCCGCCTCCGGGGCACATTGCCGCCGGGGAAATCTACGTGTCGGGCGAACGCATTGACAACCTCTCCGAAAAGGCGATGAACGCCGTGCGCGGTCGCAAGGTGGGCGCCGTTTTTCAGGATCCGCTGACGGGGTTGGATCCTCTGATGACGGTGGGCGACCAATTGACGGAAACGATCCTCACGCATCACCCGACGATGACGAAGGGCGACGCGAGGGCGCGCGCCTTGGCGCTACTTAAGGAAACCGGGATTCCTGCGGCGGAAAGTCGGATGGATCATTGGCCGCATCAGTTTTCCGGCGGCCAGCGCCAGAGAATCGTGATTGCGCTCGCACTCTCGGGCGACCCGGAACTCTTGATTGCGGACGAGCCGACGACGGCGCTTGACGTGTCGATTCAGGCGCAGATTATGGAACTCATCCGGAAACTCGCGCGGGAACGACAAATGGCCGTGCTCCTCATTACGCACGATATGGGGGTCATTGCCGAAACCGCACACCGCGTGGCGGTGATGTACGCGGGGCAGATCGTGGAGATCGGCAACGTCGCCGACGTCATTCACCGGCCGCAGCATCCCTACACGCTGGGGCTGATGGGGGCGATTCCCGATATTCACACGAAGAGCGACTGGTTGGAACAGATTGACGGCGCGATGCCGGGTTTGAATGCGATTCCTGCGGGCTGCGCGTTCCATCCGCGCTGCCGTGCGGCGGACGGACGCTGTCGCTCGAAGCGGCCGCCCCTGATGCCGATGGGGACGTGCCTTGCGCGCTGCTGGATGGCGTCTCCTACCGGCGGCCCCGTGCCCGAACGTTTGGTGCAGTTTGAACGTCAGGCGTTCCGTTACGCCAAGTCCCTGAAAGGAGAGGCGGCATGAGCGCACAGATGACGAGTTACGACACGAAGGCGGTGGAAGTCTCGCACGTGACGAAGACCTTTCCGGTGCCCCGAACCTGGACGGAGAAACTTCTGCGGCGCCCCGAATTGGCGCTTACGGCCGTCAACGACGTGAGTTTTTCGATTGCTCCCGGTGAAACTTTTTCTTTGGTGGGGGAGTCGGGATGCGGCAAAAGTACGCTCGCGCGGATGGTGTCCGGCATCTACCGGCCGACCGCCGGCAGCATCCGGCTTTTCGGCATCGATACGGCGACGGCGCACGCAGAGACCGCCGCGGACGTGAGACGCCGCATCAACATGATTTTCCAGGATCCGTACGCGAGCCTAAATCCCCGGATGCGGATTTATGACGCCGTCGCCGAACCCCTGCGGGTGCAGCACCCCGATATGAGCGAAGACGAAGTCAAAGATCGGGTGATGACGGCCGTGAAATTGGTACGGCTCCCGCAAGAAGCGCTGACGCGGTTTCCGCACCAGTTTTCGGGCGGTCAGCGTCAGAGAATCTGCATTGCGCGTGCGTTGACGGGGCGCCCCGAATTTCTGATCTGCGACGAACCGACGAGCGCGCTGGACGTTTCCGTGCAGGCACAGGTTTTAAACCTCATGCGGGAACTGCAGCAGGAAATCGGGATTACGTACCTCTTTATTTCGCATAACCTTGCGGTAGTGCACCACATGAGTCGCCGCGTCGGCGTGATGTACTTGGGGCGGCTTGTGGAAACCGGGGATCGGGAGAGCCTTTTCACGGATCCGCTGCACCCTTATACGAAGATGCTGATGGAAGCGATTCCGTCGATTGAGGAGGGGGTAAAGCGCGCGCCGATTCCGAAGGGGGAAGTGCCGAGTCCGATGAATCCGCCCGCGGGGTGTCCGTTTCACCCGCGCTGCCCCTATGCGACGGCGCGTTGCAGGGAAGAAGTTCCTGCGGTGGTGACGGTAACGGGAAAGAACGGCCCGAGAACCGTCGCCTGCCATCTAACAGTAGGATAGGCGGACAAAAACGCTTGCAAAATTGTCATCGGAATTTAAGGTAATTGCCCCGAGTTCGGGCGTATGCTCCGAAAATTCAGACTCTAAGTCAGGGAGACACACGATGGAACATCTTTCCCGCCGTAAGGCTCTTTTGGGCGCCGCTTCCTTAGCCGTTGCGGCCGCCGCTCCCGCAGTGACGGCAGCCCCCGCGAACGTCCCCGTCATTTGGGACGGCAAGAAGATGTGGGAGTCCTTTGAAAAGGACGCGACGGGGTTTGCGTTCCCCTGTAAAAAGGGAAGCCGCACGGCCTATGTGGCGTTTGATCCGCAGTGTCCGGACTGCATCCGACTTTATGACCGGTTGAAGCCTCTTCTTAACGAGATTCACCTCGTGTGGTGCCCGATTGCGTTCCTCAACATCCATTCCGATCCGCAGGGTGCCGCGATTCTCTCTGCGAAGGATCCGACAGCGAAGTTTGAGGAACTGCACGAACACTTCCGCGATGCCGGTTTCCGCGGATTCCGTTACGATCTCGCAAAGATCCCGGAAGACGTGCGCAACAAGGTGTGGACGAACACCAAGCTGCACCGCCGCTGCGGTTGCCGTGCGGTGCCCTATGGGGTCTATCAGACGAAAAAGGGCGACTATGTGCCCTTTGATGAAAATTTGACGACGGCGGAACTGAAGAAGCTCTTTGAGCTCTGATTCCGCCGCTCGTGCGAAGAGGGGGCTTGGCTAGGCTCGGTCAGTAGTGCCGAGAGATCGGACAGAACAAAAAAGGCGACCGAAAAAAGGTCGCCTTTTGTATGAAAATCAACGATCAAGCAGTGGTTTTTGCTGCAGCGGTCGTTTTAACGGCAGGCTTTTTCGCAACGCGCTTCACCGTTTTCTTGGCAGGCGCCTTCTTGGTTTTAAGTGCTGCAGCGTAGGGCGTCAGTACGGCCTTAAGAATGGCGACGCCTTCGGTGATGTCGTCTTCCTTGATGTTCAAGGGGGGCGCCAGACGGATCGTCGTGCCGCCCGCGGTGAGGACGATGAGCCCCGCCTTAAGGCACGCCGTTTGGATTTCACCGAGCTTATCCCTGAGGGCGGGAACGAGTTCGCAGCCCAACAAAAGCCCCATGCCGCGCACGTCGCTGAAGACCTTGAGTTCGGTGTTGAGCGCCTTGAGAGCGGCCATCATGAAGGCGCCGCGCGCCTTCACCTTCGCGAGGAATTTCGGCGTAGAAATCTTGGAGAGGACCGCTTCCCCGACGGCGCACGCGAGAGCGTTGCCGCCGAAGGTGGAACCGTGGGTGCCGGCGCCGAAGTGCTGTGCGATTTTGTCCGAAGTCAGGATGCATCCGATGGGAACGCCGCCAGCAAGGCCCTTCGCGGTGGAAACGATGTCGGGGCGGATACCCAGCTGTTCGTAGGCAAAGAAGGTGCCGGAACGGGCGCAACCCGTCTGCACTTCGTCAAGGATCAGAAGGGCGTGATGCTTCGTGCAGAGTTCGCGCACGCGTTTGGCGAACGCCGGATCTACCGGCAGCACGCCGCCTTCGCCCTGCACCGGTTCAAAGATGACGGCGCAGGTCTTATCCGAAATCTGCTTTTCGAAGGCTGCAATGTCGTTAAAGGGGAGGTGCGTGATGGCACCGGGGCGCGGTCCGAAGCCTTTGGAGTACTTATCCTGTCCGCCGACGCTCACCGTGAAAAACGTGCGGCCGTGGAAGGAATGTGTAAAGGAAATGATTTCGTCTTTGGCTTCACCGAAATCGTCGTAAGCCGTACGGCGCGCGAGTTTCAGCGCCGCTTCGTTGGATTCCGCGCCGGAATTCGTGAAGAAGACGCGGTCAAACCCCGTGAGCGACGTGAGGTGCTTCGCGAGCGTCAACGTGGCTTCGTTCGTGAAGAGGTTGCTCAAGTGGCAGAGCTTCTTACTCTGCTTTTTAAGGGCCTTGCGGACGACCTTGGGGGCGTTTCCGAGACTGTTGACGGCAATGCCGCCGCCGAAATCGACGTATTCACGGCCTTCGCTGTCCCAGAGGCGACTTTTCTTACCGCGGACAAAAACGGGATCGGCGGGGTGGTAGCAGGGGATCATGACGTGGTCATAATCAGCACGGGTAACGGTCATCACAATATCCTCATCAAAAAAATCAGGCCAGGTTGTATTCGTAGGCAACTTCATCACAACGGTCGTGCTTACGGCACTTTTCGCAGTCCTTCAAAATTTTCTCCGGAAGCGCACCGATGGACGTGAGCGAAAATCCCACGCGTTCGAAGAATTTAGGGCTGCGGGTGAGTACGAACACTTTGTCGATGTCAAGCGCCCGGGCGCGGGCAAGAAGATATTCCACAATGGCGCGGCCCTGCCCCTGACGCTGTATGTCGGGGGCCACGCCCAGAGAACGGATTTCTGCGAGCCCCGAGTCGTAAACGTAAAGACTCGCACACCCTACCATCTTCCCTTCACGCTCGCATACGGCAAAGGAATCAATATTACGCACAATGTCCGCACGCGGCCGCGGGAGGTTTTCGCCGACTTCGGCCCAGTAGCGGATGAGGGTTTCCAAAGCGTCCACGTCGGAGAGGCGCCCCTGACGCACGTAAAACGGGCTGCGGCCGCGTTGCTCCATCAGGTGATTTAAGGCGTGGGAGAGGTACCGGAGTTCTTCCGGGGTGATGTTGCGGCTTCTCAAAAGGTTGAGCGCCTCGTCATAAAGTCCCGCAAACGGCGTGCCTCGGAAAGTTTGTCGGGCATTCTCGGGAAGCGTGACGCCCAAGGGGGCCAGCGTCTCCGCCTTTTCGGGCGGAATCATGTGCAGGGAATGCGCGAAATCGGCAGTGGGATCGGCGACGATGGGAATGACCTTCGTCGCAGCGGGGTTATCAGTCATGGAAAGGAAACCTCAGAGCACCTTACAGAAAAAATTGGTCAAAAACGCCGCCGCTGCCGTGAGGCAGGGCGGCGTTTCAAGGTCGCATTGTGCGGTAGATTACTTCGGAAGAGTGAGGTAATTCCTCTAGGTTAATTTGACCCAGGCTAAAGAAAAAATTTGTTGACAAATGAAGTTCCCGCCGTCATGCGGCAAAAACGGTACCGGGCAGTTTTCCTGAGAGCAGGCAGTGCGTGAGAGTTTCATCGAAAACGCTGGCGACGGCGACCGGGGCTTTTGTTGAGGCGGCGGCCGCCAAGGCGGCGTTCACTTTGACGGTCATGCCGCCCGAGATGATGCCTTCGGCGATGAGTTTCTGCGCGGCGTGAGGCGTAAGTTCCCGGATGAGCGCTTTGTCGGCATTCAAAACACCGCGGACGTCGGAAAGAAAGATGAGCGGCGCCTTCAATAAAAGGGCGACGGCAAGCGCAACGTCGTCAGCGTTGATGTTCCAAAGCCGACCTTCATCGTCAATGCCGACGGAAGACATCACCGGGGTGAGTCCCGCCTCCATCAGCGCGAGAAGCCGGCGTGCCGCCGTTTCCGTGCCGGGGGCGGCTTTTGCGACGCGCCCGAGCCTCGCGTCCTGCGGGCGGACGACGGAGAGGTTGAGGTCGGTTGCGACCAGACCCAGGGGCGTGAGCCCGGCCTTCAGGGCAAGACCCCGCAGCATCAGGGAACAGGTACCGGCAAGTGCTCCGGCAATAAGCGGCATATCTTCGGCGGGACTCACTCTGAGGCCGTCAATGCGTTTGACGTCGCGCTTTAAGTCCGTCATGAGGCGGTCGACTTCCACGCCGCCGCCGTGCACGAGGATGAAGGGGCGACGGGCCTCTTGAAGCGCCTTAAAAAGCGTGAGAAGTTCGTTTTCAGCGGCGAGTGCCTTGCCGGAGAGTTTGATGACGAGAGGAAGCATGACGACCTCACAAAAGGGCGGTGGTTTCGGAAAAGCCGAATTTGAGATTCATCACCTGCACGGCTTGGGCAGCCGCGCCCTTCATGAGGTTGTCGATGGCGGACACGATGACGACGTCTTCTCCGTCCGTCGTAAAGCCGATGTCGCAGAAGGGAAGGTACGTGACGTCGTCCAATTTCGGCAGCGTGTCGCGAAGTCGCACCAAGGGTTTCCCGGTATAGGCAAAAGCGTAGGCAGCGGCAATTTTTTCGCGCGCTTTTTCGCCCTGAGCGGCAGGTGCCAAACGGGCGGTGATCGTCGCAAGAATGCCGCGCTTAAAGCACCCCAGGTGCGGCGTGAAGATGACGCGGCGTCCCAGGTGTTCTTCGATTTCGGGACGGTGGCGGTGCGTGAAGACTCCGTAAGCAGACAGGCTCACTTCGCAGAAGGCGGAGTTGAGTTTGGCTTTTCGGCCGGCGCCGGAAACCCCGGAAACCGCGTCAATGACGGGTTTGACGGCGGGGTCAAGAAGGCCCGCGTCGATTAAGGGTTTTAACGCCAGTTGGCTCGCCGTGGGGTAGCAGCCGGGAAGGGACACGAGATCGGCAGCGCGGAGTTTTTCCTGATCGACGAATTCGGCTAAAGCGTAGACCGCGCGTTTGAGGCACTCGGGCGCCGCGTGTTCGAACCCGTAGTACTTCGGGTAGTCCGCGGGATCCGCGAGGCGATAGGCGCCCGACAAATCAAAGACGGTGCAGCCTGCGGCCGTAAAAACGGGGGCGAGTGCGGCGCTCACGGCGTGATCGGTCGCTAAAAACACCATGTCGAGGTTCTGAGCGGCTGCTGTGGGATCCGTGAGCGGCTCCAGCGTGAGGTCGGTGCGGCCGGTGAGGCGGGCGTCAATGGCGGCGACGGATTTTCCGGCATCGGCACTTCTCTCGGACACATAAAGATGCGTGACGGTGACGTTGGGGTGATTTAAGAGGAGTCCCGTCAGTACGCTGCCGGCATACCCGCTTGCACCTACCACGGCGGCAGTTAAGTTGTCCGAAGACTGAGTCATGGCGTATTGTCCTTTTCCATCGAAATTCGGGGGCGGCCGGGGATTGCGTCAGTGCAAGTCTCGAAGCTGCGTCAGTCCGTTCATCTTAAGGAAATTGCGTCATGCCGTATTGCCTGCAGTACTTAGAAAAGTTGGTGTCCTTTGACACGGTGAGCGGAACGCCGCCGGAAAGGGATTGCCCCAATACGGCACTGATCCGTTGGGTGCAGGCCGAGGCGGAACGGTTCGGCGCCGCGACACGCGTGCAGTCGGCGGCGGACGGAAAGGCCAACCTTTTCGTGCAGTTGGGGGGCAGCCCGGATCATTTCACGGGCCTCATGATGACGGGGCATTCCGATACGGTGAATTGCGACGCAGAACGCTGGAGGACGGCCCCCCGGACGCTCACGATCTTCGGGGACAAAGCCTACGGGTTGGGCGCCTGCGACATGAAGGGGTTCATTGCCGTGGCGATGAATCGGATGAGGGAGGCCGCTGAAACGCAGTCGGTACCCGCAGACGGTTTGGCACTTCTTGTGACGTGTGACGAAGAAACGTCGATGCAGGGCGCGAGAGTTGCTGCGCCTTGGTTGAAGTCAATGGGCGTTGCCCCAAAACTGATTGTGGTGGGGGAACCCACGGCACTGACGCCTATTTTTGGGCACAAGGGGTTTATGGGAGAGCGTCTTACCATTACGGGAAAGTCGGCCCACTCGTCAGACCCCCGTCAGGGACGAAATGCGATTGCGTCGGGGTTGCCTTCTGCCGTCATCGCCTTGAACACGATGGCGCAAGAAATGATGGATGCGCCCGATCCTGATTTTGACCGTCCCGATCGCCCGGGGGTGCCGTATCCGACGTTAAACCTCGGGGTGATTCGCGGCGGCGACAGCGTGAACCGCGTCTGTTCCCGCGTTGAAATGGATTTTGACGTACGCCCCATGACACAGTGGAATGCGGATCGGGTAAATCGGGATTTAGCTGAGCTCGCAAAGCGCCTCACCGAAGAGGTGAATCTCCCGGTGACGATCGAAGCGCTCTACCCCGATGTGCCGCCTTTCCGTAACGACGATGCGGCGGTGAAGGCGACGGTGGAGCGCGTTGCGGGGTGCCCCGGGGAATTTGTGAGTTACTGCACGGAAGCGGGGTTTATGTCGACCTTGGGCCCCGCGGTGGTGCTGGGGCCGGGATCGATTCGTGAAGCGCACGCCGTTGATGAATTCGTGCCGCTTAAGGATTTGGAGCGGATGGGGGCGATGTTGGAAAAACTGGAATGGCTTTGAAGTCAAACGTATGACTCAGCCGACAGAATCGTTCGTTTTGACTTTTCCTGATCATAATAAGGAATAGTCATGACTTTTCCTTATTATGTTCTTGAAAAGTCATTTCTCAGCGATCGCTGAGCGTAAGCCCGAGATAGAAAAAGGGCATCGAGAAGAAGAAATCGATGCCCTCAGACGGATCAGAACCGGAAGAAGTCCTTCACGCTTTGCCACATGCTCCGCTTGTCTTCCCGCGGACGTTCCTTCACCATCGGCCGTCCCTGGGCCCGCAGCAGGTTTTTGCGGGCGTCGTCGTAGTCAAACGTCCAGACGGGGGCGGCGGCCTTGCCGGTGAATTTCCCGGTGAGACGCACGGCAGGGATGCCGCCCGAAGGCGCAAACGTCGTTTGAGACGTTCCCTCAATCGTTCCGGCGGTGAGCGCTACCGTAAAGTCGGCATTCGTGCGCTGGAAGACGGAACGGGACACGAAGTCAGAGACCGTGAGCGTCTGATCGGCAAGCGTGAGTTTCCCCGACGCTTCATCGATTTCCGTCCAGGCACCGGCCTGCGTAATCGTTGCCTCTTTACCACGCCCGGCGACGAAGTCACGCACCGCCCGCGCGTTGAGGCCTTTGTAGGCGCCGCGCAGAAGCCGCACGTTGCCGTCGGCTTTGACGGCGGCGGGATCAAGGCCGGAGCCTGCCGCCGTGAAGTTGCCGCTTGCGACGCCCGACAACACCGGGGTACCGGCAAAACTCGTGAAGAGCTTTTCTAGGTTGATGCCGTCCAAGTGTCCCGACATCGTCCAGGCGGCGTCGTTCGTCATGCGGGCTTCGCCCAAGAGGCGGCCGTCTGCGACGTTGACGATGACGTCTTTGAGATCAACGATGCCGTTCGTTACCGCCATGCGGCTGTGCATCTGAGACGCGGTGAAGGGGCCGGATTTCACTTGGCCGATTCTGAGGTCGCCTGCGAAGTCCGCGGCCATCATCCATGCGAGCGACTTAAAGTGCGGCACGGCATTAAAGTCCACGGCGCTGATCATGAGTTCGCCTACGGCTTTGGGTGCCTTGAGGTTCGATACCGTGCCGTTAAAGGATAGGGGAGCGTCGGCAAAGGTACCCGACAATCCGACCTGCGCCTTGTCGGCCGCAAAGTCGAGATTCATGAAGCCTGAAGCCTGCGCCGTAAAGTCCTGCGGAAGCGACTTGTCCCCCGTCACCGTGATGCGGGCGGTGAGGTTTTCAAGTTGTGCGCGGCGTGCGGTGAGGTCGGCATCCACTGAGGCCGACGCTTCGTAACTCGTCACTTTGTCGCCGTCGGTATCACTCGTTGCCAAGCGCATTTCCGGACTCTGCAGACGGTTGCCGATCAAGCGGAAATCCACGGCGCCGAGATTGATGTCGCCCGACGCGGTTTCGGGTTCGGAAAGCGACACGTTGACGTTGGTACCCGTGACGTTACCGGTCGTCACCGTCAGAGCGTCGGCGGCCGAGACGACGGAATAGTGGTGACCGGCTTTCGTGAGATCGGCGGAGAACTTCAGTTTCTCAAAGGCGACCGTTTTGTCGGATGCGGAGAGCGACACTGTCCCCGTCGCACTGAAGGAACCCGCGGCCCCTTGGGTGAGAAGCGTCAATTCCTTGGCGAAATCTGAGACGACGGGTTCTTCGGCTGGCGTGGATTCTGGCGGCAGATTTTCCGCAGCATGAGTCTCGGTGATGAAGAAAGTCGACCAAGAAACCGTCGGACCCGAGGATTCCGCGGGGGCCGTCGGCGTTTCCGAAATCGGCTCAGCCGCGGAAGTGGGGGCGGGTTCGGCAGCAGTCGGTGCGGGCTCGGTTGCCTCGGTGGGTTCGGTATCGTCTGCCGCGGCGGGAGCCGGGGCTTCGACCGGAACTTCAGGGACGGCAGCGGTTGCGGTATCGGTCCCCGCAGCAAAGGTACCGGTGACGTCAAACTCCGTCGTCATTTCCGGGGAGAGGGTGTCGAGCTTTAATTCGATGCCCGACAAAGACCAACGGCGGAACGTGGTGTCGGCGCCGGCCGTAACGTCAAGCGCCGTATCGCGGAACGTAATGTTCTTGATACGGACGTTGTCGGGGAAGTTGACGGCTTGCGTGAGGGCCTGAGCCAGGGCTTCCGTCGTGGGTGCCGCAAGGTGAAGTTTCGTGGTGAGCCCGTCAACGTCGGCCGCCGCGATATTAACGGCGCCCAAGGGCAGCGACCAAAGCGAAATCCTCAATTGAGCCGAAGCGATGCGGGCCTTTTCTTCCTGGGTGGCGGGATCAACGAACGTCGTCGGCGGAATCGTGACGACGAGCGCCGGAAACCGAGCAAGCGAAACGCGGCCTGCGAGTTTCGCTTCCGTGCCGAAGGCGTCGTGCGTGAGGCGCGAGAACGCGGCTTCGACGGACTTAGTGTCCAGAAGCGTAAAAAGGGCGACGGCAGCGGCGAGAATCAAAGCGGCAACGGCGGCTGCAACGAAAAGAAGGACTCGGACAATGCGGCTCATGATGGGCAACGGGGCAACGACAGACTCACAAACAGATGCCGACAGTTTGCCACAGCGTGCGTCAAATGGTGAGGAAAATCGCCTCATGTCGACGGATGACTGAGGAAAAAACGGAAGAGAAAACAGACAGCGGACGGAGAAACGAATTCTCCGCCCGCTGTCCGGGATGTTTAGCGAAACGTCAGGGGGTTAGAAGACGTACTTCAAGCCCACCTTGCCGCCGACGGACGAAGTGCCGTCCTTGCCGCCGCCCAACATCATGTTGGCATTCACCATCAGGTTGCCGTTCTGAGCACGGATGCCGAAGTCACCCTGCACCGGGCTCGTGTCGATCACCGTCTGATCGGCGCCGAAAACAGAGATTTCCTTGTCGCCGAACGTCGGCACATAGGCAATCTTGAAGCTCGGGGCCACGGACCAGCCGCTGACGTTCTGTTCAAAGCCGTTCACACGCAGCGCGATCGGCACCTGAACGAGCGTCTGTTCCTGCTTTTTGATGTTGACGGCGCCCACCTGCATCGCATCCGTGTTCAAGCGCGACACACGCACGCCCACGCTCGGCACGAACTGGAAGTTGCCGGCCGTGAAGTGATGCTGACCGCGCACGCCCACGGAGTAGATTTCCGAGTCAACGCTCTGGTTCAAAGCCGTCTGAGACGACGTGACGTCGTTTTCGTTCTTGATGTAGGAGGCTTCCGCAACGATCTTTGCTTCACCGAACTTCATCGCGCCGTACGCAGTGATGCCGTAGCTGTCGATGCTGTTCTTGATCGAAGAGACGCCGCTTCTCAGCGTGCCCTTGCCGTACTGGAACGCGGCACCCGCGGTGATGTCCTGCGTTACCGCAAAATCAGCACCGAATGCACCGTAACCCATGTCGGACTTGAATTCGCCGCCGTTGTCGAGCTTGTCTGCTTCGTAGCGTTCGCCCGTGACGTCAACCCAGAGGTTCGTGCCGGCAGCAAGTTCCTGATCGAGGGACGTACGGTCGGCGATCGTCTGAGCGAGCACCGTATCCGCACGGCGGGTCATCGCCTGGATGCCAGTGGACGCGAGGGCGCCGAGGCCGCCTTCGGCGGACATGGTGTTGACGACGGTGTTGCCGTTAACTGCAGCTTCGACGAAGGGGTTGTCGGTGGTGATGTCGGAGTCAGATAATCTGGAGACAGAGGCATCGGTTGTTGCATCTGTCAAGGTGATCGTACCGACAGTTGCATTGGTAATACCCAATTTGCCGCCATTGAAAACAACTCCTCTAGCGTTGGCGAAAACGGTATTGCTTCCTACTGCAACCTGGTCAATAACCAAACCCCCGTTGCTGGCGATGTAAACCATACGAGGTTGAGATTCATCGGCAGCCGTTGCTGAGGGATTGATAACGACGCTGCCGGTTGCGCCGAGCGTCATGTTGGTGCCGACATACACTACGGATTCGAGGGAGTTGAAGCCGTCGAGTTTAGCCACGGCGTTTTTGGCGGAAGCGACGTCCGTACCGAAAGCAACTAATGCCCCGGTACCAGCGGTGACGTTGGTGTTAAGTACGCCGCCACTCAGCGATGCAACGGCCAGCGTGGATCCGCCATAGTAGGGGTCAATGAAGATGGAGCCGCCGTCCATGTTCAGTTTGTTAACGGACATATGGGCTTTGGTGCCATTATGTTTCCCAACAATTACATCACCACCAGTACCTGACAGAGTGTCGATTTTTACTGTGGTGTTATTGTTAGCAGAGAGGGTGGTTCCTGCGGGCAAGGTAACGGTATCGATGTTGGAGGTTTCATTGTTACCGGTAAGCGTCAATGAACCACCTCTACTGATGTCTACTTTCTTGTTACCCGAGATAGTACCTGTAGTAACAGGAGTATCAATGTTGATGTTATCTTCCAAGGCCAGCGTTGCGTTGGCAAAATTCAGTCCTACTTGGCCTTTGTAGACATAGGACAAAGAGGTCAAATCGGCACCGGTGTAGGTGAACTTGTCGGAAATCGACAAAGTACCCTTTTCGCTGTCAACGAAAGAAAGGCGAGCTTTAACGGTGCCCAAAGTCAGTGTTTCCTTGGAAACGGAAGCTCCGGTGAATGCAGATCCAAGATTGGTGATGAGTTCAGCGTCGGAAGCGATTTTCAGCTTGCTGTCAAGGGTAGCTCCGGTTCCCAGGGCTAATGTGTTTCCCATTCCCTCTACGCTGATGTAATCCTTCACTGTCTGTGTTCCATCCCAGGAACCAACGCGAACGGTAACGCCATCGGCTGCTTGGATGGAGCCGCCGTTCTTGAGGGTCAGTTCATTAACGAAACTGTCTCCGGTGACATTCCAAGTAGCACCGTTAGCAGCGGTTAATTTAAAGCCAGTGACGTTTCCATGATAGGAGGGATCACCTTTAAGACCGATCAACTGCTGATACTCGCCGTCAACCTTATATTCTTGGTAAGAGCGCCCTTTCCACGAAGAATCAGAACCAGAGAGAACGACAGTTACATTGGAGTTGATCAGTTCGCCGCTGTTTTGAGTATCTCCCGGGCTGTTTGGAGTTTCGAAGACAATGTTGCCGTTGAGGGTAGTGGAATGCTTACCATCCGTATTGATGTTAACAGTTGCGTTGCCGCGAGTATCAATTACGTTGGCTGCGTCAATAGTCAAATTGGCATTGATGTCTGTTTTACTACCGGAGAAAGCTGCTAAGCCCATGAGGTGCGAGGTCAGTTTTAAATTGTCGGCGTCGATCTTAAGAGAAGCCCGTCGGTTACCTAAAGTGAGGTTCTGGTCACCCGACTGAACCCATAGAGCTGCAGGATAGTCAGCTATGTTGGGATTGGTATTTTCAATTGTGATGTCTTTTGCCACCAACGCTACATGGGCATCTGCATTAAGAACGAGAATGCCTATGCCGCCACTAGTAGTGAGATCTATTTTTTGAGTTTTTTCGTTACCAATGTTAACTGTTCCTCCGTTAGAACCAGCTTGGACACCTCTACCGTTAGTAGAAAGACTAATTTCCGAACCAAGAACGGTTAGTGAATAGTTATTGGCTGCGCCTATGAGTCTACTGGCGGCGTCGGAGAAATCGGTCTTGATAAACGAAATGGTTTCGTCGTCGTTTCCAAGTTGCTTATTTTGTGCGTTGGCGATGCTTTGCTGATAGCTTCCGCCACTAGCAATGGCGGTGCCGGCAGCAGCCAATGCAATCGTGGTGATAACAGCTTTCGTTCCCTTCTTCTGCACCGACCCCGTGATCTCGTTGGCGACCATCAGCGCCCCGCGAGCCTTATTGAACACGATCTTGAATGTCTTATTCATAGAGTGGACCTCATTTTCCGTCGGACGGAGGTCGGTGTAATACAGAACTCCGTCAGAGATTTGACAGTAATTCCAATATGCGCCAAACATACCCCCCCCCGAGGGGGTTGTCAAAGAATGAGTGCACTGATTTTCAACACGCTCGGAGCAACATTTCAGCATCCGCTTCGGAATCCCCTGAAAACAGGGACTTCCGGAAACTGTCCTGAAACTATGAAAGTGTGTCCCAAAAACAACACTTTGAAAAAACGGCGCAGGGCGTTCCGAGGAAAACAGCCGCTGTGCCGATCGCTTTTTAGGGCAAACTCTGTAGAAAAAAACGAAATTCCGCGGACGGAATGAGAGTGACTCTTACTAAGAAAACACATTTAAAAACAACGTATATAATGCGCACGACTTCGCAAAAAGACAGGCGTTGTCTGTCTGCGCCTTGACCGTTGCCCCTGATAACGAACGGCAAAGCGTGAGGAGAATCGAAGCGGCGACTCCCGCAGCGGTAGCGGGAAACCGAAAACACCGACGGCTCTGACCGAAAAAGGCCGCGGTGTAAGAGCAGCGCCACCAGCCGCTACCCGAGGCGCCTAAAATCCTGAAAGTCGTCGGATGAATCCACGTTACCTCAAGCAGTCACCCCCAACAGTCTGAGGAAGAGTTCATCTCGG
>UQUM01000022.1 GCA_900544255.1 uncultured Sutterella sp.
ACCTTTCCGTTGGCGATGGAAGCTTGACGAGGTCCATGAGTTAATTAATAGCCTTATTTAGCAAACGTTATACTAGAATAGAGGTGAGTGAATTCTTTCGTACCTTGAGGCAAAAGCAGGGTTTTTCTTCCCACAGTCGTTTCATGCATGCAGTCGGCGACATGTCGCGCGCACGTTGGTGCTTTCCCGACTTTCATGTGAACGCCAAAAGATTTAACCTTTTTCTATCCTACGGCGAAACGCAGCTCGGCACGAGAACGACGCCTTGCTCGGGCGACCGGCGAACAAAGCTTGGCCGGACCGCCCCCGCGGGTTCGTGATCGTCTCGCGAACGCGATCTTCAACCCCCACCTTTTTATAAGGATTCCATCATGCCCGCCATTGATCTCAGCAAGCAGAAGGCTCAGCTCGAACAGCTCCGCGACGAACTCGGCCGCCTCAATCAGAAGCTCGACGAACAGAAAAAGGCGCTCGGCCTGAACCCCGAAGACGAAGTGACGGTCGATCCCGCCGAAATGACGCCCGAGCTTGAAAAGGCCATGCAGGCCGCCCGCGAGGAAGCCGAGCGCGCCGGCCGCAATGCCGCCGCCACCGCCAAGGCCGACCAGGCGCCCGCCGCCGGCTGCCGCCGCGCCCGCCGCGGCGCGATTGCCATCTGACGCCTCCGGGACGCCCGTCCTGCGCACCGGCATGACGGCACCGGACACGTCCCTCGGCGGCGAACCGACAAAAAGCCCTTTCCGGAAAGCAAAGGCAATTCATTCTCTCTATCTTTATAAGGATTCACACCATGACCGACGCCGTCTCCAACACCGGCAGCCTTAATGCCATCATGAGCGAAATGGATCTCGGACCCACTGGAAGCGTTCAATTCATGTTTGCAAAACTTCAGCTCGCGCAGTCCCAGATCTGCAAGAATCAGGCAGAGGACTACATGAAGCAGATTGAAGACATTCAGAAGGAGCAGCAGGAAGTCGCAGACTTGATTTCCCAGGCTCGCCAGCTTCAGAACCAGGCCGACGAATCGGGAGGCTGCACCACCATGACGCAGGAAATGAAGGACTTCATGACGTCCCACGGCCTTGCCATCGACGAACACGGCAACGACGACAGGCACAACAAGGACGAATGGACCTTCAACATCGAATCCCTCACCAACTATCAGGAATCCATCTCGAACAAGACCCAGACCCTGATGGTCTATCTTCAGGACTTCATTGGCCAGTACAACTCCTATCTGCAGGGCGCCAACTCCGCGATCAGCACCGCCAATCAGACGCTCACCGCCATCGCCACCGGCCGTTAACCCAAACCTTCTCTGGAATATTCGCATGTCCGAACTTATGCTTAGCCAGAACGAGCTTCAGAAATTAGCGAACGGCATTCTCAACGGCGCAACCGTGGCCGAAGCCTCCGGCATCAGCCAGGATACGCTCGAGTCGCTCTATGCGCTCGCTCACGGCCTCTACACCTCGAGCAACTATCACGACGCGCAGGTGGTCTTCCAGGCTCTGACTCTCTACAGTCAGAACGACTACCGCTTCTGGCTCGGTCTGGCCGGCTGCCGCCAGGCTCAGGGTCAGTATGAGAGCGCGATCGAAGCCTACCAGATGGCCGGCGTCGCCTCCCAGCTCAAGAATCCCGAGCCCTTCTTCCACGCAGCCCACTGCCTGGTCAAGCTCGGACGCCGCGAAGACGCCGAAAGCGCTCTGCAGGGCGTTCTCGAAATCGGCGCGGCCGACCCGCGCTACGAGAGCGTCCGCCAGCGCGCCGCGGCTCTCCTGAAGCTCCTGAAGGGAGAATAGTATGCCCACGATCAATCCCCTCGCCGGACAGAGCGCCGCCGCCATAGGCTTGACCTCCGGCGTCGACCGCACGAGCAGCACGCAGGGGACGCGAGCCACGGAATCCTCGCTCCCCACGACCGGGACGGGTTCGCTTGACGCTCTCTTTGAGGCCGATCTTCCGGATCTGCCCATTTCGATGCGCGGCGTATCCCTTGACCAGATGATGAAGGCGATCTCCGACGAAGCCCGCCGCGCCGGCATTCAATCGGCCGTCGACGGCCTCGAAGTGCAGGGCGATGAGCTCAAGGCCGCACACGAGGAAAAGCTTCAGGCCCTCAAGGAGCAGATCGACGAGCTCTCCAAGAAGAGCTTCTGGTCGAGCTTCTGCAAGGTCTTTCAGGTGATCGGCGTCGTCGTCGGCGCCATCGCATCCGTTGCGACCATCGCCGTTGGCGCGCTGACGGGCAATCCGCTTCTCATTGCGGCCGGCGCTCTCGGCACCGCCATGGCCATCGACAGCACCTTGTCGCTGGCGACGGACGGAAAGGTGAGCCTCACCGCAGGCTTCACCGAACTCGGCAAGGCCTGCGGCATGAGCGATGAGACGGCCCAGTGGTTCGGCTTCGGCATGACCATGGGCATCACGCTCATCAGCGTCTGCGTGGGCTTCGGCGCCGCGGGCGCCGCCAGCGGCGCGGCCAAGACCGCGGAAGCCGCCGCCAATGGCGTCGCCAAGGCAGCCAAGGGCCTTGACGCCATGGCCAAGATCTCGTCCGCCTCCAACATTGCAAGCGGCGTCGCCGGCGTCGGCACCGGCATCGGCAATGCCGTGCTGGCCACCGTCGACTACAGGATCGCCAATCTCAAGGCCAACTCCGTTGACATCGACGCCATTCTCGAGCAGCTTCGCTCGACAATGAAGGTTTCGCAGGATTTCATCGAATCCCAGATGAAGGTTGCCGAAAACCTCATGGACGACGTCATGGACATCGTCGAAGACTGCAACGCGACGGCGACCTCGCTGCTCACGGCAGCTCCGACTGCGGCCTAACCGATAGAAGGAATTCACTGTTATGTCCATCAACTTTGACCCGACGCGCGTAGGGACGGCAACGCCGCTCTCCGGCATCGACAGCGGTTCGCACGACATTCAGGCTCTCAAGGGGTCCGTGGCCTTCGTGCCCGACGTCAAGACCGCCGAAGCCTCCGGCTCCGTTTCGCTGCCCGCTCCGACGCGCAGCATCGTCGACGTCGACATGAGCAGCTTCGTCGGCATCCCCACCCCGGGCGCCGACATGCTGGCCCTCCTCTCCGAGCTTTCCGACGAACAGCGCCGCGCAAACCGCGAGCAGGTTTTCGCCCAGACGCAGGCGACCGTCGCCTCCATCAAGGATGAGGCCGACATGATCCGCGACCAGGCCGTCGCCAATCTTGCCATGGGGCTCGTGTCCGCCACGATCCAGATCGGCTCCTCCGCCGCCGTTGCGGCCTCCAGCGCCAGCGCAATCAAGAGCACGGCCAACATCAAGGACGCCTCCCTTCACGCAGCCACGCTTCAGGCCAAGTCCCTAACGGGCCAGTCCGTCTCCCAGGCGGTCGGCGGCCTCGGCTCCATCGTGGATGCCGCGAAGGGCTTCGTCAGCGCCTCGTACGACGCCTCCATCAAGGAGACGGATGCCGAGATCGAAATGCTGCGCGCCATGAAGGCTCAGCTTGACAGCCTCAACGACTCGTTCAAGGAAGTCATACAGAAGGCCATCAACACGCAGGATCAGATCCAGCAGAGCACGAACCAGACGAGAGCACGCATTCTCGGCTGATCGTCCGTTCGCCCAAACCATAGGATTTCCCGCCATGTCCGTTGACGGAATCAACGCAAGCTTCCAGACGAACATCGCCCAGAGCGCCTCCGGCGCCCATGCCGCAGAAGGGGCCAAGGGGCTCTTCATGGGCCATGCCGTACAGGTGGAGGCCTCACCCGCCTCCATTCTTGCGGACGCCGCCGAGGAGCTCGGCTTCTCCGTCGACCGCACGAAGGACTACGAGCTTCAGCAGCGCAAGCAGCGCGAAAAGGGCGACATCAGCCAGGAAATGATCAAGCGCTACCAGGCCATGCTGATGCAGCGGGCCGGTCAGAACGAAGCCGTGGACCGCCTCGTGCAGTCCCTCAAGCGCACCGCCGAGCGCGGCGTCATGGCCAACGCGCTTCGCCAGGCCTTCCCCGATCCGGCCGATGCCTGGGCGGCGCTACAGTCCGCTATCGATGAGCTTGATGCGGATCCGTCCGTGACGGCCGAACAGAAGGCCGCCCTCAAACAGCTCGCCGACGACCACTTCCGCGAAAACGCCCAAGCCATCAAGCTCGGCGTCCAGGGCGCCCTTTCCGGCGCAGACTACCCCGAAGTGGGCGGCATGGAGTCCGCCCGAGATCTCTACCGAAACACGGTGGGCGAATTCGCGAGCGTCAACGAGGTCTTTGCCGAAATCCAGAAGGCCTACGGCAACAATTTCGACAAGGCGATGGACTTTCTCTTCACCGCCATCAGCAACGACATCGACTCCGACCATCCGAGCATGGAAAAGACCCATCTCGAGAGCGTTCACGAAAAGCTCGCGATGGTCCGACTCACGCAAAGCGCCTACACGCTCTGCGGCGAATTGCTCGATCGATGGCCGAACGTGCACAATGTCAAAATGTCGGGCATGACCGCGATGGATCTGCTCGGCGACATCGTTGCGCTGCGCGGCAAGAATTATCTCGGCTCAAGCTCGATCGACGCCATCTGCCGCAAGGCGATGCCGCCCGACATCGAGCACGAGGTGCTCTTTCTGCAGGAACTTCTCAACACCGTGCGAAAATTCCCCGTCCCGCTCTTTGACGACGAAAACGGCCGCATGACGGTCATGGACGCCGTGCAGAGCGCGGTCGACCAGGCCATTGAGCGCGAAGACGAATATCTGGCCTCTCTCGAATAAGGATCCCGACAAATCATGCTCGACTATGAATTGGACGCCTTCGGCAAGCGCCTCGGGCTTCCGGCGCTTGCCCTCAACGAGAACGGCCTCGCCGTCATCGCCATGGACGGCATCGGTACGCTGACCCTGCAAAAGGGGGAAGGCGGCGCCGAGGACATGCTTCTCGTCGCCCTGGCCTCGCCCGTCGACCCGACCGAATCGGCCGCGCGCTATCGGGCCGCGCTCGAACGCTCGAACTGGCGCACCGCCCTACCTCAACCCCTGAGCGTCGCGCTTTTTCGCGACATGCTGATCCGCACCGTCCGCCTTCCCGAAGCCGCCGTCACGGCTGCCGGCCTTGAGAACGTCCTTCGCTTTCTGACGGACGAGTCCGCACGATAATAAGAATTCAGGATCGACATCATGCCCGCCCCGATTCAATCGCTGCTCAACCCCTCGATCGGCATTCAGGAACTGCTGGCCATGCCCGAGCCCTCCCGCCTTCCGCAAGCGAAGGAAATGCCCTCAAGCGTTCTGCAGCAGACCGGCCTCGAACAGCTCTACGGCACCGCCAATGCCAGAACCGGCTCCGAAGCCCTTCTCTGCCCCGACGTGGGCGACGGCCGCATCGTGAGCCCCGAGGTCTTTCAGGCACAGCTCACGGCCATTCTTGCCAAGCTCGAGAAAAGCGACAATCCCAAGATCAAGGCGCTTCTTGAAAACGAAATCCTGCCGCTTCTTCAGAACGGCATGCTTCTCTCGGCCTATCGCGGCCTGATGCTCGGAGGCTAGGCCATGGCGGACGTCGAACTCACCAAGGATGAGCGCACCGCGCTTTCGGTGCTCGCCTTTCTCTTTTTCCGCATGGGCATGGACGACCGCGCCCGACGCGTCTACGAGGCGCTCGCCGAACTGAGCGAGCCCGGCACGGGCGACCGCCGCTTTGCCAAGGCGGGCGTCGCCACCGTTGCCGTAGAATCGGGCGACGGCGAAGGCGCTCTCGCAGCGCTTCGCGAAGCCATGGCGGGCGGCGCGCTCTCGACGAAGGACGCCTCGCTCTATCTTCTCAAGGCCCGCGCGCTCTGGCTGCTTGACCGAAAAGCCGAAGCCCAATCGGCCCGAGACCAGTTTCTCTACCTCACGGGACAGCCTGAGCACAATGGCGAAAAAGCCTGACAAAAGAACGGATAATTCATGACCCTCTTCAACAAAGCCAGCCGGATCGTCAACGCGATTGCACGGCACAACGACATAGCGATGGTGGCGCTTCTCGTCATCGTGATCACGCTGATGATCATGCCGCTGCCGACCGCGCTCGTCGACACCTTCATCGGGGCGAACCTCACCATTTCGTTCCTGATGCTGATGATGTCGATGTACGTGAAGTCGCCGCTTCAGTTTTCGGTCTTCCCGACGATGCTGCTCTTCACCACGCTCTTTCGCGTGGGCCTCAACATCACGACGACCCGACTGATTCTGCTTCAGGCCGACGCCGGTGAGATCATCTACACGTTCGGCGAATTCGCCACGGGCAGCAACTTCGTCGTCGGCGCCGTGGTCTTCCTGATTCTGACGGTCGTCCAGTTCCTCGTGATCGCCAAGGGCGCAGAGCGCGTGGCCGAAGTCGGCGCGCGCTTCACCCTCGATGCCATGCCCGGCAAGCAGATGTCCATCGACGCGGACCTCCGCGCGGGCGTCATCGACATGGACGAAGCCCAGCGCCGCCGCAACAACGTCCAGATGGAAAGCAAGATGTACGGCGCCATGGACGGCGCGATGAAGTTCGTCAAGGGCGACTCCATCGCCGGCATGGTCGTGACGGTCATCAACATCATCGGCGGCACCATCATCGGCGTGACGCAGAACGGCATGGCCGCGGGCGACGCACTGCAGCTCTACGGCGTTCTGACGATCGGCGACGGCCTCGTGAGCCAGATCCCGTCGCTCCTTGTCTCCATTTCCGCCGGCATTCTGATCACCCGCTCGGGCGACACCGCCGAAGACGTCGGCGCACAGGTCGGCCGCCAGTTCTTCGACCAGCCCCGCGCCATGCAGATGGCGGGCGGCCTCATATTCCTTCTCGCCCTGATTCCGGGCTTCCCCAAGCCGCAGCTCTTCACGATGGCCTTCGCCGTCTACGGCTTCGGCATGGTGCTCGCCAAGCTTAAGAACGCGCCCGCCGAACCCGACAAGGAAGGCGAACTCAAGAAGACCCTCGCGCCCGTCGGCTCCCAGCAGCGCAAGAAGGCGGTCTCGGGCGGCGACGAATTCTCGCCCACCGTGCCGATCATCCTCGACATCTCGCCCGATATCAGCGAGAGCATGGACTACGACACGCTCAACGCCGAACTCGTCGAACTGCGCCACGCGCTCTACTTCGACCTCGGCGTTCCGTTCCCGGGCATCAACATCCGCCCGAACCCGAACCTTGCGTCCTACTCATACAGCCTCAATCTCAACGAAATTCCTATCGCCCACGGCCAGCTCGTCAAGGGCTACGTCATCGTGCGCGAAAGCAAGGCAAACCTCAACCTTCTGGGCATCAAGTTCATCGAAGGCAATCCCTTCCTCCCGAACGTCGATCCGATCTGGGTCCCGAAGGAAGACGTCGCTCGCCTCACCCAGGCCGGCATCGCCTGCATGGATCATGCGCGCATTCTCGCCTACCATCTGTCGCTCCTTCTCACCCGCCACGCCGAAACCTTCATCGGCATGCAGGAGACGAAGTACCTGCTCGACCGCATGGAGGAGCGCGCGCCCGACCTCGTGCGCGAAGTCACGCGCCTTCTGCCCGTGCAGCGCATTGCGGACATCTTCCAACGCCTCGTGCAGGAGCATATTTCCATTCGCGACCTCCGCACCATTCTGCAGGCCCTGATCGAATGGGCGCCCAAGGAAAAGGACGTCGTGATGCTCACCGAATACGTGCGCGGCTCCCTGAAGCGCCAGATCAGCTTCATGTACTCCAAGGACCAGAACATGCTCCCCGTCATTCTGATGGAGCCGCAGGTCGAGGAAACGATCCGCAAGGCCATCCGCCAGACCTCGGCCGGCGCATTCCTCTCGCTCGATCCCGGCAGCTCGCAGCGCATTCTCGACGCCGTCGAGCGCTCGGCCGGACGCTTCCGCAACAGCACGCAGAAGCCCGTCCTCATGGTCAGCATGGACATTCGCCGCTACGTCCGCCGCCTGATCGAGCCCAAGTTCTACGAACTGCCCGTCATGGCCTATCAGGAAGTGACGCCCGACATCACGGTTCAGCCCGTGGCGCGCATCCGCATTTGATTCTGCAGAGCACAAACAAAATGCCGGCCCGAAGGCCGACATTTTGTTTGGATTCCGGGCGGTCAACTCTGCGTCGTGTAGACCTCTTCGGCAGACACCAGAACCTCGAAGGGAACCTGCCAGCCTATCTGCAGGGCCGTACGCAGATTGATCGAGAGGCGGTTCTGCTGAACGAACACCTGCGAGATGCTGCGCGGGAGTTCGTTGTCGACAATGATTCGGCGCAGCACGTCGGCTTCGAAGAGTCCGTAGCTCTCAAAGTTCTCCTGACCGGCGCCCAGCATGATGCCGCGCGAGACGAAGCGCGGACCGTCAAGCGAATAGCCCCAGACGCCGCGCTTGACAAGGAGAGCGAGCACCTCCTCGAACTGTTCGTCCGAACACGGAAACCAGGGAAAGAGCACCGCCTCGACGCCTTCGTCGAGAAGCTTCACCAGTGCCTCCTTGAATTCCGGGAAGCGTTCCGAATCCTCCGGAACCTCCTTTTCGACATAAGTAGCGTCATGGAGGGTCATGCCGAGCTTCACGCAGGCTGCGCGAACGTCTCCCAGGCCGGTTCTGCCCGCGCGCTGCTCGGCCACGATGAAGCCGATGTCCTTGACGGGATGAATGGCGTAGAGATTTTCAACCTGCCGGAAGAAGAAGTCCTTCGTCACGAGCACGTGAAGGTTGTCCTGGCCCGAATCCTCCTCGTCCGCAACGACGCCCGAATTGACGGGATCGGTCGTGCTGAGCGACATGATCGGAATGTCCTTCACAGCCTCGGCAATGTCGAGCGTGGGCTCGGTGCCGAACACAAGAATGAGGTCGACATCCTTGCGCTCTCGGATTCGGCTGACCATCGACCGGAGAACCTCCGGGCGCTTTTCGGGCGTGAAGTCATAGCTGTAGTGGGCGTCGGGCAGGAATCGAAGATAGCGTCCCCCTGCATTCTCCGCGAGGGCCTCCCAGACATCCGCCGTATCCTTTCGCTCGGGCGAGAGCCCTGCGGGCGCGGACTCGATCATTTCAAGTCTTCCGAGGCCCTGCGCAAAGGCAAGAAGGATCTGGCGGTATCGGTCGTAGTCGCCGCCCGTGAGCATCGCCACGTTGAAGGGCTTGGTAATCCTGACCATATCGTCGCCCTCGGCCGCGGCAAACGGCGCCTTGGCCAGCAGAACGCCAAGCGCCATGAGATTCATGAGAGTGCGCCGCTGCATCAGTGAGCCTCCCCGTCATCCGCGCCTTCGGCGCCGGACAAATATTCAAAGACCAGCATGGTGATGTCGTCCGACTGATCGGCCTTGCCGCGATGGGCTTCGATGCCGGCCATCATGGCATTGATGACGCCCTGCGGGCGCACGCCGTGACAGCTTTCAAAAACCTGGATCATGCCTTTCTCGCCGAAGAGGTGCTTCTCTTCATCCATGGCTTCGGAAACGCCGTCGCTGTATACGAAGCAGACGTCGCCGGGCTCAAGCGTCGTTTCAAGGACGTTGAAGTCCGCGATGTCGAAGGCGCCTACAAGCGGGCCGCTGATGTCGCGCAGCCACCTGACGGGCTTCTTGGGCGAAGCGGGGAGGATGGCCGGCGGGCAGTGGCCTCCGTTGGCATAGACGAGACGCCCCGTGCGGCGGTCGAGAATGCCGACCCAGAGCGTCACGAACATCATGTTGGGATTGTTGGCGGCCAGCTGGTCGTTCACCTTCTTGACCGCCTGCGCCGGCATGAGGCCGTCGCCGATTGCGTTGCGAATGAGCGTGAGCGTCACGCACATGAAGAGCGCCGCGGAGACGCCCTTGCCGGACACGTCGCCGAGGATGAGCACCTGACGATCGTCGGGCAGCTCGAAGACGTCGTAGAAGTCGCCGCCGACCTCCTTGGCCGCGTTCATGACGGCGGCCGCCTCCATGCCCTTGGCGCGGAAGCCGTTCGAGGCGTCGGGGAGCATGCCGAGCTGAATTTCATGCGCGGCATTCAATTCGCCCTCGATATTGTGCTGGCGCGCGACGGACTCCTTGAGCTCCTTGATGTTCTTCTCAAGCGCCATCACCATGCTCGCGAAGGCGCGGGACACCTGGCCGATTTCATCGCGCTGATGCTGCGGCAGATGCGAAATCAGCTCGCGCAGGCGCTCGGCCGTGTTGTCCTGAAGGAAATCGAAGGCCTCGAGCCGGCGAGCGGTGTTCGAGACGTTGTTGAGGGGACGCAGAAACCAGCTCACCATCAGAAGACCGAGAAGCGCGACCACCCACGAGATGCCGATCACCATGCCGATCAGCTTCTGCGCGTAGGCCTCGGCGGGCCGGCTGATTTCGTTCATCGGAACGCTGGAGATGATGGTCCAGTCGAGCGGCCGGAAGTAAGCGAGCGAATAAAGCTTCTCCTCGCCCTGCAGAAGCCCCGAATCCTTGATGCGGCCCTCGCGGCGGACACCGTCGAGCAGATCCTTTCCAACGGCCTTGCCGAGCATTTCTCCGTCCGGCCCCTTGCTCACCACGACGCGGCCGTCGCCGGCCACGACGCTGAAGTTAGTCTTCGGACCGATCTCAAGCGCGCGCACCGTGTCGCGAAGATGGCCTTCCAGCAGCCGCATGTGCTTGGGCTGCAGTCCCTCGAGATAGTCGAGGTTCTGCATGATGAGGACCGTATAGCCCGTGATCTTGCGCACCGCGATCATGAAGGGCACCTTCTTCCTGTCGTTGACGTCGATGCGGATGAAGGTGAAGAAGTCGCGATAGAAGTTGCTGCCCTCGCTCCTCAGATACGATCTGAAGGGAACGCCTAGATAGTCGGAGACGTTCTCGCGGATCATGCGGGTCGCAAGCGGCGAAAGATACAGATACTCTCCCCACTCACTCACGATCGCCGTGTGCGTGCCCCAGGCTTCCGCCGTGAACTTCAGCGTGTTGTGCAGATCGCCGAACTCGTTCGAGAGAATCGCATGCTCGATCGCGTCGAGCTGCTTGATGATGTCGCCCTTCTCAATGGCGGCCTTTTCCGTCACCAGCGTCTGGCCGTCAAGGTACGACAGGCTGAGCTGCTCCTCGAGAATCTGGTTATTCTTCTCGAACTTGTCCTTCGCGGCCGACACCGTGCGCTCGAGCGTGTCGACATAGCCGAAATAGATCAGCGGACACGCAGCAATCGAGACGATGACCGCGAGCGTGCAGACGAGTTTGGTGCGTAGAGAAAGGGGCCTCATGGTATCGTGCGCCCGCAAAACCGCAGGCAGTTCAGGTGACAGGGATCGGAAGAACCCGTTTGGGCTATTTTAACGTAGCCCAAGCCCGACCGAACTCGTTGGCCTGCAAAAGAAAATAAGCGCACGAACCGCATGTTTTTTTCCACTCCGTCTTCAGGGCATTTCCGTCAAACAGGACGAAAAGCCATGCGCCTCAGGCATCAAACCCAGAGCATCGCACCCGAAAAGGGCGCTGCACCCTCATCGGAGGCCGCGGCACGGAAGTCCTCCGTCTCCCGGATGAAGGCCGGTGCGCGGCCGACAAAATCCGAGAGCATGTCGGCAAGGCGCGGCACATCCGCGTCGTCGACGCGCGTCCTGAAAGAATAAAGAAGCGTGCGGGTCGGTCCGTAAAGCCCGATATGTCCGCCGCCCGTGCCGATGCCGAGGCAGTCGGCCTCAAGCAGACGCTCGCAGAGCTCGGTTGACGGAGGCTGCGGCAGAATGCCGAGGCTCGTATAGAAGACGGCTTCGCCGTCCTTTGCCTCCCAGCCGAATCGAAGGCCTTCGGCCTCGAAGGCGCCGGCATTCTCCTCATTCGAGGCAAGCGGAAGAAAGCCCGCCTGTTCGATTGCTTCGGTGATGATGTCCATATTCGTCATTCCTTATGCCGGGCTCAGTCGAGCTTGATCTCGAGCGAGCCGCCGATGTTCGTTACGTTGTAAGTCGAGCGCGACAGTGCCTGCATGAAGGCAATGCCCGGCGAGTGCGTGCGGCTGAGCCTAGACGCCTCGTTGTCCACGACCGTAAGTCTTTCCGGACGATAGCTGTCGACGCGGCCGAGCAGATCGTTCACTCTTGCAATCGCCGCCTTGCGGTCGGCAGGCGCGCCCTGACGGGCTGCAATAAGCTCATTTTGCACCGTCTTCAAAACCTCGGGCTTCAGGCCGCGCCTCACGATCACGTTCGAACCCGGCTTGAGATTGCCGAGGAACTGCTGAAGCCGGCCGGCGAACTGATCGTCGCGGCGGGCCATCTCGGTCGCTTCGGCAGCCGTGAACGCATGCTTGAAAAGCTCCAGACGGTTGAGGCCGGCCCCTACGCTCAGCTTCGTCGTGCAGTTCGTCTGCGGACTCACGCCGCCTTCGTTCGTCACGAGCTGAAGCTCCTTCACGTAATGGATCGATCCCGAGACCGTCAGGCCGGCGGTGTCCGCTTTGAGCAGGCTCACGGAAGCCGTGACGGTGCCGCGCTGGCGGTAGGTGTTGACTTCGCCGTGCGCATTGATGCTCTGAGAGCGCTCCACGCCGCCCGCGAGCTTCACGCCGCCGCCCGCGAAGGCCAGGACCGAACCCGCGCCCAGCGCCGGGACCAGGTCGGCAAGCGCCATGGCGGACACGTTGCCCGACACGCCCCGCTCGGTGACGAGACGGATGTCGGAGGCGTTGAGCCAGACCGACGGATCATAATTTTCCGATTTGCGATTGGTCAGATCGGACTTGGGCGTCATGACGGCTTCGAGGAAGCGCTCGGCATCGGCGCGCGAAGAGAAGCTGAAGGCCACGCCCTTGGCGCTCGAGCTGCCGCCGTCGGCGCCGAGCGCCGCGCGGGCATGTCCGAGCGAGAGCGCCACGGAGGCGCCGATCGATGCGGCCAGGCCGCCCTTGATGAGCACCTCGAACCCGTCGCCCTTGTTCGTGACGGCCAGACTGTCGTTACGCATCACGCTGAAGCGCGCGGAAATCGGCATGAGCAGATTGATGCTGCTTGCCCTCCCGGGCCTGCTCCAAGGTTTGTAGGTCGCAGCGGTGTCGGCCGTGAAGCCCCTTTCAAATGAAATCCCGACGCTTCCGCCGGGCTGCGAAACGCCGTCCATGAGGCGTGCAACGCCCTCCCTGCGGATGGCCTGCTGAGGCGATATCTCCGCCTTGACGGCGCGCCGGCGGGCGAAAAAGCCGACATTGGCCTTCTTGAGCTCGTCCTTCCAGGCGCTCGTCACCTCCTTGCCGGCAAAGCGAACCTTGGTGTCATCCGCCATCTTGGCGAGCACGGAGGGATTGAGCGTACCGTCGGGCAGCGTCATGCGGTCGATTTCACGGCGAATGATCGGAGAGAGAACCGCATCATTCGGGTCGAGCCCCCAGGCTCTAAGCTGGCCGGCCACGCGTTCGGCCGCATCGGCATGACGAAGCGAGAAGGCCTCGCGGGCGTCATTCGACTCGACGTAGACTTTGAGCACGGCGGCCGAGGCCGCCGCGGCGATCTCCTTCATGTTCTTCCGGCCCATCTTGAACTTGAATCCGATGCGCATCACCCAGTCCTGGGCCGAAAGCTTGTCGAGCTTGAGCGAAGCCTTGACCGACTTGAGCATGTCGGCATTCGCGTCGGACCCGGACTTTCCTTCGACCCTTTTGTCGAAATAGGCGAGCGCCTGGGCTCTCGGAAGCATTTCCTTCAAAATGACCTCATCGGCCGGAATCCGGTCAGAGCGGGACGACGCGGAGACGAGCTTCACAGGATCGCAGCCGGCGAGCTTTTCACGCAGGCCCTGCAGGCGCTCAAGAGCCTCAGTCCTTTCGGCGCCTTCGGGCATGCGGTCAACTTCGGCCTTGAGACGGGCAAATTCGAGAACCGTTCGAGCCGCCTCGCGGCGTTCGGGACGCGAATGCGGCCAGGAGAAGCCGATGCCTTTCATGTTCGCCTTGTGCTCGGCACGGCGCGCCGCAATGTCGGCCTTCTGAGAGCGGAACTCCACGCGTTCGTCCGCATTGCGGGCAAGGCGCGAGAGCACGTCGGCGTTCTTCCTGAACGTTGCAACGCCCTGCACGAGAGCCCTCTGGAACCGGTCGCGCTCCGTCCGCATCGCATTGAGCTTTTCGTGTCCCTCAAGGCCTGACTGAAGCAAAGCCATTCGAGCCCGCATGGCTCCCTCAATCGCCTCGCCGTCGACGGCAAGCCCGTCGGCCGGATTCGTCAGGCGGTCGTCGGCAAAGATGAGGCCGCTCAGATTCGCAACAAGGGTGTTGAGAGCCTTCCCGGCGAGATAGCCCGGCGCATTTCGGAAAACATTGTCGGCATGCTTGGCATCGTAGCGACCGGCCTGGCGGCGGATGAGGCCCTCGGTCTTAAGAAGTCCGGCCTCGCCCTCGAAGCCCTTGCCGAAGTCGGCCGCGGCGCCCGTGAGCCGGCCCATGAGCTTTGCGGCCTCGTCGCCGCCCGCTTCAAGAGCCGCCTGAACCTCGCCCGCATATTTTGCAAAGCCTTCATCAAGACCGAGCGACTCGCACCAGGCCCGGGCATCCTGCACGCGGCCCGCCGAATCCTGATTCAGGGGCGCAACGCCGGCCTTGACGGCCTCCATTTCCAGAACGGCAAGATTGGCGATGCGGAAGTTGACGTCATTCACTTCAGTCTTGGGCGCAGCCTTGACGAGCGCACTTACGATCTCTGGCGTCAGCATGAAGCTTCGCATCGACCGGCCGGGCATCGACGCTCTTTCGAGCGCGGCCTTCTGATGCAGCCCCTTGCCCGGCTGAACATCCAGAAGCTGCGAGGCAAGCTTCTGATGCGCCAGAAGGAGCGAATGCTGCATCGAGGCCTCTTCGGGATGCGATCCGGTCAGCGCCTGCTTGAGAACAAGCGCCGAGTCGGCGCGCTCCGGATAGCCGCCCTGGAACACCATGTCGATCATTCGGCAGGTTTCCATGCGGCCCGCCGTCGTCGTGTGATCGGCTGACACAAGATGCGACATCAGCACCTTGAGAAGATCGACCGAGAGCGACGGACTGCGCCCGGGCATGTCGACGCCCTGAAGCATCGCCTCAAAAACCTGAGAGGGCGACACGCCGGCCGCCGAAGCCGAATGCACGAGCGCCGTCACGGCCTCCTTGGAGAATGCGCTTTTAACATCACCCGCAACGCCATAGGCTCCGAGTCTTTCGCGAAGCTCGTTCGTGACGAGCTCCTCCCAGCGGTTCTGAAGCTTAGTCAGATCGCTTCCGAGCACATGGTCGGAATTGCGAAGCGCAAGAAGAGCGGCAAGCTGTTCCTGAGGCTCGGCAGACCCCGAGGCAAGCACTTCGGCCGCGCTCTCGGCAATGGTCGAATCTTGAATCCGAGACCCGATGCTCTCAAGCTCCTCGAGTCTTTCCTCAGGGTCGGCAATCCGAAGCGCATCGTCGAGCTTCTGCAGACTTTCGTCCAACACCCGTCGAACCCCAAGCGTATGGTCCTCGCGGCGTGCGGCCGTCATGAGCGCATAATCCTCGCACGCCTCAGTCGACACCACGGGCGAATCGTCCACGGGCGCCTCTTCGGCGCTCGCTCGAGCCTCAAGGGCCTTGTCGAGCGCCTCAACCGACTTTTCCATCTCAGACGTCGTGCGCGTCTGATCGCCGATGATGCCGTCGTTGGCGGAAAGAAGATGCTCAACCGTCTCGGGCGAACGCTCAAGCACCGGCGTCTCTCCGGCTTCCGCCGCAACGGTGCTTTCAACGACATCCGCCGCGGGCGCTTCCGAGAGCGCCTGAGCAGAATCCAAAAGCGTGCGGCCCGCTTCGCTCAAGGTCTCCTCGGGCACCTGCTCGAGCACGGCCGCCCTCGCCTTTTCGACATTCTCGGGCGATTCGGACGCGACCGCACGATCGAGCGCACGAACCGTCTCCACGGTCTTCACCTCTTCGCTTCTGGCCTCCCGCACCCCGGGATCCAAATCCTTCGGCGTATCTGCCGGCGTCATTGCAGTCGCTTCGGCTATGTCCGGCTTCTTCTCCGCCATCAGCGTCTTGACGACATCGGCCTCCGCCAGCAGAACTTCGGAGGATCCTTTCTTATCCGCCTTGTCAATAAACAGATCATCAGAAAGAACAGAAATCTGAGAATTAAAACCCGTGGAATTCAAATCGCCGACAGCCATGACATGCTCCCAAACCCGAACGACCGACTTCAATCCGAAGAAGATTGATTTTTAGTGCGGGACAATCATTCTGACAGTATCCAATACTTTGACCCACATTGCCAACAATCGATTTCAAGCCTGTCTCACGAAGCGAATACCCCGGCGCCGCGCATCGGAATGCCGCTGAAGGCATGGCCATTTTTGCCAACGGTTCTACAATGGCCGAAACCTAAAGGAGAGGTTATGGCGACATTTGCCATGCGCATGGACGACGACTTCAAAAGGACTTCGAGGCCGTCTGCGAAGAACTGGGCTGCGACTTTCCGACCGTCATCAGGATGCTCGGCGAAAAAATGATTCGCGAGCGCCGCATACCTTTTTGACATTGATGCCGATCCGTTCCAATCGGCCGAGAATCAGGCCCATTTGCAGCGCTCGATCGCTCAGCTTGAAGCCGGCCGCAGCAGGCGGCATGCCCTGACCGACGCTGAGAATTGACGGCGCACGCACAAAATCATGATGAAGGTAATTTAACGCTTCACCCTCTATCATGAAAGGGGCTACTTCCGGCCCGCGACAGTCTGCGTACGTCTTTTTGGCGTCTTCGAGAAATCGTCGTAACAAAAAGCCCGCTCACCAAGGAGCGGGCCCAGCGTCCGGCCGAAGCCGGACTATCCTACTGAAGTCGTTTACTTCTTCAGCGTCTTCAGATACGCATCCGCCGACTGACCGGAGATGCGGCCGAACGTCATGATGTCGGCCTGAGCGTTACCGCCCAAACGGTTGCCGCCGTGCACGCCGCCCGTGACTTCACCCGCAGCGAAAAGCCCGGGGATCACCTTGCCGTTCTTACCGATCACTTCGGCCTTGGTGTCGATCTTCACGCCGCCCATCGTGTGGTGCACGGAGGGCTGCACCTTCACGGCGTAGAAAGGCGCCGTTTCCAAAGCCTGCGGCATGCTGGGACGGGCAAAGGCCGTATCCTTGCCTGCCTTCTGATCCGCAGTGTATTGCGCCATCGTCGCCTTAAAGGCGTCCGCAGGCACATTCATCGCCGCCGCGAGTTCGTCAAGCGTATTCCCCTGCACCGTAAGTTTCTGCTGAATGTAGCCGCGCACGAGTTTCGCGCCTTCAGCAACCTTCGCGTCCCACACGATCCAGGCAAACTTGCCGGGCTGAGCAAGCTCAGCCTTACTCACCACGTCGCGAGTCAGGAGTTCGTTCGTAAAGCGCCTGCCGTTCTGATTGATGAGCACCGCACCGTCACCGCGCACGCTTTCGGAAATAAGAATGCCCGAGGGGGTGGCCGTCGGATGCGCCTGAATTTCACGCATGTCGACAAAGGCTGCGCCCGCGCGTTCCGCAAGCGTAATGCCGTCGCCCGTCGCACCCGGCTGGTTCGTGGTGGAGTAGCCCTTCAGGTCAGGACGGAATTTCGCCACCATCTTGTTGTTGGCACCGAACCCACCCGCGGCGAGCACCACGGCCTTGGCATTGATCGTATAGGCCTTTTCGTCTTCAGGCTTCACGCGCACGCCCGTCACGGCACCCGTCTTGTCACGAAGAATCTTTACGGCCTGGGATTCCGTGCGGATGTCAATGTTGCGTTCTTCCGCAGCCTTCGCGAGCGTCTTCATCACTTCGGGACCGATGGCGCTGCCGTCATGCGGACGATGAGCACGATTGTATTTTGCACCGCCCGCGCGGCCCACGAGCGACAGGTCGCCGCCGAGACTCGTAAACCAAGCGACCGAATCTTTGGCGTGCGCAGTCAACGTGTGCACCAACTGCGGATCGTTCTTATAGTGACCGCCCTTCATCGTATCAACGAAGAACTGATCGATCGTATCCGGAATCCCGGCCTTTTTCTGCTGCTCAGTTTCCGCAGCATTGAGACCGCCCTCGGCGCGGTTGGTATTGCCGCCGATGTAGGGCATTTTTTCCAGCACCACCACCTTGCGGCCCAGGTCGTGCAGCGTCACTGCAGACGACAAGCCCGCGCCGCCCGAACCGATCACCACCACGTCCGCGGTTTCCGCGTGCACCGCCACGGCCATCAACACGGCCGCTGCCGCAGCCGCCAACTTCATGATACGCATACTGTCTCTCCGAAAGTAATCCGTCGGGCCCTCTGCCTCAACGGTTTCATCGGCATCGCACAATAGCGGTCAAAACTACGTACGTAGTCCGCAAAAACGCAAAGCAGAGCAAGAAAAAAGGCGACCCGAAAGTCGCCCGTACGAGGTTTGAGTCCGTCGATTAAACCTTCGGCGTCCCGTCGGCATTAAAAAGCGGCAACGGTGCCAAATACTGAATGTCCGTACGCTTGGCGGCATCCCCTTCGGCCAACACCGACATCCGCCCGCACACGATGCCTTCCGCCTGCCGGACAAGGTCTTCCAAAGCCCGCAGTGATTCGCCCGTCGAAATCACGTCGTCCACGATGAGAATGCGCTTGCCCTTCATGAGTTTGGCTTCGTCTTCGGAGAGGAACAATTCCTGTCCTCCCTTCGTCGTGATGGAATGCACGGTCGTTCTGAGGGCGTTGCCGAGATACACCTTCATGCGCTTACGCGCGACGCAATAACGGTGAGCTTTCGCCTGGCGGGCCATTTCGTGGATGAGAGGAATGCTTTTGGCTTCCGCCGTAAAGAGGTAATCAAAGGCAGGCGCCTTTTTAAGAAGCTCTCGGGCACAGCTTTCAGTGAGCTCCGGATCACCCAGCATAATGAAGGCAGCGATGCTCAGCGTGTCGGTTACGGGAAAAAGCGGCAGGTCGCGCGTGAGTCCGGCGACTTCAACGGGGTAATGCATGACTTTGAAACTCCAAAACAAAGGAGAGGCGAGTAAGGCCGCTCTCCCCTTTTTACGGTCGGTATTTTAACGTTCGCAGCGCCTCTCGTGCTTCAGGGAGATTTGCTGAGAAGTTGTGCGGCAACGGGGCGTATAAAAAGTTATATGTTTTTCCCGGAATCAAAAGATAATCAGCTGAAGCTACGGCAAAAGCAGAACGAGCAAAGTATTTTGCCCTTCAAGTCATCTCTGAATATCTCTGCGTGGTTCTTGCAGATTTCCAACAAGACCTTTTCGATGAAATCACGACGGACATTGGCGATATGCTGATGAAGCCTTGCAATCGCGGCCTTCTGTTTGCACCAATTCTTCCCGAACTTCTGCATTCTTGCGAGCCTGCGCTGCATCCGGGCGAGCTTCTTCTGCTCCTTCTTGAGTGCGCCGCACGGCTCGAAGAACGTACCGTCGGAAAGCGTGCAGAAACGGACGCATCCCATGTCGATGCCGACACTGTCGCCGGTATGCTTAGGAGGCTCCGTTTCGTACTCGGTTTGGATGGAAACGTGCCATCCGTCGGCCTGTCGGGAAACCGTCACATTCTTGGCCTTGCCTTGAATGAAGCGACTCCGCTTGTATTTGACCCAGCCGATGCTCGGCAGATAAAACTACAGGCGGGCTTTTCATTTTTGAGCATCGATTGAAAATTCAGTCGTTTTTCTCGGTGTGCTTAGCCAATATGTCTTTGGGAAACTGCTCCCGCAAATGAAGCAGGTATTTTTCCGCGAGAAGAAGTTTCTGCCGATAGTCTCGAGCCATGGCCAAATAGGCATCAACTCTTTCCAAAAGCCAATCCGTGCCGAGAGACGGATCCCTCTCAAATTCGATAAAGCGCTCGATGCATTCAAGCTTCATGCCGTTTGCTCGGCACGTTGTAATGAAGTTGAGGCGTTCAACCGCATCCTGCGAGTAGTTGCGCTGTCCGCCCATTGTCCGCTTAGGTTCAGGCAGAAGGCCTTTTTGTTCGTAAAAGCGGATACGCGTTACAGGACAGCCCGTTAGCCGAGCCAGTTCACCAATTTTCACAATTACGCCTCCAAAAAAGACTTGAACCTCTAGTAACTATAGCATTTAAGATTCCTCTCAACAAAGTTTTTCAGTTTTGCAAAGGAGCATTTATCGTGAAATTTCAACAGATTCGCAGTGCAACGAGCATCGTTACTTTTGGCGGCAAGCGCTTTTTGATCGATCCGATGCTGTCTGATCAAGGCCATTATCCTTCAGTGCCGGAAACTACTGACACGGGCCGCGGCAATCCTGATTGCAATCTTCCTTGTTCGATTGAAGATCTTTTTCAGGTTGATGCCGTTATTGTGACGCATCTGCATTTCGATCACTTCGATGAAGTCGCAGCCCGCCTGCTTCCAAAGCAGTTGCCCGTTTTCTCGCAGTCTGAAGAGGAAGCTCGAGTCCTGACCGGCTATGGGTTTGCCGACGTGCGTGTTTTGCTCAAGGAAGGCACGGAGTTCGAGCAGGTCAGGCTGTTCCGTACTGAATGCGACCACGGTTCAAGCAATTACGTAACGATGGGAGGTTATGAAGACATGGGCCTAAGCGAAAAGGCTTGTGGCGTTGTATTTGAAAGTCCCTTGGAGGAAATGAGGTTTTATCTGGCGGGAGACACCATATTCTGCGGACTTGTTGTCGAGGCGGTCGAACGGTTTCACCCCAGCATTGTCGCTGTCAATGCCGGAGGAGCTCAGTTTCCTCTCGGACATCTGTTGATCATGAATCAGTACGACGTTCGTTCCCTGATGCGCCGGTTTCCTGATCTGGACGTCATTGCGACCCACGTTGAAGGCGTTTCGCATGCCACCGTCAATCGGTCCATGCTGCGCGATTTTGCTGCAACCAACAAGCTAGACAGACTGTGGGTTCCCGATGACGGTCAGGAATTGTCATTCGTCTGAAGGCAGCTTCATCGAGCAGCAGGACTTCTTGTTGCGGCGCGCAAGATAAGCATCGCCCCATCGGTACATAGCCGTTAGGATCGGCTTGTGATACGAACCCTGAAACTTGGACTACAAAATCAAATCCGAGTTGAGTGCGACCGTTTTTAACACTCACCGCTCGGCATAGCCGTGACAAATAAGTCCCGGCTATGCCGATAAAATATGTTATCTGAGGTGCGTCAGGGGACGACCAAACAATTTAGATCCTCCGCATCCAGCACTGCGCAACCATACGATCTGCCGCTCTGGGTCTTCTTTCTGATCGTAGGACAAAACTCAGGCATAACCAACGACTTTGCGTTCGTGATTTCCGGCATCGTCTTTGATTCGAAACCGTCGATGTCCGCCCAGCGACGGATGGTGCTGGTGGAAACGCCGTACTGCTTTGCCAAATGACCGATGATGTAGAGCGTCACGGCGTCCTTCTTGAGACTGATTTCAGGAAGGTACCTCCATTGTGACAAATTTGACAGATTTATGTTTGGCTAGCCAAGCTCCCAATTCTTTGTCCAAGAATCGGGGCCCTCATCACGATGTCTTTCATCGCGGTTTTTGCGCTACCCACTTAGGAGTAATCAGTCGTTATTCCTCAACGACGGCAATCGCATCCAGCAAAAAGAGGCATCCTTTGGGCATCGCCACAGGTTGCGTACAGGTGCGGGCCGGATGCGGAAGACCTAAGAGGTACTGCTTCATAAAGTCGTTCATCTTTTCAAAGTTCGCCATATCATCCAAATAAATATTGAACTTCACAACGTCTTTGAATTGAGCACCGGCTTGGTGCAGCACGGCACGCAGGTTCGCGAACGTCATGTGCATCTGCGCGTCGAGCCCTTCAACGAGCTTGCCGGTCTTGGGATCAACCCCCAACTGCCCGGAGGTGAAGACGAGGTTGCCGACACGGATTGCCTGGTTGTACGGGCCGATCGCGGCCATGGCCTTGGGCGTATTGATGAGCGTATGCATTTTCTCTTTCCTCATTCTTTTCGTCCGATCGTTCTCGGACGGTGTTTTAAGACCCGTTGTACCTCTCTAGAGGTATCTTTTTTGGTTAAAATGATTGTGACATAGTTCAAACGGTGTAGGAACTACCTCGAAAGGATTAAATTTATAATTTTTGACCAAACATATGTTCTTCAAACCTTCTTAACAATTCCGCCCCGAAATCAGCCGATGTTCCCATTGCCTTCTGCGGATTTTTACGGATTCACTGTCCTGCGCCGTCCGCCCGCGTTCGTCTTAGACTGGATATTTGGTGGCGCCTGTTCTGTAACGGCGCCAGTGACTTTGCCTGATAAGGACACTCTTCATCCGTGAAAACGCTGCTTGCCGCCATCGCGGGGGATCTCCTCGGCAGTTCCTATGAATTTGACAACTACCGGGGCTGCCCGGACGACCTTCCTTTTTTCCCTGACAACGCTTTTGCGACGGACGACACGGTGCTCACGTGTGCCGTTGCGAACGCTCTGCTCACTGCCCGTCTTACGGACGGAACGATTGACGAACGAAAATTCTCCCTAGCACTCCCTGACTCCCTGCGTCGCTTTGCGCTTCGTCACCCCGAGGCCGGGTACGGCGATCGGTTTTGGAATTGGGTGAAAAGGCCGGGGGCACCCGCCTACGGAAGTCTCGGCAACGGCTCAGCGATGCGCGTACTGCCCTGCGCACTCGTGACGGACAACCTTGAGGCTGCGTCCCGTCTCGCACGGCTCTCTGCACTCCCCACCCATAATCATCCGCTCGGAATTCTCGGCGCCGTCGCCACCGTCCACGCGGTTTTTCGTTTTCGCGAAGGTGCTGACGGCCGAGAACGTCTCAAGGCCGAATGGCATGACCGCTTCGGCGCCTTAGGCGAACTCCCCGACATCGCGACGCTCTCTCGACCGTTGCCGTTTGATGCGACATGCCCCGGCACCGTGCCCTTCTGTGCGGCGTTAGCACTCACATCGGGAAGTTGGGAGGACACAGTACGGCGCGCAGTCGCTTTTGGCGGCGACTGTGACACCTCGGCCGGCATTGCCGGGGCTATCGCGGGCGGCGCGTACCCCATTCCCGAAGCCATTCGGCAGGCTGCACTACAGCGTTTGCCCGACGATTTACGCAAAGTAATTACTCACTTCGAAGCAAAGTTCTGCAGCGACTGAGCGCGGCAACGCGCGAGAAACACCTCGGGACACTCTCGGGTTTGTCGCTGTCGACCGCCCCCTTATATTCAGAAGAATCACCATCTGATCCCGCACAAGATCGGGCGCAACCTTGCGCCAAATGAGATAGTTATGCGGATGCCCGTGCACCAAAAAAGGGGGGCTTCGGCGCCGCCGCAGGGAAACCGCATCCTCACGTCATTCGGAAGGTAAGCGTCGTACACCCCCCTCATGATCACCAACCGGGTGTTTCTCATGCGTGGCGTCGTTACGGTGCTCGCACTTTCGCGAGCCGTTGCCGAAACAGACATCACGCAAAGGCAAAACCAACCGTCGCCCCGCTTACTGCCGACCGATGTTATTTTTGGGGCTACAAAAAAGGCGGGGAGAGATTCTTTTTTCTCACCCCCGCCCTGCCGGCAGTCAACTACCCTGCCCGCTAAGCCCCTGCAGCTTATTCTTCAAAGACCCCCTTCACAATGATGTCGCCCGAGCGCATCATGCCGCGGCCCTTCGCGAACACATCGGTGAGGTTGAAGTTTTCATCAAAGAGAAGCGCGTTGGCGACCGCCCCGACCTCGACGCGGCCCTGATCCTTGAGGCCGTGCGAATCCGCGACGTTGCGCGTGATGAATCCCAACACGGTCGGAATATCCATCTTGTAGTCGCCCACGAGTTCCTTCACGGTCGAAAGGTTGCATTCGATACCGCAGACGGCCAGGCCCACCATGTTGCCCTTTTCGTCAAAGCGCGGCTTGGAGCCGTGACCGTCCGAGGACATCGTCACGAGTTTCGGATTGACACCCGCTTCCACGGCACCGACGAAAGCTTCCGCAGGCCCCTTTTCAAAGCAGCAGGAACCGCCCGTCGTAAAGTCGATGTAACCGCCCGCCTTCGCAAATTCCAGGGCGCTGTCAAAGACGTGGCGCACGCGGGCGCAGTGCGTCGGACGGATGTGCTTAATCGGGAACCCGCGGGACACGATGTCGCGATACATGTCAAACGCCCCGGGAATATTGCCGGAATGGATGTGCAGAACGCCGATCTTGCCGGAAATCATGCCCGCCAAACGGATGTCGGACAGCAAGTGAATCAATTCGTCTTCCGTCGGGAAGGAACTGCGGTGATCGCCCATGGCAATCTTGACGCCCAGGCATTCGGGCACCATAAAGATGTCTTTGGCGACCTCCCCGCTCATCGTCGAAGGCGGGAAGCGGTAATTGCTCGTGTACATCCACGTGCTCACGCCTTCGGTCGCAAGCGCCCGCACCTTTGCCAAAAGGTTTTCAATCGAACGCGTAATAAAGTCGGTGCCCGACACCCCCACGACGGTCGTCGTCCCGCAGGCAACGAGTTCGGACAACACCAATTCGGGCGTCCGGGACACGGGGCCACCTTCGCCGCCGCCCCCCGTCACGTGGATGTGCTGATCGAAGAAGCCCGGCGTAAGGATCTTACCTTTGGCGTCAATGGTTTCAAGATCCGGAAGTTTCACATCCA
The DNA here is from genome assembly GCA_900544255.1 of uncultured Sutterella sp. Lineage (GTDB taxonomy): Bacteria > Pseudomonadota > Gammaproteobacteria > Burkholderiales > Burkholderiaceae_F > Duodenibacillus. Next base: position 24,534 of record UQUM01000022.1, read on the forward strand.
AATCCGTGTCGATGGCGAGGAAGCGCCCGTTTACCATCAACACGTCACGCACGCCCAAATCATCCGGGGAAAAAACGTGCGCGTTGCGAATCAAAACTGCTTTAGTCATGGTCTTACTCCTTGCGGCGCCCTGCAGCGAGCGCCGCACTCGATTAATTGAACCTTGTTGATCAGAGGAAGACGGCGGAGGCCGCGATGTTGACGATCAATGCCATCACCATCACCGGAATCGTCCGTCGGACAATCTGGAAAGGCGTAATGCCGGCGATACTCGACACGGCGATCATAACGCCTGCGATCGGGCACATGGTACGTGCGATACCGGCCGACAACTGCACGGGCACGGCGAGCACGGCCGCATTCATGCCGACCGAAGCCGCGGCTTCAGGCAGCAAAGGCGAGAACGCAAAGAACGCCGCGTTGCCGGACCCCGTCACGATCGTGGCAATCACCATGATCGCGATCATCACGAAGAGCATCACCCAGACGCCTGCGGATTCCATCGAAGCCGCCGCCTGAATCATCGTCGTGATGCCGCCCACCTTATTCATACCGAGCGCAAAAAGTTCCGCGCAGCAGATCAAGGCCACGGTCGACGTAAAGACCTTTCCCATGCCTTCGTACACGGCCTTCGTACGGGTAATGGCTTCCTTCACGTCAAGGTGTGCCACGAGATCCACGACGAACGAAATCAGAATGGAGATGATAATGGCGGTCTGCAGGGAAAGCTTCACGCCGGCGTAAACCATCGGAGAGAAGACAATGAGAAGGAAAAGCGGAATCATCGGGAGGATCGCGTAATAAGCGGGACCCGCCCCTTCAAACGCCTTGTTGACGTCCTGCTTTTCGCCGGCAGTGCCTGCATTAGCCGCTTCACCGTCACGGCGGTCAAACCAACGCTGCACGAAGAAGTGCCCGATCGCCACCGTAGCGATCACACAGAGCGCCACAGGGATCTGATCCTGGACGAAGTACGTGACGACGTCGGTATTCACAAGATCCGCCGCTCGCATGGCGTTCGAAGACGCAGGCCCCAAGTCCAAGCAGCAGGTCGAACCGATCACGGCGGCCGCAGACGTACGGGAGACGCCCAAAGCCACGAGAAGCGGAAAGATCGACGCCATCAGAAGGAGCCCGAGACCCACGGCAGAATTAATAAAGAGCGCCATGAATTGGCCGATGACATACGTCACGGCAAGGAGCAGATAGGGCGAACGGATGGCGGACAAGGGTTTCACGCAGGCTTTGACGAGCGCTTTCGATGCACCGATCTTGTCCATATAGTAGGAGAACCCGGCAATCCACATGATGTTGAGCCCCAACCCCGGCAGACGCGTCTTCATCTGATCGGTGAAGGCCTGCGCGAGATCAAACCCCAAGAAATGCGTGGACTTTTTGGCGGCCACCGGGTCAACGCCCATAAAGGCTGCAACCGCTAAAAAGACAAGGCCCGCGAGCAACAGCACGGTGGGCGGATAGTAGTTTTTAAAAATACACCACGCGACGACCGCAATCACCGCGAGTGTCAGAATGACGCCGAACATTTTGGAAAAGCTCCTTGGTTAATGAACGTTCGGGGCCCCTGCGTGATAGGCCCCGAACCGTTGTCTCTTTTATGTACTACCGCTTAGACAAATGTCTTCGCGACGGGATTATTCTAGGAGAAAAGTCTTAGTTTTTGCTACTCCGGACGGAGTTTTTTTCATCGGCGCATCAGAAAAACGTTTGATTTAACGATACTTGCGCCGTTTTCCACGCAATATCAAAATCGCTCATGTCATCTTCAAAAACACATATATTTTTTATGTCGAAATAACCAGCGCCCTGTCGTGGCGAGACTCGGTCGAGGTGACGTCGCGACGACCGAACCGATATAGGGCACCGTACCGCCCGACAACAAAAGAAGAACATCATCTCCGGCGCGGTGCACCGTCAGCTGAAGCACCCGCCGGCGCTTGGTCACGCAAATACTGCCGGCGGATCGCCTTTTTCCGTTTCAGTCCTGACGTCACTCACGAATGAGTTTTTCAAAATCATCGTTAAGACGCGTCTGCGCCGCAACTAACTCTTCCGCAAGCGCCGTCACATTCCCTGTCCGAACCTTCAGCTCTTTCTCAACCGACGCAAAGAGCTTCGCGAGTTCCAAAGCCTGCGGGTCGCCTGCGACCGCACGCTCGGCGACGATATGCGCGGGATCCAGTACCGCTCGGAATCCGATTTCATCCAAGGGGAACGCCGCCGGGAGTTCCGGCACTTGCGCCTTGAGTTCCTCATAAAGCGCGGCGTAGATGGCTTGCGCTTTCGCAATCGGGAACGTTTTGGGCGTAAAGCCTTCGGTGCGGGCGACCGTCACCATACGGCTCGCAAACCCATGCCCCACCCGGAACGGAATCGCAAAGCGGCGCATCAAAACGTCCGCCAGCTCCTGCGAAGCCGTCCAATCGAGATTGAGTTCTTCCAAAGCACGCGCCTTGTCGACTTTCAAAAGTCCCAATACCGCGGCAAAGCGTTCCAAAACAGACGACGCATCCCCGACGATTTCCCGATTGAGTTTTTCGTCTTTCGCATCGTACATCCCGGTCGGCAGGTTGTGAGTACGCATCACGACGGAATTTGATTCCGCGAGCACCACGCTCGCATCGCGACGAATGTCGATCAAAGGGCCGGGGTTGCGTTTCTGCGGCATGGCGCTTGAGGCATAAGTCGCCGACACCAAAATCCAGGGTCGAGGCTGCGCGTACTGCTGCATGAGTTCGGCGATGAATTGACCGACGTGCAGCATCGGGTGCACGAGTTCGAGCGCGGCATCCACACAGACGTCGGTGCCCCCGACCTGACCCGCGTCAAACGTATTTTCAACCGGTCGATCAAAGCCCAAATAAGCAGACATTCCGGCGCGATCCAACGGCCATCCCGTACCGTTTAAGACGCAGGCTCCCATCGGACATTCGTTCAGACGCCGGTAGCACGCCAGCGACCTTTCCATATCCCGCAGAAAAGCCTGCGCGTGCGCAAGAAGAACGTGCGCCATATTGGAGGGCTGCGCTGCCACACCGTTCGTGTAGCAAGGAATCAACGTATCCTCGTTTTCGTGAGCGAGCTTTAAGAGCCCCGTCACCGCCGCTGCTTGAGCCTTCAAGAGTTTCAACGTCTCATCGCGCAGAATCGCCCGCTGAAACGTCGCATGAATGTCCTGAGAACTACGGCCGGCATGCATCAGCGTCGCTTCCAACCCGGCCTTCGCAACAACGAGTGGCTCATAACGAATGTACATCTTGGGGCGGGCGCTGCCGGCAGCTGAGCACGCTTCTGCCACCGCCTTCACCGCCCGACCGAAGCGGGCGGCATCTTTTTTCGTGAGAAGCCCTTTCGCCGTATTCGTCAAAAGCGTCGCTTTGTTGACTTCCGTGATTCAGAAGAATTCATCGCGTCCCGGAATACCCGGCCAGGGAAGCAAATCTTCCCGCCTTACCGGCCGCGCCGGTCGACATCAAACCCAACGTCATTTTTGAAAACTCCTCACCTCACGAAAATCGTTACTGCAAGCGACACCATCAAGCCGCCCGTAGAAAGGAATCCAAGTACGGCGCACATTCGCCAAAGGACTCGTCTTCGCAAAGCCTGCCATGATGATCACGAGACCCGCCACAGGCGACACCGGACGCATCATTTCGCTTGCGAGCTGCATCATCTTTGCCAAATCCGCCGGATCACAACCCAATCCTGCTGCTACAGAAGGAGCAATCAGCACCAACCCGTTTTTGCGACGGCGGCAGAAAGACGCCGACTGCGAAGATCATCACTGCGATCCATGACACCGGTTTCCTCACAACACTTCCGCCATCGGGCGCGTCAGGGCACTGTTTTCCTTCAACCGCAGCCACCAGGGATTCAAAATCCCGCTCGTCGCCGCATTTCGCACGCGGGAAGCCACCAAACTTGACCGCGGATCAATGCAGAATTCTCGAAATAGCGGCAGAAGCACCGCCCGATGAGGATCGACCGTGAGCACCCAAGCGTCGTCTTTCTCCCCCGTTGCCGCCGGCGCCGCGTACCCCGCGTGCGCAAGCCCTTCGAGCGACTTTAAAGCCGCTTCGGGACAAGCATCCGCCGCGCGGCAAAGTTCCGTCAACGTCATCACGGGTTGATCCGATTCCCGGTATTTCGCCGTCAGCGCTTTTACCATCGCCAGCGCCGTGAGAAAATCGTCCCCCGCACGGTAGCTGTCCATATAGCGGCCGGACGTGAGTTTCGGAATCGTCGCCGTAACCGCGGCACCTGCAAAGAAAAGAAACCAAGCGACGTAAATCCACAGCACCAACACAGGCAGTGCCACAAAAGCGCCGTAAATGTTGGTAAGGGTCCCTGCCGTCACGTAGTACTCAAACCCCACCTTGACGATAAAGCCGGCGCCCGCTGCCGCAAAGCCCCCGACAAAGGCATTCGTCCACGGCACCCGACAGTTCGGAATGCACTTATACAAGGCGGCGTACCCCGCCACCTGCAGTGCAAATTGTCCGAACGACAACAAAACGGCCGAGGTGCCGGCATCGACCCCGGCAAGCGCCCGCGCCGTCGCCTGCCCCGTCAACGTGAGACTCACCGCTATCGCGACCGGCCCCACCGTCATCAGCGCCCAGTAAATAAGGACGCGCTGCATCAGGGGGCGGGCCGTCCTCACTTTAAAAAGACGGTTCACGGTCACGAAGAGTTTGTCGATCATCATCAATGCCGTCACCGCCAAACCGATAAGACCGAAGGTTGTGAGACCTGCCGCATGATCCGCAAAATCTCGGAGGTAGCGAATCAGGACGCCGCTGTACTGCTCGGGCAGAAAACTCGTGACGATCAATTTTTCCAAAGCTTCCCGCGTACCCGAAAAACTCGGAAACGCCGCAAATACCGCGAGCGAGAGCGCCAACACCGGAACGATTGCCAACAACGTTGCTAGCGCCATTGACGACGCAACTTCCGCAATGTTGATTTCCGCCAGACGGTCGCGTGCAAAACGCGCCAACTGCCGCACGCGGCCCGTGGTAAGCAAGACCTTCAGGCGAACGAGGGTCTCTTTCATAACAATTACGCGAGGAAATCTGCGACTTCAGTCGCAGGAGGAATCGCGCCCTCCTTAATAAGCTGAGTTAAAAATGCTTTTCGTCTTTCTAGAAGCCGAAGGTGCTTGTGACTTTTAGGCAGGGGCGGTTGACGAGCTTTCCTGACGCAGTCGGCGAAGTTTTTCCGCGGCTTCTCTCAAAATCGCTTCGGTTGTTTCCCAACTGATGCAGGCGTCCGTCACGGAAACGCCGTACTTCAATTGCGAGAGATCCGCCGGAATCTTCTGGTTTCCCTCGTGAATGTTGCTTTCGAGCATAAGGCCGCGAATCGACCGGTTCCCGTTTTCAATCTGCGCGAGGCAATCCCGCAGTACGAAGGGCTGCAGCGCGGGATCCTTAAAACTGTTGGCGTGCGAGCAGTCGACGATGAGGCGTTTGGGAAGTCCCGCGGCTTCCAGGGCCTTTTCCGCCAGAAAGACGCTCACGGTATCAAAGTTAGGGCGCCCGCCGCCGCCCCGGAGCACCAGGTGGCCGTCGGGGTTGCCGCGCGTCAGGACGACCGCACTGCGCCCGTCTTCGTACATCCCCAAAAAGTGATGCGACGAGCGGCTCGCCTTTACGGCGTTGATTGATGCGGCTAAAGCGCCGTCCGTCGAATTCTTAAAACCGACGGGGGCGGATAAGCCGCTCGCCATTTCGCGGTGCGTCTGACTTTCAGACGTTCTCGCGCCGATGGCGTACCAGGAGACCAAGTCCCCCAAGTACTGCGGACCTGAAGGATCCAATGCTTCGGTCGCAATCGGGAGTCCCGCCTCGCTCACGTCGATCATGAGACGCCGGGCGCGGGTCATGCCTTCGCCGATTCGGAACGACCCGTCCATGCCGGGGTCGTTGATGAAGCCCTTCCATCCCGTCACGGTGCGCGGCTTCTCAAAGTACACGCGCATCACGAGGTAAAGCACGTCCCCTAATTCGTCCGCCAGTGCCTTAAGGCGTCCGGCGTAGTCCATCGCCGCCTTGGGATCATGAACAGAACAAGGCCCCGTAATGACGAGCAGCCGCGAGTCCTCCCCCTTCAATATCCGGCGTACCGTGCGCCGCCCTTCGGCCACCGCGTCCGCCGCTTTATCCGTCATCGGCACCAAGCGCTTGATGTCGGCGGGGGTCGGCATCGGTTCAAACGCCTCAATATTGACGTCTTCCAAGTGAACAGGGAAACGAGCTTCGTTCGACATAAAAATCTTTCTCCAGAAAACGGCACCCGCAAGAAGTACCGCAAACGCGGTCGATTATCACCCGCGCCGTAAAACCCGTTCCTTCAGGAGGGGGATATAAGGCGCCAAAGTTGTTGTGGTTAAAACTACGGACGATCGTTGTATCATCCTAACCATGAGAACCTACAAATACAAGCTACTTTCGGCGAAGCGCAATAAGAAACTGCATCGACAGATCAATGCCGGTGCATTGGCGTGGAACCATTGCGTGGCTTTCACAAGGAGGTTCTACCGGTTTTACGGAAA
>UQUM01000023.1 GCA_900544255.1 uncultured Sutterella sp.
CCCCCCCCCCCCCCCCCCCCCCCACAAACACTGACTACAAATTACAACATTTGTGCTTTATGACAGATGTAGGTTTGTGAAGCTTCTTTGTTTCTTTCACGAAAATTCAATCGCGTGGATTTCGTGTAAAGTACGAATATCAAAAGAAAAGGTTAGCGTTATGTCAAAACCTCAAAAGAAACGAACCAAGAAATACCACCCCAAGAACTCATCCGTACCCTGGGCACTGATGGCCCGCCTCCCCTTGAGCGAGAAACACGTCGCCAGCATCCGCCAGGAGGTCAACTACCCCGGCCTGAAGGCCGAGGCTTGTGAAAGCAGGCCTGGTTGACCAGCCTAAGTTTTTCGAGAACTACGTTGCAGACAGGTTCAAGACCCACCTCGGAATGCTTCCTCAGTTCCGAGCCCTGGAAGCCTCAGAAGCAGACAAGCATAGGGTACGCACGAAACGGTCTGAGGCATAACGCCGGTCTATTCAACATTGGCGAGGGGAATTGCTCCACCCGCAAGGGCGGGGCATGTCACGGGCGTCAGCCCGAAGAATCGTAAGGTTCATTTTTCATGTCGACATCAGTTTTCGTTTTGGACAAGAAGCACCGGCCCCTGATGCCGTGCCGCCCCGCAAGGGCGAGACGGCTTCTGCGGGCGGGCCGCGCCCGGGTGGTGAAGCGCTTTCCCTTCGTCATCCGGCTCGTGGACCGCACTTTGGAGAAGTCCGAAGTTCAGCCCGTGCTCATCAAGCTCGATCCCGGTTCAAGGGAGACGGGCGCCGCTGTCGTGCGGGAGGACGAGAAGAAGCGGCATCATGCGCTCGCGTTCTTCGTCATCAAGCACCGGGGCGGCGTCATCCGCGACGCGCTCAAGGCGCGCAGCGCCTTTCGTCGCCGCCGGCGGTCGCAGAATCTCCGTTATCGCACTCCGCGTTTTCTGAACCGCGTCAGGCCCAAGGGATGGCTTCCGCCTTCTCTGCGGCACCGCGTGGACACGACCCTCTCCGTCGTGAGGAAGCTGTGCCGGTACCTGCCGGTGAGCGGCCTCGCGATGGAGTTGGTGAAGTTCGATTCACAGAAGCTCCAGAACCCGGAGGTCGCGGGCGTCGAATATCAGCAGGGCACGCTCTTTGAGTACGAGGTGCGCGAATACCTCCTGGAGAAATTCGACCGGAAGTGCGGCTACTGCGGCGCCGAGGGCGTGCCGCTCAACATCGACCATGTGGTTCCCCGCGCCAAGGGCGGCTCCAACCGGGTCTCCAACCTGGTGCTCGCCTGCGTGGACTGCAACCAGAAGAAGGGCGCCCGGTCGTTGGAGGACTTCCTCAAGGGGAAACCGGAAGTGCTCGCCCGCGTCCGCCAGGCGCTCAAGACGCCGCTGCGGGATGCCGCTGCGGTGAACGCGACGCGGTGGGTGCTCTTCAACGAGCTCAAGGCGACGGGGCTTCCCGTCGAGACGGGGAGCGGCGCTCAGACGAAGCTCAACCGCCATGCGTTCGGCGTGGGGAAGGAGCATTGGCTCGATGCGCTCTGCGTGGGACGGATCAACGGCGTGGTGATTCCGAAGGGACTCAACGTCCTGGAGATCAAATGCGCGGGACGCGGGAGCTACCAACGCACGCGCCTCACGAAGTACGGCTTCCCGCGCGGTTATCTGATGCGGCAGAAGCGCATTCACGGCTTCGCCACCGGCGACATGGTGGAGGCGAACGTCCCCAAGGGGAAGAAGGCCGGTCTGTGGCGCGGCCGCGTTGCGGTGCGCGCCTCAGGATCCTTCAACATTCAGACGCCGAAGGGCGTCATTCAAGGCGTCGGTTGGAAATACTGCCGACTGATTTCACACAACGACGGATATGGGTATGCGTGGCTCGGCCACGCGCCTCATTCCTCCCCTGCCTGAAGGCAGGGGTCTCCTGAGGCACTTTGATGACTTACTCTCTCATGCGCCTCCGTCTCAACGAAAAGAAGGCCGTTAACGACGCGAGCTACCTCACGGCCATGTTCGGCATTGCCTGGCAGCTGGCCCGCCAGATGACGGAGAAAGAAGCCATCAAAGCTCAAGTAGCCGGAGCTGCAGACACCTTAGCCGGCGTTATCGAAAACGGCGCCACCATGACGCCTGAGACATACTCCCTTCTCGCTGACGCTGTTGACACTGCTATTGAGGTTTTCAAAGTCTCCCTCGGCGGCGAATTTGAGGAAGCCCGGAAGAACCTGCTGAAGAAAGAAACCGTGTCTTTCGTTGAGGCATTCTTCGAGCGCATGGACAACATTGGCCTTACTCCCGACCTCATCCAGTCCCGCAAACAGTCTCAGGAACGATCCTCCGCTGCTGTCTGACCACCTAAAAAAGAACCGGGGATAAGAAGGAAAACATCCCTCTTGGCCTCGGTCTTTAGGCTAACTTGTTGAAATCGTCTGAGCAACGTTAATACGATGCTTTGGTATCACGTTGCATAACAACTTCCTCCTTGTATTGACACACCTTTGAAAAGCAAGGAAAAGATACGGAAGGCGCCCTAAGAAAAATACCTCATTTCGTAGGTAACCAAAGGACTGTTTTTAGGCATGACGTACCGAAAAACCACCTCCGAACCCCAAAATACGAAAAGCCCCCGATCAGAAGATTCGAGAGCTTTTGCTTGCTTGCCGCGTCCCATGGATTTGCCTTTCGGCATTCCCCTCCATGTGCTCCGGACGTTGGGCAGACGTTCGTTGAAAAAAATCGATTATTTCTTGGCTTTCGGTTTCTTCTCTTCCTCCTTTTTCACAAAGCTCATCACTTCACACGCCGACACGTCATCCAAACGAATAAACACGATACGTGCACCCTGGAAAACAAAATTCTTCTTTTCCTTATCCCCGAGCGCCTTCATGAAGGCTTCGATCTGAGGATTGAGGACTTCCGCCTTCTCGGCCCCGAACGGGATCTGCAGCGTTTGACCGCCTTTAAGCTGTACAGTCAACTGCTGCATACACTGCGCCGCCATCTTGGTTCCTTTGAAAAAAATCCCGACACTGCACTGACAAACGTCGTACGGTGCCGGGAAAATCAACACCTAGGAGAGTCGTATGAGGGCTCCCGAGAGAGCCCTCGGTTGCATCAACTTAGAAAGCGATGCGCAGGTTCGCAGACACGCCGCTCGCCGTCACGTCGCCGTCGTAGGTACCCGTGTAAGAGAACCCGAACGTCGCGGACTTCGAGAGCTGAGCTTCGATACCCAAGCCGATGTTCGCCTGATCCTTGAGCTCACCGCCCTTGATCGTGGCAAAGCCGGAGCCGCCCAAGCCCATCGTGGCCTTGGCTTCCGTGTCACCGAAGAAGTGCGACCAGCCGGCGTTGCCCTTCACGGTCATAGCCACATTGCCGACCGTGAACGGAACCGCACCGCGGATACCCAACGTCGTAACCTGGAGGTTCTGCGTCTTGTTGTTCGTGGTGAACGTCGTGTTGCCGACCGTTTCCGCGAAGTCGTCCGCCTTCACGTTGAGCCAGTTAAAGCCCACATACGGTTCAACCGAGTACTGAGCCGTGTTGAAGCCCGTGTACGCACCTTCCGCAAAGAGCTGGAGGATATCGGCATTGCCGCTCGTCGCATTGGCACCGGTCTGAGAACCGAAGGCCAACGTGCGGCTCATATCGCGATCCTGCTTCGTGTAGGTGACGCCGTAGTTCGCCGCCACGAGATCCGCGATGTTGCTCACGCCGTAGATACCGAAGTGAACGTCGTTGCTCTTGATCTTGCCGTGAGAGCCGCCCTTGAATTCGGACGTACCGGCACCGAAGAACACGCCGACCTTCGAGGAATCCGCGACCTTAACTTCGCCGCCAATGAAGCCGGCATAGAAGTCGTTGTCGATCGAGGTCTGACCGTAGTCAGCGGAACCCCAAGAGCCGACGCCCGTCGCCCACAGGCGGCCCGTGCCGTCAGCGAAGTCGATCGCACGACCCTGGCCGATGCCGGTCGCCTGATCCTGGATGGCGCGCGTCATCGTGAGGGTATTGACGATGCTGGCGTTCTGAACATTGAGGAACGCATCGCTGCCCAAGGAGTCGTAGGTTGCAGCGACCTGATCCGTCGTACCGCCCAAGACCGCGTCAAAGAGTTCGCCTTCGCCGGCCGCTTCCAGCGCCGCACCGATCGCACGACCGTTGGACGTCGTCGCGATGGAAGACATCGTCACGTCTTCGTTGCGGGTCAACGTCGCCGTGATGGTATTGCCGGGCGCACGCGTATCCGCCGTTCCGGCTTCGAAGCTCGTCTTGAAGAAGGCAAGCGTATCGTCAGCCTTCGCCAGATCCAAACCTTCGATGCTCGCAGCCGTGATCGTCACCGTGGCATCGTCACCCTGGTAAACGCTCTTCAGATCGTCGGAGGTCATCGAGATCTTGGCGCCTTCCTTGAAGACGAGGTTGCCGGCAAACGCGTCGTGACCGGCCGTAATCAACAGCGTACCGCCGTTATTCACCGTCACGTTGGCCTGCGAGGCTTCGTTGGACATCAGCGTGCCCTTCTGGGTGAGTTCGTCGTAGTACGAGGTCAGCAGACCGAACTTACCGCCGTTCACCTGAACGTCGCCGCCGTTCTTACCGAAGGATTCGGTGAAGCCCAGCAACGTACCGCCTTCCACCGTCGTCTTGCCTTCGTAGGTGTTTTCACCCGTCAGAACCAGCGTACCTTCGCCGCGCTTCACGAGAGATCCGTTGTAGGTGCGGTTTGCAATGGCGTTCAGGCGCTTCTGGAAATAGGCCTCACGCCACTTAATGGCGTCTTCCTTGGAGATGGTCGAGTCTTCGATGCCGAGGATCTTATCGGGGCTCGAGAGCTGCATGTCGCCGATGAGCGCGAGCTCTTCAGCGGTGAGCTGAGCGTCGTGGTCGGCCATCCACTTCTGCGCGGCGGCGGCCCAGGCCTGATCCTCCTTCTGACGCTGATTCAACGCGGTTTCGGAAATGTCGTTGCTCCAGACGTCGAGGCTGTTGGCGTCGCGCATGTTGTAAGCGAACTCACCGAGGAACTGCCCCGGGCCGAACATGCCCTTGGCGAGATCCGGCATGCCCCAGCCGTAGCGGACGTCGACTTCGCCTTCAGCAGCGGTCCAGCCCTTGAAGTTGGAGCCGTCTGCGTTCTTGTGGTTGGCGGTCGTCAGCATGACGTCGCGCACCTGAAGAGCGTCCATCTGATCGTAGCGGCTCATCAGGACGGCGAGCGCACCGGTGACGTGCGGAGCAGCCATCGAGGTGCCGGAGCTTTCGCCCCATTTGGGGTTGCCGTCGGCGTCAACCTTGGACGAATAAATGTTCGAACCCGGAGCGGCGACCGTCCACCACTTGGCGTTGCCCGCTTCGTTGAACGTCGCATAGAGCTCGTAGGTGTTGTCCGCACCTTGCTTCATGCCGGCGACGGCGATCCAATTCTTTTCAGCGTCGGGGTTGAAGTACGGATAGAGCGGACGATAGAAGGGGTTCGCGAAGTCGCGGTTGCCGGTCGTGAAGACCTGAACGACGTTGCGGTCCTTCACGGCCTCGTAGGCGGAGTCGACGAAGGACGAGCCGTCGTACTTCTTGTCGGCATTCACGCGGTTCTCTGCGTCCTTCTTGAAGAGGAAGTATTCGTACTCGGTTTGAGCGGTGGTGTCCGTCGGGAAGTGAACGGACGTATAGCCGCCGTCGGGGCCATACGTCGTCACACCCGCGCCCTTGTCGACGCGGATGTTCGTGCCGAAAGAGTTGTTGATGAAGCCGCCGCGATCGGTGCCGTCGGCGAACTTATTGGCGTCGGCGATCGCGGTCGCCAAGGCGCTCCAACTCTGATGGAAGAACTGCGGATCCTGGAACGGGCCGTAGTTGGTGCTGTCCGTGCCGCCGGTGTTGCCGACGTAGACATCGGCGTCGTAGGCGACGCCGTGGAATTCAGAACCGTCGCGGTTGCCGCCGACGGTGCCCGTCACATGCGTGCCGTGCGAGTCGTTCATCCCCTTCTGCCACTGCCCGCTTTCGGGAACGGAGCTGTCAGGAGAATATTCACCCTTGTCGGTGGTGCCCTGCGGATAACGCTCGCCCGTGGAGCCGTAGGCAAGGCCGGGAACCTTGACGCCGTGGAAGCGGGCGCCCGCGAGATCCGGATGCGTCTGCAGCAGCGCGCCGGAATCCATCACGCCGACGGCGACGCCCTGGCCGGAGAAGCCCAAGGAGTAAGCGATGGAAGAGTTCATCGCCGCCAAACCCCAGTCCTTCTGGTATTCAGCGGATTCCCACGACGCCACGTCGCCGATCTTGCCCTGTTCAACGTAGGCCGCCTGAGCGACGGTGCCGATCAGAGCCGCTGCAGCCACAGCGAGGACGGTTAAGGTTTTACCGGTTTTACCTTTGGCTTTCTGTGTTTCGTTTGCAACGACGAGCTGACCTTTTTTTGCGTTCCAAACGGTCTTGTATGTACGATTCATAGGGGGGAAATCCTATAAAAGCGATTGAGATTGAAACCCTGTCCGATTTGGTTGGTCGCCGAGAGGACAAAGTTTCGCCGCGTTGGAGAGTACCCCCCCCCCATCACCTAGCTTCTTTGATCTAAATCAAATCGATGTTCTTTTTCACCTTAGACAGCGCTTGTCAAGTCGGTTAAATTCCCCTTCTCCTTGCTCCAAAGTCACGCCCTGCAAGGCTTCGCGTGAGATTTCCGCAAAACTTAAGGGTTACCGTTAAGAGCCGCCAGGTTTTCCCTAATGTGTATCCTTTTTACAACACATTTTCACAAAACCAGCTCCACCCGAACTCTTTTTGATTTCCGATACGGTTGCTAAAGCAAATTACCTACACCGGTATCCCGCCTAAATTTCTCTCTCCACCAATTAAAAATGCCGCCCGAGCTACACGCCCGGACGGCATCATCACCACAAGACTGCCGATTACTTCACCGTCAAATTGAACTTATGGCAGTCGTTACACATCAGCTTTCCCTGCTGATGTCCCGCATGGCAATCCGTGCACCGCACGTTCCCCAAGTGCGTCTTATGGGGATTCGGATTCAAAGCCTTGGTGCGTTCCGCGAGCGCTTCATAGCTCTGATGGCAGACGAGGCACCGTTCGTTCTTCACCTTGGCTCCGGCCTTCGGCATCTTGGCCTTATGGCACTGTTCGCACTTCACGCCCATCTGCGCGTGGCGATTCGCCAAAAAGTTCCCGTCCGCCGCCATCGAAAGCGACGCCGTCATTCCGAACACGGCCACTGCCGCGCCTACAATCCAACTCTTGATCATTTCTATTCTCCCGATTCCGTTACGCCTTCTTCGCACGAGCCACCATGTCGCGGGCCGCGATACGTCCGAACACCGTCGCGCCGCCCAACTGGGAGCCGCCGATGTAGTCGCGGAAGAAGAGGCCGCCCGCTGCGTTGCCGGCCGCATAGAGCCCCGGAATCGTCTTACCTTCCAAGGTCTGCACTTGCGCCTTCGTATTGATGAGCGGTCCGCCGAACGTGGCCGTCATACCGCCTTCGTACGGCACGGCGTAGAAGGGCGGCGTATCAAGCTTCACGGGCTTCTTGTAGGAGTTCGCAGGCGTCAGCTGTCCCAGCGTCTGCTTATCAACGGCTTCGTTGTAGGCCTTGACGTTCTTAATCAACGTTTCGGCAGGGATATCCACCTGCTTGCAGAGTTCTTCCAGGGTGTCCGCCTTGCCGTAGGGGTTATTGAGGCGGTCAAACTTCGGAATTACCTTCCCCAACACCGGGCACTTGCTGTCCACGATACAGAATGCCTTGTTTTCGATGGTGTTCATGGCACAGGTCTTCGCCTTGATGACGTAGGTGTTCTGCTCGTCCATGAAGCGGTTGCCGCGCAGATCCACGATGATGCCGTGCATGGAATTCAGGACGTCGGCCGGATTCACGTGCGTCGCGGCCACAATGGGCCCCGCGTGAAACTGATCCATATTGACCATCTTCGCAAAGAGCGGCAGCGTCAGCGAAACGTTTTCGCCCGTCGTATTGCGGGAACCGCGAATTGTCAAACGAGACGCCCAACCGCCGATGTAGCGATCCGTCATTTCAGGGTTCGCGGAGAAACCACCCGTGGAAATCAGCACGCCACCGCGCGCATAGAAGTCCTTGTAACCGTCGTCGGTGAGCGTCTTCACGCCGATGACCTCGCCCTTCTTCCCGACGAGAAGCTGCACCGCCTTGTGTTCGAAGAAAAACGGAATATTGCGCTTGTGCGCAGCCTTCAGAAGACTCTGAATCAGCACCGAACCACCGGTGAGCCCGCCTTCCGTCACGGGACGCAGACCACGCCCCAACTTGGGCCACGGCGCCGTCTTCACCTTGACGAACTTAATGCCGATCTCATCCTGCAGCCAATCCACTGCCGCCGGAATTTCTTCGGTGTAGGTCATCGTCAGCGAAGGGTCAGCACGGCCGGCGGATACCTTCATCATGTCTTTGAAGAACGCGTCCTTCGTATCTTCAATGCCGCACTCCTTCTGCCACTTCGTGCCCCATGCGTTCACGGATCCCAATGCGTAGATGGAGTTGCCGTCCGGGCGATCCGCCTTTTCAATAACGCAGACCTTGGCTCCGGCATCGTGAGCCGTGATGGCGCAGACCAAACCGGCCATACCGGCGCCCACCACCACGACATCCCATTTCTTATTCTTTTTCTTGTCATCGGCCATTGCCGGCATCGACATCAAAGAACCTGCTGCCGCAGCGGCACCAGCACCGGCTGCACTTAAAAAACCTCGACGGGAAAGCATCATCGGTCTCCTTATCTTGTAATTGGGCTTCCTTTCGTGGAGGCGAAAGGAACTGGCCGATATTTTGCTCACTTTCGGAGGTCTTAAGCTTGACGTAAGGCAAACATCATGGCTACGCAGGATTAAAGCGGTCGCGAATTCGGTCGGGAGCCAATTCGTTTTTGACGATCGTACGGATGCCGCGCCCCTTCAAGTACGCTTCCCCTCGCGCATCACAAATGATGCCGGTACCGGTACCCAGGAGTTCGCTGTCCTTCATGATGACCTTGCCGTTCACCACCGTTGCATAAGCCTTCTTACGCTCGAAGTCCAAGATCGATACGTCAGCATCGGCGCCCACACCCAACTGGCCCTTCTTCGGCAATCCCAACGCCCGAGCCCCGTTGACGCTTGCCTTCACGACAAACTCCTTCATCGTCAAAGCACCGAACTGCACCAGGAGCAATCCGTTTTCGACGATGACGTTTCGAGGGTAACACCCGCCGTCCGTAGAGAAACTGTCAACGACGAACGTCCCGTCGTCTCTTTTGGCCTGGGCCAAGAGGAAGCGGCTCACGGCCGGGTTCACAGCAAACGAACCTGTGGTTTGGGTCTGATGGCTTTCCCAGTACCGAAGCCCTTCTTCCCCATCAATCAACCGCCCGATACGACCGTCATCGCAAAGCACTCCGCATTTATTCGACAGAATCGCGTCACGCATCCCGGCGTACGTCGGTTCGAACCCCAATTTTTTGAGACACGTTACCGTCACGCTGCTGATCGGGTTGTTGTCCTTCACGATAAGCCGAGTACCGTTCAAGGGCGAAAGATAAGATTCAGAGAAAAGGTTCGGGTGGGCACGGAGCAAATCCGCAGCCTCCATGGCTTCGGTCAATTCGTCCTTGACTTGTCCCCGACAATAGCTGTTGACGTGCGCAATGTGCAGGAACTTCCCTTCGGAAATCGCCACCGCATCCCGCAGACCTTTGATGTTGGAACCGTGCGCCGTGTTGCCCACGTGCCAGGCCACCCAAGCCTTCATGTCGTTGCAGTCGTCAATGAAGTGCCCGCAGACATCGAGATCCATCGGGAAGTGACCGCCCAACAACTTGATGCCGATGCCGCCTTTTTCCAGCGTCTTTTCGATAAGACTGCGGCGTTCGTCTTGATCGGGGCGTCCGGTCTTGATCGTAAAGCCTTCGCGTGCGGCTTCAACGACGGCGATGTTGACGCCAGCGCCGCTTGTCGGAATGGAATCCAGGATGTTGTCCAAAGGCCCGGCCATATCGAGCGTTGAGCAAACCCCGGCCAAGGCAATCATGCGCTGGGCATGGGGATGTCCGAGAACCGTCCGCATATGGGTGTGCATATCGATGATGCCGGGGATGACATACTTACCAGAAGCATCCATTTCCTCCTTGGCGCTTGCTTCCAAACCCGGCTTAACGTCCGCAATGTGTCCGTCTTCAATCGCTACATCGGCCAAGCCGTCGAAATGGTTGACGGGATCGACCACGTGGCCGTTTCGGATAATCAGATCGAACATCGCTTCCCTCCTCTTTGCCAATTTCCAGATGCCGCTTGCGCCGGGAACCCCTGCGATCCCAGCGTCCCCAAGGCAACCGCTACGTGTCTCATTTCTTTCGGCGGCATAATTCCCCGACCATTTTTGCACACTCCCATCAAAAAAGGACTGCCGACCATGACTGCCGCCATCAAAGAAACGTTGTTGAGCCGTGCACCCCAAGTTTTCCTGATGTGCTGCGACTTTCGCAATTTTTCTACTGTTGCATCGGCGTTGGGACTGACACAAAGTGCCGTCAGCAAAATCATCGCCAACTTTGAAAACGATCTGGGGTTCCCCTTATTCGTTCGCAATTCACGCCCGCTGACGCTCACCCCGGAAGCACGGGTACTGCAACAACACCTCAGGAAAATTTCCGGTGAATTCAGTCATATCCTTGCCAACATTCAGAACCACAATTCGATTAAACCCGTCATTCGAGTGGGGATTCTGGAAAGCCTCACGATGAACGTCGGGACGGAAATCGTGCGTCGTTCGATGCCGATCATTTCGGAAATCACATTGCTCACGGCCAGCGCCAATGTCCTGATGCAACGCCTCTTGGAGCCCCAAAATCTCGCGCCGGCTGGCTGTATAACCATCCGGTCCGAGATTCTGGGTTGGATTTAACGGAGCTATTCCGCGAAAGGAATGCACTTCATCGACCCG
This sequence comes from uncultured Sutterella sp., assembly GCA_900544255.1. Classification (GTDB taxonomy): domain Bacteria; phylum Pseudomonadota; class Gammaproteobacteria; order Burkholderiales; family Burkholderiaceae_F; genus Duodenibacillus. The sequence continues at coordinate 10,952 of UQUM01000023.1, forward strand.
GCAGAGTAGCGGTACAGCGTGAAAGTTACCCACCGCGAGGAAGGCGGCTTGATAGCTGTCGTTACGCTGAGAAAGGCATAGCGAAGGTCATCTGTCCTTTGCTGCGTCACCCACTGTCGTATCTGCGGTTAATGTCTCCGGCAATAACACTGCCGGAGACACTTCATGCCAAACTCTCAAAAAAGCATCCGCGTCATTTTGGGCGACATCACGACGCTACAGGTCGATGCCATCGTTAATTCCGCCAACCAGTCCCTTTTGGGCGGCGCCGGCGTTGACCGCGCCATCCACCGGGCGGCGGGACGCGGCATCTTGGACGAATGTCTGACGTTTGATGGTTGTCCCATCGGCGAAAGCCGGCTCACCAAGGGCTACAACCTCCCCGCCAAATACGTCATTCATGCCGTCGGCCCAATGTGGATAGGCGGTTGGGACGGAGAAGATGAGAAACTGACGTCGGCTTATCGATCAGCCCTGGATATTGCACAAGCACAGGGCTTCAAGTCCGTCGCTTTTCCGTGCATCAGCCGCGGGGTACATCGGTATCCAATCGAGCGCGCTGCTGAAATTGCCATTACTACGGTTAAAGCACATCCCTATGCCGGCACGGTCATCTTCTGCTGCCGCACGCAAGAAGATTACCTCGCCTACGCGGGATGTCTCCGCAGTAGCCCAACTGAACGAAAAGTCCGAACGGCCAACGACATCAAATGACGCATCATCACCAATAATCACCGTCAAGATTACATTCGCAATGGAGAATTTTATGTGCGTTCCTATTCATCGTGAATTCCGCACCTCGTTATACCGACTTCTCCCGGTGGATACCACTGTGCACCAATTTCAGGGGGTTCTGGATTTAGCATGTTTGACTTCAAAGAATTAGTGAAATTGCTTGAAGTCTATTTTTGACTGCGTCAGATAGTGTCGTGATTAGGATGCATTGAGGCCCTTACTAAAGTTTGATGGTCGGAGCTTCACGTCAAAAAATGACGCTGTAGAAGATAGGATAAGAGCATCTATAAATAGCAATCATTAGAAGGCGTTAAGATGTCCATCTACTTAAAATCATTCACGTTTCCGTCGGCTTTTTTAGAAAATAAAACCATGGCAGAGTCAGAATGTTTCACAATGACTTGTTACCCATCGTTTTATCCCTTTGGCATTCTTGCTTACCGAGGAAAGTCGATTCGCCGTAACCTTCAACTTGATTTCGCACCGATCACCATTTTTTATGGGAATAACGGTTCGGGAAAGTCGACTGCCATTAACATCATTTCTGAAAAATTGGGACTTCTTCGTGAATCTGAGTTTAATAAGACCGACTTTTTCCCAGAATACTTGCAGCTGTGTCAAGCGGAGACTTGGAATTGGAATTCGCGCAATCGCGTGATCACAAGCGACGATATCTTCAACAATATTTTGTACTTGCGAAAAACAAACGAAGCCATTGATCGTGAGCATGCGACCATCATGAGCGAAATCATGAGAATCAAAGGCGCTCGAAACCACCCTGGAATGAATGAGGCCATAAAAGAAGAGTTTCGCTTAAAAGGTCTTGAGGACATCGAGAAACTTCGACATTACAACGAATACACTAAAAAAAGTGCTTCGCAGCTGATTCGGGAAAGGGTAGCCACCAACCGCAAAACGCAAAGTAACGGGGAGAGCTCTCAAGCCTTTTTCTCGGAACGCATTAAGCGCAATGCGTTGTACATCTTGGACGAACCGGAAAATAGCTTATCCGTGCAGTCGCAAATGGTGCTTTACGACTTCTTGGTTGAAGCGACTGAAGCCTACAACTGTCAGCTCATCATCGCGACGCACTCACCCATTTTGCTTGCTTTGCCTGGAGCAAAGATCTATAACTTTGACACCTCTCCAATGACTTGTTCGACGTGGCAGGAGCTTGAAAGCGTGAAATCAGTCTTTAATTTCTTTAACGAAAGAAAAGAATTATTTGAAGAATTTGACGAATAAAACCCACTTTTCAAGTTGTTGTTTAAATCCCAGAATCTCGGACCGGCTGGCTGTATAACCAGCCGGCGCGAGATTCTGGGATCTAATGGTGAAGCAGATAGACTCTTCCTATTTTCCATAAAATCTCAAACCAGCCTCTAAAATTTTAGAGTTTAAGATTAAGGAATGAAAACACATCGGGGGGAGCGAGGAACATTTGAAAAGCCCGACTTAGCGGGCCTTTCTGATTTGAGTTTCAAACTATTTCATAGTTTTGGAAAAATTCGGATCATACTTCTCCCAGAGTTTCGCCTCAATATCCTGGATCTGATTTTCGGTTGTATTCTTCAACTTATCTAGAGTTCCTAATTGATCCCAAACCGTTTTTTTCATTTGCTCGATTTGATCATTTAAAGAGTCAAGATTCGATGTTCTTGCTTCACACTCTAGATACACCTTCAAATTCTCCTTACTCTTTTGAATATCTTCAGCCTGCTTGGCCCATGTTTCAAGATGGGTATTGATGAGGTTGATACTTTCCTTAAAGTCATCAATTTGAGACTTCAATTTGTTCAATTTGTCAAAATCATTGAATATTGGATAGAACTTAGGGTCGTCTCCGATTGGTGCATTAACCTCATAACCATTAAGCCAACCTTCCCCTAAAGACTCTCTACACAGTTGATTGATGGCAAAGCTGATCTTATCGATCTTTTCATCACTATTGATGCCACTCGCATTTGCAGGGAAAGGAGCGACAACTAATAAAGTCTCATCATCCAATATCGTATATTCAAAATCAATTTCACCTTTATCTAGCGAAACTACTTTTTTACTCCAAACATTAGAGGTTGCTCCCCATAATCGACTAAAAGAGTCTTTTGAGTCTTTACCGAAACAAATGATCAATTTAGGTTTATAGGTCTTTCGAATTTCTGTGAACAATGGGTGACGAAATTCGATGACTGCATTTAAATAATCATAAAAATTAGTCAAACCCGACCAGTCTGTTATTTTTACTGTCTTCCCATTCATCATTCGAACCAGATAACTGTTCCACGAACCAGTACTAACATTTCGGTTCGGCACAGAGATCGGGAACATATTGAGGGCCATCGCCAAGCCATGCGGACCAACAATGTGACGTCTTCCAAGATCTTCAAACCATTCTTCAGTAGAACGCCCCTTAAAGTTTGTTATATTGTCACCAGATTGATAGTGCCCCTGCTGCAACCCCACTAACAGTTTGATGACATTCTGACAATACGGACTCCCAGAAGCCCAAAAACTTTTTCTAAAAGAATCTGCTGTCCAAGTGTGAAGTTCCCTAAAACCATAAGGTTTTAACGTGTCCAATAAAATGGGAGTATCGACATCATAACCGCCACCCCATTCCAAACCGCAAAACCAGATGGGGCTTCTAATGTTGCCCGCAGTCGAACCGAAGAAGGAATTGCACAAATTCTTAAATTCATCAGGGACCTTGTCGTAATCGATTGATACTTCAGGCGCTACAGACGGACTAAATGATTCATAACCTGAAAAATATTTTGCAATCAAGGGATCGAAAAACTCGGCCAACGCAATGAATTTTTCACAGACTTCCTCGGACGTTTGAATGATTTGACCATCATCAATTCGGCAGCGAGCATTCTCATGTTTTTTCCATTCACACCAAGAAAGGCGAGGATTCTTTTTGGATTCGAAGATTAAAAATTCGCGCAACTTCTTGTAGCCCCTCAAAAACTGAGCTTCGAAATGAAGTTCTACGTTGCCTTCGAGATACTCAAAGTGCAAGTAGCCAGATGACTCAGCTGAATAAATATAAAAATAAGAACAGCTGTTTTGATAATTTCCAACCTTTCGATCAAGCCACTTTTTATTAACCTTACCAAGTTCGTCTTTCACTTGATGGATTAATTGAGCTGTAACGGGTAAATAATCACTCATCGCCTTTTCCTTTCGAACTTTTTGTTCGGTTGATTTTAGTATTTTTTTGCCGTATCACACCGAACGATTTGCTGTTCATTAAACCGCCTGCCGCTCGAACCGCCGAAACTTCTCTTTTCCCCAAATCGCCGCCCACGCGTCAATCAACGGCGAATCATCCAACACGGCTTCGCAACGCCAAAAACCGTCCGTCAGTCCCGTGAGCTTCTGCGTCGTATTAAACGGCGTCTCCGTCAGGTAGCGCTTCAGATAACCGTCGTCGGACTCCAGCACCAAACGGACTTTCTCCCCGTTGCTGAAATTGAAGTGCCTATCGGCCACGTAGGTGTCCAACTCAAAGTCCTCGGGGCGATCCGCCACAAAGGGCAGCGTCTCCGCCGACCGCAGTCGGTGCAACGCCAAATGCCGCACGTCCTTAAAACCCTCAAACACACAGACGAGATACGTACGCTCGTCCTGCTGCACCAACCCCAGCGGCGACACCGTTCCGGTCTTCACGTCGCCTGAGGAATTTTCGTATTCGATATCGAGTTTTGTGTTGTTCCAGAGCGCCCTACTCACCGCCGAAAAAATACGCGGCAGGATTTTCGACGGCATCACCGGCAGTTTTCCCGGCACCGTCGCCACCTTCTTCAGCCAGCCGGCAGCAGGATCCCCCACGGGACTCTCCTTCATTGCTTCCCGCGCCCGGTCAAACAACGGCCGCAGGCTCTCCATGACGGCCGCCGGTAACAAGTACTTCATCTGCTCTTCCGCGAGGCGCAGCACCACACACTCCTCGGGCTTTAAACGGGTACCGCCCAAATCCGACTTTGGATTCATGCGCCGGTAGCCGTAGGGCTTGGCCCGCGTGTCGCTTACGACGGAAAACTCTTCGGAAGAACAGAGTCGCTGCAGTAGCCGTTGAAGGCGACGCACCGGGATCGGGGTTCCGGCTTCTTCAAGTTCATTCATCAATTCAACGGTGGAAATCCATCGGTTATGCGGAATGCGTTTCAGCACCGTCAGCAACAGCAGTGAGTCGGACGCACGGGAACCGGTACGAGCCATGACGAAGTTCCTTCTTCGGGATAACGATCCGCGCATTATCCCGCCTGGCTACGTCAAATGGTGCCGCTGCCGAGTTTTCCGAACAACAGCCACCGCCCCCGAACCGAAGCCGCTTCAGCACTCTTCCGCCACATATCCGTAGCCCACCGTTTTTCCAAATACATGCGACACTATCTGACGCTTCCGACTTTACTGTGACTTCCGAAATCCCACGGAGTCACTGTGATGCTGATCTACGACAAATACCAACTTCAGGCCGTCAGACCTCAAAAGGAACGCCGCCACCATCCGGCTGAAGTACTTTGGGTTTACCGACTGCTCGTCCGGTTGACGAGCTGGAAGAAACTCGACATTTGGGCGTGGGAGAACCGCCGTTTTTCCGGCGCCTTCGCCCCCATTGCACAATTTACTGCCCGAGTCTACAGGCTTGAAGCCCGTCACCGCCCCGCACTTCACGTAGCCGTCCGCTCCTCCGAAGAGGCCCCTCATTACCCCGACGCAGCGCCGTCATTCTTCAACATCAAAACGTTGCAGCTAACGGACAACGAGACCGGCGACACGCTCCCTCTCACACGTGAAGGTGCGACAGCCACGGATGCCGGTTGGGTGTTGGGTGCCGCCGCAGCCGCAGGCCTCATTTCCGCCGATGCCGCTGCAGAGCCGCCCACGGAACTCACGGAAGCGCTTGCCACTCAAGAAAATCGTTTAGGTTCCAAGCCGAGCCTCACGGAGCTCTTTCATGAACCGCTCTGTGGCAATCTGCAGCGCCTGCAGTCGCTTTTTGCGCTCACCGACACGGAAACTCAGATCTTGGGGTTCGTCACCTTGGCCGGCACTCACGGGACCGTCCTCGGCAATCTCTTGGATTGCTTTGATTTTGAGAATCACAACCACTCACCCCGTTTCCGTGACGGCATCTTCCGCGTGATCGCGGGTATCATCGGTACAGCGTTCAAACGGCCGACGGCAGAAATCCTCCGTCTCTTGGTGCGCTCTTCCCCGTTAATGAAGCATCTCCTGGTGCGAAATCCCGCGGATTCCCCTGTCACCGACAACGGCCTCTGTCACCACCTCTTTGCCGGGCCGTATTTCCCTTTGAACACGCTTTCAGACGTCATGGATTTGCCGATGACGGAACAAGAACTCACCGCCGGTTTATTCACCCGCCTGCCGGTCGCGGCAGAAACGAAACCGCTTTCTGAAAATCATCCCTATATCCAAGCGTTACGCACCGGCTCCACCGGCCTCAGCATCGGTTTGTTGCGCGGTTCCTTAAAAAGTCACCTTCCGAGCTTGGAAGCCTTCGCGCAGTATTTAGGAGCGCCCCTTTTCCTTCTGTCGCCCTCCCCTGTCGTGTTGCGCGATTTCTACGACGTCGACCACACCTTGCCGCGCACAGAGGTGCTCATCCGCACGTTCACGGCCCTCCGAGGACACGCCAAAGCCGTTTTACTCATTTCGGAAGCGGAAGACATCCTCTGTGACGACAGCGCCGCGTGTGAAGCCCTGACAGCCGCCGTGCGGCAAAGCCCGTTTCCGATCGTCTGGCATTCGGATCTGCCGGGGCTCTTTCAATGGCTGACACCCCAAACACCGGGATTTCATCTCCTCTCACACCGATTTACTTTTTGATCGTTTACGAACAAATTCCCTTATGACGAACCACCTCACGTTTGCCTCACTGCACCCGGCGGAATTACTCTGGGTATACCGACTTCTCACCGCCGGCCGCGCCTGGGCCGTCTGTGACCCCCGCTGCACCGACGGTCTTGCCGACGGCTTCCGGGCTTTTCACCGGTTCATCGACAACGTCCGGTTGCTCGATGACTTGCTGGTACAGTCCGACGATCCGCCGACAGCACCGTTCGGATGTTCTGCTCAAACCCCGGAAGGCGTGTTCGCTTGGGCGGCCGAAGCGCATCTCCTCACCCAAGAAGCGGCGCAACAAACACCAGTTGAATTAGCGCAAGCTCTTGCAAACCTGGAAGCCTCCTTAAGTCAAACGCCAACGCTTGATGCCCTCTTTAATAAGCCGCTCCTCAGCAACCTGAAGCGGCTTCAGGCGCTTTACGCGCTCACCGATCTGGAAACCCAACTGCTGGCCTTTGCGACCTTAGTTTCAGAACCGCGCCGTCATGCGGTTTACGCCGTTCTCCGGTGTTTCAACTTCGAGGCCGACTACAGCATTGCACCGGCTGTTTTTGCCTGTGCGGCCGGCATGTCGTTTGAAACAGCCCGTAATCTCTTTTACGCCGACTCGCCCCTCACGCGATTTCTGCTGCGGCGCAACAGCACGGGGTACGGCCATGATTTCAGTGCCCGCTTGGGGTGCGGCGAATTCCTGCCGTTGTCCGTCCTGATGGATCGGCCGCTGTATGACGATGAAGCAACTTGCGGGCTCTTTTCACCGACCGATCTCACGTTACTCCCCGCCGCAGGCGCTTCCGCCGCCGTCGATGTCCCTTCTCGGGAAAGAGCGCTGTGGCTTACCCAAAGCATTCACAACGCCGTCGCCGATAACACCTGCGGCTTCAACCTGCTTTTCCGCAACCGGAGCGAACTGCGGCTCATCCTGCGCCACCTCACCTCGTCCGGCCTTCACGCCTACAGTCCGACCCCGTCGGACATCGTGCGACAGAACGACGAAGTGTCTTATCCCCATAATGAGATGCAGGTGCTGCGCTTTTCCCAGGCCATTCTCCGAAACCGCCGAGACGCCTTTCTCGTTGTGGCAACGGCGGACGATCTCTTTCTCAAAAACGTCCGCCAATGGGCCGGTCACTCCATGATCGGCAACCGAGGCGAAATTTTGTCGTGTCTCAAAACCAATCCGACGCCGACGCTGTGGTATTCCGATCCCCGCACCCCGACCGCTTTGATCGACTTGATTGCCGACGGCTTTGCCTACGTCGGCACGCCCTGATTTTCTATTTCAAACCGCTTATGTTCTACTCACGCATCGCTTCAGACGCCGTTCTGCCGAATCTTGAAATCGGGTTCAATCACCACAACGAGCCGACTCCCGTGGGCGACCTCTGGTTTGCCACCGTCGCGGCCCTCCGAAACTCAGCGCCTTCGGACTTCACGGCGCGACTTCTCACAGCTTCGTTGATGTTGCATTACGAAGCCGATGAAACCTCCGCCGCCGCGGCAATCATCGCCGACAATTTCTTTCTCGTCACGTTACCGAACGTTCCGGAGCCTGTCCGCATAACCGCCCAACGGTTTACTCAGGCGGGACTTCCAACCGGCCTTGAACGACTGTCTGCTGATGCGTGTCCGCAAGTCCTCCTCTACCGCACCGCCGTCATCATAGCCCAGTGCCGCGACGCTCTTGAGCGTCGGACGACGTTTTGCCGTCGGGAAGATTGGTTCGCCCACAGCCGCACTGCCGAACCGATTCTCACCCGATGGGAAACGATGATCGCCACGATCGACCGGTTAAGGCACCGCCTTTCAGCGTCTGCCGACGTCGGTCAGTTAGACCGAGCGCTCGAAGCAGTCTGCGAAACGCTACATCAGGCAACGTGGGCTTTTGAAGATCGTTTCCAACGTAGCCCATCCTGTCCGCATTTTCGAGTAACCGGGCGGCCGGCGACATTGCGTGCTTTCCTCAAAAAGACCGTGACGCGCTTCGGCTTGCAATACGCCGAACAGCATCCGACAAGCGTCATTCTCCGCTCAATTGAACTGCCGGTGCCCGTCGCCGTCCGGCTCTTTGACGGCCTCGCCGCGGCCTTTCCGCATCTTCACTTCGAACCTATACCTTATGACACGAAACGCACTTTTCAAGGCGACGTCGTTTATGAAGCCGATTATTGGAAACTACAGGAAACACTGGAACCGCTCTTTTACGACGGCACCGTCAATCCGGTTGCGGCCCTGCTGAAAAATCCTCCGACCACCGGGTGGCGCATCACCGGCCGCAGGGATGCACTTCACCGATTTCGTCAACGGGAAGTCCCGTTATTCCGACTACCCAACCGCCGGACGGATGACGGGAACGGTCTCTTCATCTCCACGGGCTATCCCGACAGCGGCCTCAATCAGCTGATGCAGCTTCTGAAACATCGCCATCCGGAATTGACGTTCCGCCGAGTCCAGCTGCCGGAGCGCCTCTCTTTTTCGCCGTCGTGTTCTGCCCGGGAAACGCCCCTCTTCGGCACCAATCCGTTTGAGACGACTTCAGCCATCGATTCTCGGAATGACGCCATCGCACGGCACTGGTCTTCATTGATCTCGCCGACTCAAGGGCGTGAGTACCTGCCGAAGCATTACCAACACTGGCAATCATGGCTACGGGCGATGACGACCCCCTCACCAACGGCCGCCGATGCGCACTCTGTTTCCGGCTCCGTCACCTGCGACACCGTCTGACGCACTGAAGTTAAACCGCCTGCCGCTCGAACCGCCGAAACTTCTCTTTTCCCCAAATCGCCGCCCACGCGGCAATCAACGGCGAATCATCCAACACCGCTTCGCAACGCCAGAAACCGTCCGTCAGTTCCGTAAGCTGCTGCGTCGGATTAAAAGGCGTCTCCATCAGGTAGCGCTTCAGATAACCGTCGTCGGACTCCAGCACCAAACGAACTTTCTCCCCGTTGCTGAAATTGAAGTGCCTATCGGCCACGTAGGTGTCCAACTCAAAGTCCTCGGGGCGATCCGCCACAAAGGGCAGCGTCTCCGCCGACCGCAGTCGGTGCAACGCCAAATGCCGCACGTCCTTAAAACCCTCAAACACACAGACGAGATACGTACGCTCGTCCTGCTGCACCAACCCCAGCGGCGACACCGTTCCGGTCTTCACGTCGCCTGAGGAATTTTCGTATTCGATATCGAGTTTTGTGTTGTTCCAGAGCGCCCTACTCACCGCCGAAAAAATACGCGGCAGGATTTTCGACGGCATCACCGGCAGTTTTCCCGGCACCGTCGCCACCTTCTTCAGCCAGCCGGCAGCAGGATCCCCCACGGGACTCTCCTTCATTGCTTCCCGCGCCCGGTCAAACAACGGCCGCAGGCTCTCCATGACGGCCGCCGGTAACAAGTACTTCATCTGCTCTTCCGCGAGGCGCAGCACCACACACTCCTCGGGCTTTAAACGGGTACCGCCCAAATCCGACTTTGGATTCATGCGCCGGTAGCCGTAGGGCTTGGCCCGCGTGTCGCTTACGACGGAAAACTCTTCGGAAGAACAGAGTCGCTGCAGTAGCCGTTGAAGGCGACGCACCGGGATCGGGGTTCCGGCTTCTTCAAGTTCATTCATCAATTCAACGGTGGAAATCCATCGGTTATGCGGAATGCGTTTCAGCACCGTCAGCAACAGCAGTGAGTCGGACGCACGGGAACCGGTACGAGCCATGACGAAGTTCCTTCTTCGGGATAACGATCCGCGCATTATCCCGCCTGGCTGCGTCAAATGGTGCCGTTGCCGAGTTTTCCGAACAACAGCCGCCGCCCCGAACCGAAACCGCTTCAGCACTCTTCAGCCACCTATCCATAGCCCCCCCGTTTTTCCAAAAACATGCGACACTATTTGACGCATCAGGTTCCAAACTTCGTCACGTAACCAAAGACTTAACGGAGCCCGCTATGAACAGCACCACCCTCATTCCTACGACACCACACCGCGGTTTTGATCCCCTCATTGAAGACGAGGAAGAGGCCTGCCTTGTCCGCCGTATTACCCTCACCAGCTACGACGACCTTTATCGTCTTGAAAAAGCGAGCATCACTCCCGACGGACTGCCCAATTCGGAATTGACGCGCTTCAGCAACGCTTTTGCCCGCCGTTTCGGCGTCTTTCTCTTTGACGTTCGTCTGCCGCACCCGACCACAACGTTCTTGACCGACCTTAGTCTCTGGATCAAAGAACACCGCCATCAGTACCGTTGCCCGGTCGTGCTGTTGCCGACAACAGCAACGGCTACGCCTGACACCGTCGCCGCTTTAGCAAAAGTCGCGCTCGTGCTCTTTTATCGTCCACATCTTCCGGACGACTTGTCGTCCTTCTTCGAAACCATGATGTCCGAAGACGCCGTCATCCGCTGTGACCTTTGGGACATCGTCACCGCGACGCAAAACCGCGGCTGTTGGGAACTCGTGACCTACATCGGCGCCACGACCGACGCGGATCAACTGCAACAAGCAGGCATTCAGTTGCTGACGTCGTTTAACGCCCCGACAACGCCGCCCGCGTGGCTCGTCAGTTTTACCGCGGGCGCCAAAGCCTTAACCAAGAATCCGTTGCAACCGATCTTTCGCCGCCTGGCAGACAACGTCAAAGACGGTCTCATCGTCTGCGCCGTCAAAAAGGAGTCTTCCTGCGGCCACGGCTTTCGCATTGCTGTATTGAGTCGGACGAATTTTCCCGATCCGTCGTCGTCCGCTTCCCTGATTTCGAAATGATTTTTCTCAAGTATCTTCCCTATCTGCCCAAACGACCGAACCCATTGATTAGGAAACTCCCATGAGCAACAGTTCTTTCTCAGACTCGCGCATTACGTCCGTCGGCACCGCTACTTCAACACAGCAACCGATTTACGAACTGTGGATTCTGCGTCTGCTCGTCAACGGCGGTGCATGGCCCTATGTCGACATTGAAGACAGCGATTTCGACTTTCCGACGGAAGGTCTTCTCGCTCCGGCCGCGATACTCGTGGAGAACTATCACAAACTCGCTGCCAAGGCTGAAGCCGCCGCAAAAAAAATGAAACCTGTCGATCGCCCGAAAGAAGGCGGCTCTGCAATCGGTGACAAACTCTCCTATTTCCGCGCCTGCGGCGTGACGGGCCCGGACACCACAACCAAAATTCCGACTGAACTCAGGGAGGCGCTGTCGGCGGCGGAAAACTGGTTCAAGGATAACGCCGGCTTTACCGAACCCGTTACCGGAAATCTCAAACGGATTAAGAAACTCTTTGATCTCAGCGATGAAGCGGCATTAGCCTTGATATTCGTCTTATCGACAACGAGCCGACGCAACAACCTTCTTTACTGGGTACTGGATCGTTTCGATTGTTCCAGCGGCTACGAATTCATTGCCGCGCTCTGCGCCTGTGCCACCGGCATCTCTCCGGAAGAGTCCGAACGCCTCTTTCTTGAACCGGATTCGCCGCTGAGACGCCTTCTGACGTTCTCCAATGCGGACGGTCACTCTTTCGCACGGCAAGTCGACGACTGGTTTCAATTCGACAAAACCACCGGCGTCACGCCGATTATTCTCTCGGCCCCCATCAGCGAGGAGAATCTGCAGTCGGCGTTTTTCAAAGAAGCTCCCGAAACGGCTCTCACACTGAACGACTTTTCTCACCTTGAGCAGGTGGAGACTACCGTACTTCCCTACCTTAAAACCGCCGTTGAACAGCAAAGGCCCGGCGTCAACATTCTCATCTACGGCGCGCCAGGCTCCGGAAAAACCGAACTCACCCGAGTCCTCGGCAAAACTCTCAACTGCCGCACCTATGAAATTGCAGTGGATACCGAACGGCACTCGCGGCTTGATGCCTGGCGGATTGCCAACACATGTCTGCGCGCGCAGAAACACAACCTGCTCGTGTTGGACGAAGCCGAAGACGTGTTTAACGAAGACATCCAACTTTCCCGTTCCGGCAAACCGGTACGCAGTAACAAAGCAAAAATCAACAAGTTCCTTGAGACCAACGCCTGTCCAACGCTCTGGCTCACCAATTCCCTCGAAAACATGGATCCCGCCATGCTTCGACGCTTTGACATCATTCTCGAATCCGCTGCCCCTACGGAACCTCAGCGCCGCGCCATCATCGAGAAATCGGTCGGGGATGTGTTCTCATCCTCGTTGAAAGCGCGTCTCTCCGCCACACCGAAGCTGACGCCGGGCGTCATCACCCGCGTCAAATCTGTTGTGGAGTCCCTGGCACTGCCGGCAGAACTGCGGGACAAACGGGGACTCGAACTCATCAACGACGTCCTGCGCGTGCAGCGTGCGGGTACTATTGCCCCCGCCGCTCCGATGACTGACGCCGTATATTCGACCGAATACGTCAACACGGATACCGACCTCACGGCGCTCGCTGACGGTCTCAAACACCATCCGTCCGCACGCATCTGCCTTTACGGCGTTCCCGGCACCGGTAAATCCGCCTACGTAGCGTGGCTGGCCAAAACGCTTGGACAACCGCTCCTAAAAAAGAAAGCTTCTGACCTTCTTGACTGCTACGTGGGCGGCACGGAAGCCCGTATCGCCGCGGCGTTTGCGGAAGCAACGAGAAAAGACGCCGTTCTCCTCATTGACGAGGCCGACTCTTTCCTTCAGGACAGGAGCCGCAGCGAACACAGTTGGGAAACGACACAGGTGAATGAAATGCTCACGCAGATGGAAAGTTTTGAGGGCGTTTTCATCGCGACGACGAACCTTATCGACACCTTAGACGCCGCAAGCCTTCGTCGGTTCGACTTGAAAGCGAAGTTTGGCTATCTGCGCCCGGAACAAGGCTTGAAACTTTTCCGCCGGTGGTCTGAAAAACTGGGGATTGACGTGACGGACACGGCCGCTTCCCGCATTGCCCGTATGGACACGCTCGCTCCCGGCGACTTTGCTGCCGTCGCCCGGCAGGCGCAGTTCCGTCCGGTGACGTCGTCGGAGGATTTCGCCGAACGGCTTACCGTGGGATGCCGGATGAAAGACGTCAACCGAGGCAAAACGACAACGATTGGGTTTGCTTGATGCTTCCGCACCGTCGCGAGGCCTTGTCGCCCGTAAACCTCGATACCGATACACAAAAAACAGGCCAAGGATCGCCACAGCACACCCTGGCCTCAATTGGTTTTTCCGAGATTCGCAGCAGGTTTTGCATTTTTTCACCACTGCAAAACCCGCTGCTTTCCTTCGTCGATCAACACCAAGCCTTACTCTTTGCAGCTTCACGCCCCGCTTCACGACCGTTCACAAGGCAGTCCATCACGGCACAGGCCCCAATACGCACTGCCCCATGAATTCCGCCCACGAATTCCCCGGCGGCATAAAGTCCGGGAATCGGCTGATCGGTCATCACATCCAGCACTGCCGTATGCACGTCGGTTGCCACGCCTCCCATGCAATGGTGAACCTTGGGCGACATTTCCGAAACGTAGTACGGCCCTGCTCCGATCGGCTTCGCCGCCTTATCAAAGCGGCGCCCGAACTTCGCATCCGTTTTCTTTGCCAGATCGGCGTTGTACTGCGCAATCGTCTTCTTAACCGTTTCCGGTTTCAGACCATAGGCCTTTGCAAGCGTTGTAACGTCCGCAAACTTTTCAACCGTGCCGGCCTTGAGCATTTTGTCGAGCAAACCCGGGCGCAGTTTTTCCAAATGCGCTACGCCGTCCGTATCAGAGAATGCCAATGCTTTACCGCCTTTATTGATTACCCTCAGAATCGCATCGGTGCAAACCTTACGGTCGCCAAATTCATTGACAAAACGTTCTCCCGTCAGAGACGACATCCAGAAACCGAAAAGCGAACCGGAAATCGTGGCAAAGTGCGACGCTATCCCCATTCCTTTTTCCTTCGGAGAACAAGAAGGCAGGCACTGAATCCAATCGGCCTGAATGATGCGGGCACCGAGACGGGAAGCCTCACGCCAGGCTTCAGCCGTAGCACCGGGCTGATTCGTCGTCGGGAACACGGCGCCCAGTCTGGGATCCAGCATCACGCGATACTTCACATCAGCACCAAATCCCCCGCAGGCGAGGATTACGGCCCGACGAGCGCACACGCGCCTCAGCATACCGGACTCAGGATTGCCGAATTCGTATCCATCGCGAATTTCTATGCCTTTAACACGGCCGCCTTCATCTCGAAGCACTTTCTGCATGAAAACTTCGGTTCGAACATCGACTCCCATTTCATGCAGCTTGGCCACGGCCGGCATGATGATGCCCTGCCCGGTTCCCTGCTTCGTAATCATGCAGCGTTCTGCGGAATGACCGCCCTTGCCCGTGAGGTTCGTATTCCACTCTACGCCGATAAACTTTCGCGTCCATTCAAACGTATCCGAGGCGTTTTCGCACACGAATTTAATGTGTTCCGGATCTCCGAGCCCCAAACCTATACGTTCCATATCCGCCATCAGAGCTTTCGGAGAATCTTTGATTCCCTGCTCTTTTTGCACGCTGGATCCCGGAACCGCAATCATGCCGCCGGACAGCGAAGAGTTACCGCCGATAAAAGCCATCTTTTCAAAGACAGCGACGGACGCACCGGCTTCCCGTGCCGCTAATGCAGCGGCCAAACCAGCAAACCCCGAACCTACGACGACAACGTCATAGGTCTCGTCCCAGTCGGAAGATGCCCCCTTAACGGAAGCACAACCAGTCAAACCTAAACCTGCGGCCGCAGGAACAACAGATGCCGTACGAATGAACGAACGACGAGACAAGGTTGTCATACTCTCTCCTTAGAAGAACGGATGGGCTCCGTTCATGGCGGAGAGCATTCTATGCATCTTGATACTGTAAAAACAACGGCCGACGTTGCTCTTTTCTCAAACATCGGCCGTTTCGTTTTTAGAGGTTGGTCCCTTTGTCCGCCGTCTTTCCGGCCACGGGCTTCTCTCCGCCCAGCTTTGCCTTAAACCACGTCACCACACGGTCGATCACAGGCTTTTGGAACCACGGATCGTCCCCATGGTGAGCACCTTCAACAAGCACGTACGACACGTCGGTCTTTTTCGCCTTCAGGGCGTCATAAAAGTGCTTACTCTGCATCGGACTTACGAGCGTATCCGCCGAACCGTGCATAAGGAGCACGGGCGGTTCCGTCCCGTCCACGTGCCCCAACGGCGACGCCGCCATCGCCTTCGTCTTATCCGCCGTAATCGGGGCACCGGCGAAGTTTCCGAATGCCGCGCCGTTCACGAGAAGCGCTTCCGTCACCGCGGGCGACGAATGCACCTTGTCTTGATTCAGACCCTCACCAATCGTCGTCAGATCGCTGATGCCGTAAAAGGACACCGCCGCCGCAATATCGGACGAAACATTCAGCCAATCCCCAGTGTCCCAACCTTTTTCGCCGTTCGTCGCCGCCATCATTTCCGCAACGTAACCACCCGCACTGTCGCCGAGCACACCAATGCGTTCGGGATCAATTCCATACTCCGCGGCATGCGCCTTCAAATAACGCACGGCGCCCTTCGCGTCTTCGATCAGCGCCGGGAACTTCGTCGGCACCACGCGGTACTGCACGGCCGCCACTACAAACCCGGCTTTCGCGAGCGCCATGCGCATCTCGATGAATTTCTCGTGATCCGCCGAAGAGAATCCGCCGCCCGGAAAATACACGACCGCAGGCTTCAGGCCGTTCGTGCGCGGCTGCAGCACCGTCATCAGAAGCTGATCCACGCGGCGGGCGGACTTAATCTGCCGGTACACCACGCCGCTTACGACGTCGATGCGCCCGTCCGTCACCGGCACAGAAATCACGTCGGCGCCCGCCGTATAGCCCATCAGATCCGTTTTCGGCGCCGCTGCCTCAGCACCGAACGTCAAGGCAAGAGCTGCCGCCAAGACCGCCGTCTTCCATTGGTTCGTCATATCCAAATCTCCCTTCAATACGCACCGCACTCCGGTGCCGCCGTTCTTTTTATTTTGACAATGAACGTCTTTTGCCGCTCCCCGCTTCGGGAGAGGTTGAAATCGGCGTTTTCCCGCACGGAAAAAATTAGTCGTCAGTTCACTTCAAGAAGTTCGTTCCATCGCGTGGTGTACCGCGGCGACAAATGTTCCCGCCGCATCGCCGCTTCTTCGGAAAGCCGACTTGCCGCCGTTACCACCGCGTTCTTCCCAAATTTCTTTGAGATGCGCTCGAGCGTCGCCATGAAGCGCTCGCGCCGTTCGTCATTTTCGGGTTCCGCCGCAAAAAGATCAGGCTGCACCCCGGCCGCACGCTCTTCCAGTCGAAAAACGACCCCCGCCTTCTTGTAGGCAAAGCCGTCCGTAACACCGATTTCCGCCGCCCGCTTTTGAGCTGTCTTAAATCCCCGACGAAAAAGCCGCAGCACTTCCCGCGTCAGAGTCCCCAAATCATCCGTCGGCGTTATGAGCGTCACTGTCTCGTAAATCGTGTGTTGCGGCAGATCCGCCTTGAAGTGGTTCGTGAGCACGAAGACCGTCACGTCGGCCGCAACGCACTTTTCATTTCTCAGGGTTTTCACGGCGTCCGCCGTATGTTGCGCCAACACCGCTTCGATCGGCGCCCGTTCCGTACATTCCTCCGCAAAACTGCGGCTGCGGCAAAGTTGCTCCCGCGGTTTTGCTTTCGGTTCAAACGGAATGCAGTCAATGCCGCGCAGTTCCTGCTGAGTGCGTTCCGCCGTCACGCCGAAACGGAGCCGGATCAGTCCCGTATCCGCGTCCCGAAAGTCTTTCGCCGCCACGATCCCCATCGTTTTAAGGGCCGCGGTCGTCTGCCGTCCGATTCCCCACACGTCGCCCACCGGGGTGACGGCAAGCGCCTTCGCCTGCCGCACGGCCGTGAGATCGTTCCAATTGACGGTACCTTTGAAGACGGGATACTTTTTCGCAAAATGATCCGCGAGTTTTGCCAAGGTCTTCGTGGGACCAATTCCGGCGCAAGTCGGAATGCCGACCCATTGCTTCACACGCGATCGCACGCGGTCGGCGAGCGCCGTCAAATCGGCAACGCCCGTCACGTCCGCAAAACACTCGTCGATGCTGTAGGGCTCAATCGCCGGCACCAAGGACGCAATCGTCTGCATCATGCGCCGGCTCATATCGCCGTAAAGCTCGTAGTTGGAACTGAAGAACGCGACGTCGTTCGCGTCCAACACGGCCTTCACCTTAAAAAGCGGCAGACCGCGCTTCAAACCAAGGGCCTTCGCCTCTTTCGTAAGCGTCACGAGGCACCCGTCGTTGTTGCTGCACACGACGACGGGACGATGCGCGAGGTCGGGGCGAAACACCCGCTCGCAGCTCGCGTAAAACGCGTTTCCGTCAATGTGCAGATACGTCGTCATCGCTTCGTCAGTCCACCGGCCTACTGCGCCCCGCCAAGTCCGCGCGACGGTTGCTCTTTAAGTGCAGCACCGTACTCACGTACCACAGCACCATGGCCGACAAACAGAAGGCAATCAACGCCGCATCGTAGGCCGCGAACTTTCCGTAAAGCACGGGCACCACCACCGCCGAACACAGAGCGAAGGCCAAGGTCTGAATGAAGTTGAGTACGGAACTTGCCAGCCCCCGCGACTGCGGGAACGTATCCATCAAGAGAAGCGACATTCCCGGCCGCACCATCCCGAGCCCCGTCGTATAAACGACGAGCGGCAACACGGCTATAGGCATCACGGGTTCCGTCACGCAGAGTATTTCAAAAGCAGCCAGAGCGGCGCCCGCCGTCATAATCATGAAAGACACCCGAATCGTCATAAGGGTACCCCAGCGGTGCGCAGCGCGGGCCGAAATGAAGCTTCCCAAGACCACCCCCGAGATCATCGGAATAAAGAGCTTCCAGAAGTCGCTCGGCGCAAAGTGCATGACGTTCACGCACCAGTCGGCGGCGCCCGCAATAAAGACACCCTGTCCGAGGAAAGCGACGCCGAGCGCAATGCACCCCGTCAGAAAACCGGCGTTCGTGATCGTTCGTGCGTACCCCGACAAGAGAACGGAAAGTTTCACCGGCGTACGGTTCGCTTTGGGAAGGCTTTCCGGCAGCCACACGAGGCAGGCCGCCGCCAAAAGAAAACTGATTCCGGCCAACGCGAAAAAGTGGCTCTGCCACCCCAAGTGCGTCGCGATCCAGCCGCCGATGATGGGCGCCATCGCGGGTCCGAACCCGAAAACCATCGCCACATAGGCCATTAATTTCTGAGCTTCGGGGCCGCCGTAAAGGTCGCGAATCACCGCCATGCCGATCACCATGCCGCAGCCGGCAAAAATCCCCTGGATGAAGCGAAAACAAATCACGGCTTCCAAGGACGTTGAAAACGCCGCACCGAGGCTTGCGAACGCAAACCCCAGAAATCCGCCCACCATTGTGGGTTTTCGACCGATCACGTCGCTCACGGTGCCGTAAAAGAGCGTCATCGCTGCGAAACCGATGAGGTAGGAGGACAGAGTCTGCTGAACCCCGGACAAGGGGACGCCGAACACATCCGTCATTTCATGAAAGCTCGGCAGATACATATCGGTCGCAAAGGGACCGATCATCGAACAAGCGGCGAGAAGCCAGGTTAAAACGGTAACGTTGTGAGGAATTCTCTGTGCTGAAGACGTCATGATGACAAAAATAAGAGCCCTTCCAGCCACGGCCGGCGCTCGAGGGAACCGCATCACGAGCGGAAACTGCGCGGCATTGTAAGGAAGATTTACCAACAGCGGCGTAAAGCCCCGTCGTTCAGGGCGGGGATATAAGCCGCGCAAGCCAGGCGCAGACTTCATATAACGCCTTCATGTGGATAAGCAAAGGTTTCTCATTCAAACTCACACCCGACGGAGCCCAGGCTCGCAAGATGAGCCGCTTTGCCGGTTGTACGCGTTTTGTCTACAACAAAGGCATCGCGTGGAATGAAAAACAGCGTAATGCCGATTCGAACTTCAGAATTTCCTATAAAGCACTGTCAGCTCAACTTCCCATCTGGAAGGAGAATCATCCCTGGTTGGCAGACACCTATTCGCAGTGCCTGCAGCA
>UQUM01000024.1 GCA_900544255.1 uncultured Sutterella sp.
CTCCCTTTACCAGCTTTGGGAAGATTATATGGTGGCTACCAGCAATTAGTCAATGTATTTTACGAACGATGTACTAGGCAAGTCGCATTCTGCGTATTTGTGAGCAAAACGCCCTACTACACAATGAAAATACCTAACACTGGGGGGTAAACCCTGAGAACAAAAATACAACACTTCACTATTTCAATCCTTTTCTTAGAATCTCAGACTCTGTACACCTCATTGTTTTCTATCGGTTTCTGTCAAAACCCACATTGTCAAGCGTTTTTTCCCTCTTTTCGATCTTTTCTTCAACAACATTTCTCAACGACTTTTCCTCATTCTCACTTTCCCATGCCTTCTAATATTTTCTCCAAGAAAACCCGCGTTTTTTCACATCGGCACCTCCGCTCCAAGCCATTACAATCGGAGCTTCACAGAAGGACAGGGCCGTGACACTTATTGAAGACCTCCGTTCCGCCGTCGGTGATTCGGCGGTGAAAACCGATCCGGCGCTTTTAGCGCCCTTTCTTTTAGACAACCGTCGGCGTTTTCACGGTTCCGTGCTCTGCGCCGTCTATCCCAAATGCACGGAGGATACGGCGGCCGTCATGGCCGTTTGCGCTCGGCACAAAGCACTCGTTTTCGTGCAGGGCGGCAACACCTCCAACGCCGCGGCAGCAACCCCCGTCGTCACGGGAAGGGACGCCGATAAAAGCGTCCTCATCCGTCTTGATGCCATGCGTCACATTGAAATCGACCGCGTCAACGGCACGGCTGAAGTCGATGCGGGCGTCATTCTCGCCGACCTCCAGACCGCAGCTGATAAGGCGGGCCTTCTCTTTCCCGTGAGTCTCGCGGCCGAAGGTTCCTGCACCGTCGGAGGCGCTTTGTCCACCAACGCCGGGGGCGTTCACGTCGTCCGCTACGGCAATATGCGCGAGCAATGTCTGGGGCTTGAAGTCGTGCTTGCCGACGGTACGGTACTTCCGATGCTTCGGGGGCTGCGCAAGGACAATTTGAGTTACGATCTGCGCGACCTTTTTATCGGCGCGGAAGGAACGTTGGGCGTCATCACCAAGGCGGTTGTAAAACTTGCGGCCAAACCCCTGGCTCGGCGCGTCTTTCTCGCCGCAGTACAGACACCGGAAAAGGCCGAAATCCTTTTTGAAGCCTTACAAAGTGTTGCCGCGTCAAAACTCTCCGCATTTGAACTGATGGCAAAGCCCACCATCGACAAAGTTGCCGAGATGATGCCCGACGTACCGATAGGGCTCAAATTGACTTCCGATTGGTACGTCCTCGCCGAACTGCGCTACGACTCGGTGGATGAATACGAACTTCTCTCGGAATCCTTTGACGATTTTCTCGGGACACTTTTTGACGACGGCACCATTACCGACGCCGTGCTCGCCAAAAGTGAAAAAGAAAACCTCGCGCTATGGCGTATCCGCGAATCCATTCCCGAAGCTCATAAAAAAGCGGGAGGCAACGTCAAGCACGACATCAGCGTGCCGCGCTCATCCTTGGCGGCCTTCGTTAAGGACTGTACGTCGGAATTAACGGCGACCTTCCCCTGGATTGCGCCGAGTATTTTCGGCCACTTCGGCGACGGCAATCTTCACTACAACATGGGCGTCAAAAAGGGCTTTGATCCCCAGCTTTGTTTTGATCATGAAGACGACATTCATGCCGTCGTCTACCGTTGGGTGGAAAAGTTTCAGGGGTCTCCGGCCGCCGAGCACGGTGTCGGACGCATCAAACGCGACGCGTTAAGGCAAAGGCGGGCCGGCGCGGAATACACTCTCCTCACGCAAATTAAAAAACTGCTCGACCCTGAGAACCGAATGAACCGCGGCGCTCTCTTTACGCCCGAAGATCTTCTCTCGGATTAACCGAATTTTTGGACTTGTCATGAAAAAACTGCTTGCTCTCTTGGCCGTTCCGACACTTCTCGCCGGGTGTGCCTCAACGGTCGATACCGGTCCCAGTTACGAACCCAAAGCCAATTTCAGCGATTTCAAAGACGTTACGTGGCTTCCCGAAACCTCGGTGCGGGCGCCCTACAATGCCCGGGAATTGACGGTCAATGCACTTGACGCCCTCCAAAAGGGCGTTCACGTTTTCTATGACACGCATGACACGTGTTTTTCGCTTACCGGCACGTCCGACATACTCACGGTGACTGAAAGCGCCGTCGCCCAAAATGAAGGCGCCCTTTCCTGGGGCGCCGGTTCCGATACGCTTTACCGCAACGGCGTTGCCGTCAAAAACCAGGGAGGCGCAACGGCTAAAGTTCTGGAAGACGGTCGCATCCTCATTCGGTCCGCAGGCGACACGAATATGTTCGTCGCCTGCGCGCTGAGGGCTTACAACATTTCGGGAATTCCAGTGAAGCAGCTCCTTCGCGACGGCAACAACCGTCCGGCACCTCTGGCGTGGTTCGTCAATAAAAACGATGTCTTCCCCGAAGGGTCGATTGCGTACCTCACCACTTGGTGGCTGGGGGATGACGAAATCGTCATTCCTGCGAAGACCGCTTTTACGGGCACGAAGACCTTTAACGAACTCGTCAAAAACTTCTCCGGTAAACGCAATTATTGTCTCTCCTACATCAGTCACCAAAACGCCAACCCCTACGGCATCGAATTTGATCCGGTGAAATTAAAGCGTCGTCAGACCATCAAAACCGGCACCTCGGGCACCTTCCGCTTAAAGCCCGTGAAAAAAGGCATCTTCTGCGAAGCGGAAACGGATTCGATGAAATTACTCACAGGCACGGCCTCAGGCCGCTGGACGGTGAAGTCCGTGCGCGGCACCCGGGTGATGGAATTGACGCCTGCACAAGACGTAGCTGTTTCCGACTTAGGGGTGCAGCCCGTGAACAGCGACGCTATGACCGTCGGTTTTGCGGAAATCAAAACGCCCCGAGCCGCCAAACGCGGCGTCAAGACCGTGCAGTACGACACCCGCATCATGCCCGTGCGCATCCTTCACGCCAATCAGCCCATCACGGACTTCCGTCTGCGTTTTAACGATACGGCCGCCGCGGCGGTACGCAGGGCACTCACGCCCGCGGACGCAAGCCGCCGTGCCTGGAATGAAAGTCATAAGTAAGGAGAACGCCTTGACCGCAACTCTCATTGATGGAAAGGCCTTGGCCGCCTCCGTCAAAACCAACCTGACGCACCGCGTTGAAAAACTCGTCAAGATGGGCCATCGCCCGGGACTTGCCGTGGTGCTCGTCGGTGAAAATCCCGCGAGCCTCGTCTACGTCCGCAACAAGATGCGCACCTGCACGGAAGTCGGGATTGAAAATATCGAAGTGCGCTTTGCCGCCGACACCTCGGAAGCCACCGTGCTCGACAAGATTGAGGAACTCAATCAGGATGAGCGTGTGGACGGCATTCTCGTGCAGCTGCCGCTTCCCGACCACATCAACCCCACGCGCATCATCGAAGCCATTGATGCGGACAAGGACGTGGACGGCTTTCATGAACTCAATGCCGGACGCCTCATGACGGGCGTCACAGGATTTCGCCCCTGCACGCCCTACGGCGTCATGAAGATGCTCGAAGCGATCGACTGCGAACTCACCGGCAAAAATGCCGTCGTCGTCGGTCGCAGCAACATCGTCGGAAAACCTCTGGCGCTGATGCTTCTTGAAAAGAACGCCACCGTCACCATCACCCACAGCCGCACGGAAAATTTGGCAGCCGTCACGCGCCAGGCCGACATTCTCATTGCCGCCGTCGGCCGCGCCAAGATGATCACCGCCGACATGGTGAAGCCCGGTGCCGTCGTGATCGACGTCGGCATGAACCGCGATGAAGCGGGAAAACTCTGCGGTGACGTCGATACCGAATCCGTCCAGGCCGTTGCCGGTTGGATCACACCGGTTCCGGGGGGCGTCGGCCCCATGACGATCGCCATGCTGATGACGAACACCGTCGAAGCCGTCGAACGACGCCTCGCTTCTCACTGACTATTTGCCGCTGAATAACCATGACCGAACAGAATCCCCTGTTGAACCAACAGCACCTCCTTGATTTTGAACACCTGACGACGGAACACGTGACGCCCGCGTTGGACGTTCTCTTAAAGGACGCCGAAGCCGCCGTTACCCGCGCGATCGACGACAAGACGCCTGCCACATGGGAAGCGGTAATTGATCCCCTGGAAGCCTCGCTTGAGAAACTCTCCCGCGCCTGGGGCGCCGTCAATCACCTGACGGGCGTCATGGACTCTCAGGTCCTGCGCGACGTCTACAACGCCAATCTGCCGCGCATGACGCAGTTTTATATCGACCTTTCGCAGAACGAAAAGCTTTTTGCGAAATACAAGGCGATTGAAGCCGCAAAGGGCTTTGCGCTACTTGACGCCGAAAAGCAGCGCGTCATCCGTCACGAAATCCGTGATTTCCGCTTGTCGGGCGCGGAACTCCCTGCGGACAAAAAGGCCGAACTCAAAGCGGTCGGCGAAAAGGCGGCGGCTCTCAGTCAAAAATTCAGTGAAAATCTCTTGGATGCGACGAACGCCTGGTCGCTCGACATTGACGACGAAACCCGCCTCGCCGGCCTCCCCGAAGACGACAAAGCGCTTCTCGCGCAGTTTGCCAAGGCAGCGGGTAAACCGGGCTGGCGCATTACGCTGCAGTTTCCGAGCTACCTTCCGGTGATGAAGTACGCCGACGACCGCAACCTGCGCGAAACGGTGTATCGCGCCTTCGCGACGCGCGCCTCCGAATTCGGCCCCGCCGACAAAGACAACACGCCGGTCATCCGTGAGCTCTTGGCCATTCGCCAAAAAGAAGCGGAACTCTTGGGCTTTAAAAATTACGCCGAAGTGTCGCTTGCGACCAAAATGGCAGAGACGCCGGCCGAAGTTCTCACGTTCCTTGAGGACTTGGCCGCCAAAAGCAAACCGTGGGCCGAAAAGGACGAAAAAGAACTTGAAGCCTTCGCCCGCAACACGCTGGGGATCGCGGACTTTAAGCCCTGGGACACCGCGTACGCCTCCGAAAAACTCCGTGAAGCCCACTACAGCTATTCCGATCAGGAAGTGAAGCAGTACTTCACGCTTCCCCAGGTCTTTAAAGGACTCTTCGGACTCGTCGAACGGCTTTTTGACATCCGCATCACGGAAGACACCGCCCCCGTGTGGCATAAGGACGTGAAGTTCTGGCGCATTTCCGACGCGTCGGGAAAACTCGTCGCTCAGTTCTACACCGATCTTTACGCCCGCCCCACGAAGCGCGGCGGCGCCTGGATGGATAACGACCTGACGGCATGCGATCTTCCTGACGGCACGCACCGTACGCCCACCGCTTACCTCGTCTGCAACTTTGCCGAACCCGTGGGCGACAAACCGGCTCTCCTCACGCACGACGACGTGGAAACGCTTTTCCATGAATTCGGTCACGGGCTGCACCATATGCTGAGCCGCGTCAAGACCGCGCAGCTTTCCGGCATCAACGGCGTCGAATGGGATGCCGTCGAAATGCCGAGTCAGTTCATGGAAAACTGGACGTGGCAGTACGACGTGGTGAAATCCGTTTCGTCACACGTAGAAACCCATGAACCGCTGCCGCGCTCACTCTTTGACAAGATGCTCGCGGCCAAAAACTTCCATGCGGGGCTTTTCAGCGTGAGGCAGCTCGAATTTGCGCTCTTTGACATGCGGATTCACAGCGCGGGCGACGCCCGGGTTGACTTTATGAAGGTTCTTGCCGACGTCCGAAAAGACGTCGCCGTGGCGCCTCAAGTCGACTACAACCGTTTCCCTCAGAGCTTCTCCCACATCTTCGCGGGCGGCTATGCCGCGGGCTACTACAGCTACAAGTGGGCTGAAGTTTTGTCCGCCGACGTTTTTGCCGCGTTTGAAGAAGAAGGGCTCTTTAATCCCGCGGTGGGACACCGTTGGCTCGATGAAATCTTAAGCCGCGGCTCAACCCGCGATACGATGGAAAACTTCATCGCCTTCCGCGGCCGCAAACCGTCGGTTGACGCCCTCCTGCGCCATAGCGGCATGGCGGGCGCTCCCGCCGTCTAAGTTCTATGACGCTTTCTGCAGCCCTCGCTTCGCTTGCACTCTCTGCCTTTATTTCGGCAACGCTGTTTCCCGGTGCGAGCGAAGCGGGACTGGCGGCCGTCATTGCTGCCTGGCCGGAATCTTGGCCCTCTGCCCTCGTCGTTGCCTCCGTTGAAAATACAGCGGGAGCCATGACGAGTTTTCTTTTAGGACGCTTTCTGCCGCAGAAAAAACATGCCGCGGCGGTCGTGCAAAAGCTGCAGCGCTACGGCACGCCGCTCCTTTTCTTTTCATGGCTCCCGCTGGTCGGTGACGCCCTTCCCTTGGCAGCCGGTTGGCTGCGGATGCCGTGGGCACCGTCACTTCTTTGGATTTTCTCGGGCAAAGCCGCCCGGTATGCCGTCGTCACAACAGCTGCCGTCGGCCTGTTGAGTTGAACCGTTGCCAATCTGCGATTTGACGAAAGCCCTAAGAGCCTCGGCTGCCGGATTAATAATTTGACTCGATGTCGTTCTCACGCCGATACATACCCAGCGCAGCAAAAAAAAAACCTTCGGCGGTCCCCAAATAAAAAGCGGCAGTCCCCCAAAAGAGACGCCGCCTTCATTTTCACAAAAAATACGATCAGCCGATGTACTTCAAGGCCATCGTTTCCAGTACCTTCACGCCGTTGATGAGGTACTGCGGATCAAAATGCATGTTGCGGTTGTGCAACCCCGGCTCGCACCCGACGCCCACGCCGAAGTACGCGTTCTTGATCGAGGGCTTCTTCTGCTTAAAGTAGTGGAAGTCTTCGCCGCCGCCACCGCAGTCCTTATCAAGGTGTTCGGCACCGACGACGCTCTTGATGACGTCGGCGACTTCGGCCACCAGGTCTTCGTCGTATTCGGCCGCGGGGCAGCTCCCCAATTCGATCACTTCAGCCGTTGCGCCGACGCTCGCAGCGCCGCCCGTTGCCGCAGCCTTCAGTTTTTCCTGCAGTTCGCGCATCAGGGGATTCGTCTGCGCGCGGCAGTCCACCAAGAGTTCGGCTTCGTCCGGAATGATGTTGATGGCACCCGACGAACACTTGATCGACGTCACTTTGACGGACCACGTCTGTGCAGGATTCAATTTAATTGCCGCCACCGCCTGCGTAATCGCCGCCGCCGCTTCGCAGCAGTTCACGCCCAAATGCGGGCGCGAGGCGTGCGCCGTGCGGCCGTGCACCAAAATTTTCACCATGGTGCTCGCCGAGTGCCGCACCGCGGCACACATGTCGCCCGCCTTCAGATCCTGAATCGGACGAATGTGAAGGCCCAAAGCCATGTCGACGTCGTCAATAACGCCGTCGTCAATGGAACGCTGCGCCCCGAAAATCGTTTCTTCCGCAGGCTGAAAGAAAATTTTGAGGGTACCCTTCTTCACCTTATCAAAAAGGTAGGCGGCTGCCGTCAGCAGCATGGCGCTGTGACTGTCGTGGCCGCAGGCATGCACGCGTTCGATCGTGCCGTCATCATTTTTAAAGGGGAGTGCATCCATATCCGCACGCAGCATCAGCACCGGTCCCGGTACGTTCGTGCGCTTGTAGCCGACCACCCCGGTCTTTGCAATGCCGCGGTGCACTTCGTAGCCGATTTTTTCCAGCGCTTCCGCCAGATACGCACTGGTTTTGACTTCTTCAAACCCCAATTCGGGGGTCTTGTGCAGATCCTGCCAGACCTTCACCACATCGAGCTTCTGCTCCATGGTCGTCTCCCTAATTTTGTTGCAACACCGCCCTTCGGGCAGCCTGAAGCCGGAGATTGTAGTCCTCACACGCGCTGCGGTTCATCCGTTCCGAACACTTCCCTCCACAAAGCCTTAACGTCCTCCGCTTCTTTACCTACCAAACCGGGTTCCACCCGCACGGGACCGCCCTCGGCGCCGAGCCCCAGTCGGATTTCGCGTTGGATGTCACGGTAGCGCCGATAAGCCTTCACGGCCTGCGCTGCCGTCGTTTCACGGATCAAACCCGCCTTAGCGGTCATTTCCAAAAGAAGCGTGTTTCCGAAGTTATTGATGAGTTCGGTGTGCTCACGGCTTGCGGAGAGCACCATCTTCTGCACGGCAAATTCAATGTCCACCATTCCGCCGCGGTCGTGTTTGATGTCAAAGAGCGCACTACAGTTGGGGTGGCCTTCAAGCATCTTCGCGCGCATGGCGACGACGTCGCGTTTGAGTTTTTCTTCATCGCGCGGCATCTGAAGGATATAGGCGCGTTCCGCTTCGAACTTGCGCCCGATATCCGGATCCCCGGCACAGAACCGAGCCCGCGTCAGAGCCTGATGTTCCCAGGGCCAGGCGCCGTTGCCGTCGGTATTGCGCTGATAGCGCGAGAACATATCGAAAGAGGATACCGACAGTCCGTTCTGCCCGTTGGGCCTTAAGCGCATATCCACGTCAAAGAGAATCCCGGAACTCGTCTGCACCGTGAGCCAAGACAAAATCCGCCGCACAAGTTTGGTGTAATTCGCTTCCGCCGCCGGATCCGGATCGTCGTAAAGGAAAATAATGTCCAAATCCGAAGAGTACCCCAATTCCTTGCCGCCCAATTTCCCGTAGGCAATCACGGCGAACTTCGGCACGTCGCAGTGACGCGTCGGCACGGTATTCCACGCGAGTTCGATCACAAGCGCAATGACGGCGTCAGCCAAGGCCGACAAATGATCCGCAAGCCGTTCCACCGTGAGGCGCCCCGCCAAATCCGCGAGAAGCAGATGAAAAAGAGCACCGTGATGCGCATCCCGGAGCATATTCATCTGCTGCTCCCGATCGTCGGCAACGGTCGACAGCGCCTGCCGGAGGTTATCACTCCACGGCGTCCAATCCACGGACGTGTAGTTGTCGATCGGCTGCTCACGCCCGTCCACCAATTCGTCCAAAAGGAGCGGATGCGCCGTGAGGTAATCCGCTGCCCAACGGCTCGTCGCGACCAAACGTCCTACGGCCGCAGCCGCGTTGGGGTACTGCTTTAAAAGCGCAATATAGGTCGGTCGCCCCAAGACGACTTCAAGAAGCCCCAAATACCGGATAAAAACTTCATCCTGCGCCACGTTGGCCGTTTGCAGCGCCGCCCATTCCGGCGCCTTTTCCGCCACCGACGCCGTAAAGTCGGCAAACTCCTCGCGCTCGCGGGCGCTGCGCTGCGCAAGCCGCCGGGATTCCAAGAGTTTATGCATGCGCTGCGCTAAATCCGCGGACGTCCGGTACCCCAACGACGTTAATTTTTCTTCGGTGAGCTTCAACGATTCGTCCCCCGGCGTTTCCCAACCGGTCGGCCACCCCGTCCGAGTACGGTTGCCGACCTCTATGTGAAAAATACCGTCAAAAACACCGGCCACGAAGTCGTTCACTGACGCCAAACGCGTTTCCAACTCCGCTGCGCTCATCCCCAACATGGCCGCAATTTTTTCGTGCACCTCCGGCGCGTCCGACAAAATCTGCGTCTGTTT
This sequence comes from uncultured Sutterella sp., assembly GCA_900544255.1. Taxonomy (GTDB): domain Bacteria; phylum Pseudomonadota; class Gammaproteobacteria; order Burkholderiales; family Burkholderiaceae_F; genus Duodenibacillus. The sequence goes on from UQUM01000024.1 coordinate 9,483, forward strand.
GTCGTCCACATACTGCAGGGCATGTTCGACGTTGCGCAGGAAAATGTAATCAGTCGAGAGCCGTACGGCCTTTTCAGGCGTAAGGGCCCCATGTTCAGCAAGTTCGGCAAGCATCGCGAGTGTCCCCTTCCCCTGCAGAGCCGGCTCCCGCCCACCGCGGATAATCTGAAAAGTCTGCGTGATGAATTCAATTTCGCGGATGCCGCCGCGTCCCAACTTCACGTTGCGCCCCGGTTCTTTTCCCGCTTCACGCCGCGTCGTTTCCGCGCGGATCATTTCGTGAAGTCTCGTAAGAGCGCTGATCGCAGAAAAGTCCACATATTTGCGGAACACAAAGGGACGAACCAAGTCATAAAGCCCCGTGACCGCCCCGTCAAACGCCGCCTGCGGCATAAAAACGGGGGTGTTCACCACGCGGCCCTTTAACCACGCAAAGCGTTCCCAGTCACGTCCTTCGGTATAAAGATAGTCTTCGAGCATATCGCGCGACACGACGATAGGACCCGAGTCGCCGAAGGGGCGCAGGCGCATGTCGACCCGAAACACGAACCCCGTGCCGTCCACATCGTTCAAAGCCGGAATCACGCGGCGCGCGAGACGCTCAAAAAACTCATGATTCGTCACTTCGCGCCGGGCATCCGGAAATTCCGGCGTCGCCTTCGTCGTCCCCGCTTCATCGTAGACAAAAATCAGGTCGATATCGGAACTCGCGTTGAGTTCCCCGCCGCCCAGCTTGCCCATGCCGACCACCATCAGATCCTGCGGCACACCGACGTCGCTCGTAGGTACGCCGAAGCGCCGCGCTAAATCCCGGGAATGCACCCGCACGGCCGCCGAGACCGTAACTTCGGCTAAGTCCGTCATCGTCCGGACGACTTCCCCGTACCCGCCTTCGCCCGTGATGTCACGCGCAATCACGCCGATCATGACGTCTCGTCTCAGTCGGCGCATCGCCACGGCGAGCGCCTCGGGTTCCGTCACGCAGGCTAATCTTTCTTCCATCGCCTGCCGCGTCACGGGCGAAGCCGCCAGCGCCGAGAGTCTTGCCTGACGGGTTGCCTCATCGGCGGAATAATCCAACGCCGTGAGCGAGCGTTTGACATAAAACGAGTAGTTTTCCACTTCACTTAACGCGAGTCGCGGCATACGGGCCTCTGCAAAAAAACGGAACCGATCGAAAAGTGCGGGTATACCGTCCGAAACAATTTCGGCCAAACCTGCCGACCGGCTGTGCTACAGTGACGAAAAGCGCCGAAAAACGGTCTCTGCGGCGCCTGATTGACTCATTTTACCTGCGAGCGTCCCCAATCCCATCATGAGCAAAGGCTTTCACTTCCTGCCGCTGCGTGTCCGCGCTTTTTTGCGGCATCCCCGTGTAAGGCCCTACGTCATCACGCTCTTTTGGTCGCTCACGATTTTCTATTTCGTCTTCGGTGCCCTCATCCTCTTTACGCGCTGGTACCTGCTGCCGCAGGTGGATCGCTTTAAGGACGACATTGCCGATTATCTCGGCCGCACGACTCAATCCGTCGTCACGATTGAGGCCGTCAGACCCAGTTGGGATTCGTTTTGGCCGCGGCTCGAACTCACCAGCGTACGCTTTCAGAAAACCGACGACCGCCACGAAAACGCCGACGTTCTCAATCTCACCCGACTCGCCGCCTCCTTTTATTGGCGTAGTTTTCTCGGTACCCCGGCTTTTCGCCGGCTCGTCATCTCGGAAGCAGATCTCTCCGTACGTCTGAAAGAAAACAATACCTGGGACGTTGCGGGGTTTTCCTTCACCCCGGCCGCCGATACAGGCCCCTCGACGTCTGACGACAACCCCGTCATTCAGTGGCTTTTGCATCAAGGGGAACTCGTCGTTGAAAAGTCCCGGCTCCGCCTCATCGACCTCACGTACGAGACCCCCGAAGAAGTGCTTTTCACCGATGTGAATGCCGTCTTTGAAAAAGGACTCACCGATTGGAAATTCGGGCTTCAGGCCGTACAAGCGAGCGACACCGAGAACCCCGTCGACATTCGCGCTCGGTTTACGACGTCGCTTTTTTCGCCCACGTCCGACTGGCGCACGTGGTCGGGGCAACTCTACGCTGAGCTTTCTCACTTTGACTTTGCCGACCTTTGCGACGGGACGCCGCTCGCGAAGTTTCTCAAAAAGGGTCGGGGGCATACCCGAAGCTGGGCAGATTTTTCAGACGGCAAAGTCACGTCCGTCACCGCCGACGTTGCACTGAACGAAGCCGTTCTGCAGTTTGCTGAGAATTTAAAGCCCCTTGCCGTCACGGACATCCGCACGCGGCTCATGCTCGAAAACGATAACGTCCTGCACCTTAAAGCCGCAGGGCTTTCCTACCGCAACGCCTTTCACGAGGCGTTCGGACCGATCGACATCACATCCGACCTCGTGCTGTCGGCCGATAAAACGGATACCGAATCCGTGGCGATCACGGTTTCTGCCTTGGAGCTTGAACCCCTGATGCAGCTTCTGCCGCACGTGCCGATACCGCGCCCCGTAGCCGACCTCATCATCCGTCACCGGCCGCGTGGCCACCTCGCCGCCACCACTTTCTCCTGGCTCGGTTCCCTCAATAATCCGACGGACTGGAAAGTGACGACGGATTTTGAAGGACTGGCTCTCGATACCGGTCTCTCCCACCGCGATCAAAAACAAAATCCGAACGCCGTCGGTTTTGGTTTTTCTTCCCTTGCGGGTCTTGCTACCCTGACCCCCGACGGCGGCGAAGTGCGCTTGGCGAGTCCCGCTGCGCGTCTCACGGCACAAGGCGTATTCGCTCATCCGACCTTGCACGCCGACAGCCTCACCGGTACCGTTCGCTGGAAAAATGCCTCGACGCAACCGGACGGCCGTTCAATGCCGCTTACCGTCACATTTGACGACGTGCATGTTGCCAATGCCGACGCCGAAGCCATCGTCTCGGGCACTTGGCAGGCGGTGGGCCCCGCCGGTACGGCGGATTTAAAGGGGCGGATTTTCCGCGCTGAAGCCCGCCGCGTCTGGCGCTATATGCCGGAAGTCGTCGGACATTCCGTCATCCGATGGCTCGAAGCCGGCTTACCCCGGGGAACGGCTTCCGACGGCGTGTTTGAGATTCGCGGGGACTTTACGAAATTTCCCTGGGCAAAACCGGAAGACAACGGTCGCTTCTTCATTTCCGCCCGAGTTCATGACGTCACCGTCGATTACGTACCGAGTTACCGCCGCCGAGCCGACAAAACGTTTATCCCCGGGGAATGGCCGCTTCTCGAAAAAATCGAAGGGCAGCTCACCTTTGAAGGCGCCGGCATGACGGTCGAAGCCGACTCCGCTCAAACCCACGGCGTCGCCGTGACGTCCGCCCGCGCCGTAATCCCCGTCCTTTCGACGCCCGAAGTTACGCTCACCGTCGACGGCAAGGCGCAGGATCAGCTGGGACTCATGTTTGACTACGTCGCCGCAAGTCCCGTGAGAGGGTACGTCAAAGGCGCTTTTGACGGTACGACGGCCACCGGCCCCGGCGACTTATCGCTGCACCTTGAGATTCCGCTTCTGCACGCCGGGGATACCAAGGTAAAAGGCGCCGTGACGCTTAACGACAACGACATCACCATGGCGCATCCCGTGCCGCCCTTGACGCACGCCTTCGGTACCGTTCACTTCTTTGAACGCGGTGCCGCGGGTGAACGCATTACCGCCAAAGTCTGGGGGCGCGACGTGAGCGCCGATCTCTCCACGGACGACAACGGCACCATTGCCATTGCGCTCTCGGGAAAAGCCTCCCCTGACAACATTCCTTATTTTGCGGACGTCGCCGTTCTTAAGGAAGCGCTTACTCACTTTAAGGGCGAGACCCCCTTCGTCGGCACGGTACGCATTGCTTCCGGCACCGGCGTTTCCGTCAACGTGCAGACGTACCTCGAAGGCGTCACGAGCGACCTCCCTGCGCCGTTCGCAAAAAAAGCCGGAGAACGCTGGCCCTCGGCATTTTCGTTGACACCCCTGAAAACTTCCGTCGGGAACGGCTTTGACCTTACCCTCTCCATTGACAGAACCCGTTTCAACACAGTTCTGCAGCTTCCCGAAGGTCGCTCCCGCCTCCTCACCCGCGGCAGTTTTGCCGTGGGCCGCCGCACGGGACTGCCCCGCTCGGGACTTGCGCTTGAAATCACCGGGACCGAATTACGGGCGGATACTTGGCAGCCGATCATTGAAAAGCTCATCGCCGCTGCCGCACAGTCCTCCGAGAAAGACCCCTCAATTTCCGGAAGCCGGCCTCCGGCGCTGCTTGAACGCGTAACGGTCGACACCCAAAACTTCAACGTCTCTCAGATGGATCTCGGCCCTTTGGACGTACGGGCTGAAATGACGAGTCCCGAAGATTGGCGCATCCGTATTTCCGGCGACGCCGCCGACGGTACCGTCAACTGGAATCAGAACGGCCAAGGTTCCGTACGGGCGGTTTTCACGAAAATGGCGCTCCCCGAGCGCAGTCAGTCCACGCTTGCCGATGCGTTCGAAGAGCCGCCGAAGTCCCTGATGCCGTCGCTTTTAGCCCGAGTAGACGATTTCCGCCTCGGAAAAATGCATTTGGGCCGCATCAATCTGTCGGCCGTCAACCGTGTAGACGCCGAAGGGCGCCGTTGGACCATCGATTCGCTCACCGTTGAGAATCCCGGCGGCACGCTCACCGGTGCCGGCGAGTGTCGAGAAAAAGCCGGGCGATTCACGACGCACGTAAATGCCGAAGTCCGAACCAAAGACGCCGGGAGACTTCTTTCCGAACTCGGCTGGCCACGAGCGCTCGAAGACGGGCGCGGCACGGCTTCCGCCGAACTCACGTGGGACGGCACACCGTGGTCGCCGGTCATCAATACCATCAACGGCCCCGTTTACCTTGATCTCAAAAAAGGCTCACTGCGTCAAGTGGATACCGGCGTGGGAGGCGCCGTGCTGACGCTCTTTTCGATGCAGTCTCTCGTAAAGCGTCTGCAGCTTGATTTCAGCGATCTCGCCCGCGACGGTTTTGCATTTGATTCCCTCTTCTTTGACAGTGCGTTTAAGTCCGGCGTTCTCTCGACCGACAACGGCCGCATCATCGGACCGCATGCATCCGTCTTAATGACGGGATCGGCGGACTTTACGACGGAAACGCTCGACAGCCGCGTCGTCGTTCTTCCCGACATCAACGCCGGCGGGGCGTCGCTCGCGGTTGCCATCGTCAACCCCATCGTCGGCATCAGTACCTTCATTGCCCAGATGCTGATGCGCGATCCCTTGTCAAAGCTCTTTGCGACGGAATACGTGGTAAAAGGTCCTTTTTCCAATCCTTCGTTTGCCAAAGCGAGCGACTTGAAAAATAAAGATACCCATTAAAACGGGCCGCACGGCGGCGCCCCTTCTCTCTAAAATAAAGCCCGTTGACGTACGTTCTTCTTTACTGAGGTATTCGATTTGTTCCGCTATCAACTGATGACGCCCATTGTGTGGCTCACGCGCTTACTGGTGGGCGCCTACCCGCAGTGGGTCGGCTGTACGCCGTCGCATACACAGCGCATCTACTTTGCCAACCACTCGAGCCACCTCGACACCATCGCCATTTGGGCGTCGCTCCCGGCGGTGCTGCGCGGCACGACGCGCCCTGTGGCAGCCAAAGACTATTGGAGCCACGGTCTTGCGCGAAAACGCATTGCCAAGGAACTCAACGTCGTTTTGATCGACCGCCGGGGTGAGCACCGCACCGATCCCTTGGCTCCCTTACGAGAAGCTCTCATGGCAGGCGAATCCCTTATTATTTTTCCGGAAGGCACGCGGCGTCCCCAACCTATTCCGAGCGACTTCAAAAGCGGCATCTGGCGCCTGATGCGTGACTTTCCGCAAGTCGAACTGATTCCGGTCTACATCGAAAACCTCTACCGCGCGATGCCCAAGGGCGTCGTCATTCCGGTACCTACGATCTGCACCATCCGCTTCGGGGCACCGCTGCCGCATTCGCCGGAAGAACCCAAGGAAGCGTTTTTAACCAAGGCCCGACAGGCCGTTGTTGATTTGGCGACGATATCATGATGCGACTCGGATTAAGCCTCAACATGGGCTACCTCATTATTTTGGCGTCGCTCATCATTTTGATGGCGGCAGGAACCATCTACGGCCTCTGGGCCGAAGGGCGCGCGAAGACGCCGGACGCCGTACAGCGCTTAGCGATCGTCAACAGTCGTACCCGCATGGGCTGGTGGCTCATCGTCATTTATGCCGTCGCCTGGTGGTTCGGGCCGGCGACGCTCAACATTCTCTTTGCCGTCTTCTCCTTCTTCCTCCTGCGGGAATTCATTGCGCTCACCCCGATCAAGCATACGGATCACTGGGTACTCGTCATCGCTTTCTATCTGGCGATTCCGATTCAGTACATCCTCGTGTACCTTGACTTACCGGCGGTCTACACAGTCTTCATTCCGGTGTACCTTTTTCTCGCGCTTCCCGTCGTCGCTGCGCTTTCGCACGACACGGACCGGTATCTGGAGCGCGTCGCCAAGGTGCAGTGGGGCGTCATGATCTGCGTCTTCTGCGTGAGTCACGCGCCGGCCTTGGCGAACCTTGAACTCGAACGCTTTAATTCCACCGGGCTCCTGGTGCTCCTCTATTTCCTCATCACGGTTTTCTGCACGGATCTTTTTGCCGTGATTTCGAGTTCCGCTCTCGGGGGGCGCGCGATGAAGATGAGTCCCAATAAGACGACGAAGGGGTACCTTGTGGGCGGCGCCCTGGGACTTGCCGTCGGTACGGCGCTGTTCTGGCTGACGCCCTTTCAGCTGTGGCAGGCTTCGCTTTTCTCGCTTGCGATCGTCCTTTCCTGTATTGTGGGCGACATCGTCATCAACTCGGTGAAGGTGAGTCTCGGCGCCCGTAATTACGACGGGGAACTTTATATCGGCCGCGGCATTCTGGAACGACTCGCCCCCCTCACCTTTGCCGCCCCCGTGTTCTATCACTTAAACGTTCTCTGCCGTCCGTTCCTGTAGTCCTTACGCACCGACCAATCGCGCCCTGCCGAGTGCAGGGCGTTTTGGTCTGGACGGGTTCGTTACAATGCGCCTACCTTTTATTTTTCCGGCGAGACAACCGATGTACGACCAATACGAAAAACTGCTGCGGCACGTTTATGAGAACGGCCACCAGAAAACCGACCGCACGGGCGTGGGTACGCGTTCCGTGTTCGGCTACCAGATGCGCTTTGACTTAAGCGAAGGTTTTCCCCTCGTGACCACCAAGAAACTGCACATACGCTCCATCGTGCACGAACTGCTGTGGTTTCTCTCGGGCTCGGGCAACATCGGTTACCTGCATGACAACAAAGTGTCGATCTGGGACGAATGGGCCGATGAAAACGGCGATTTAGGCCCTGTCTACGGCGTGCAGTGGCGCAGCTGGCCCACGCCTGACGGCCGCCATATCGATCAGATCACAAACGCCGTTGATCTCATCAAGAACCATCCGGACAGCCGCCGCATCATTGTCTGCTCCTGGAATGTTGCGGACATTGACCGCATGGCGCTTCCGCCCTGCCACTGCCTTTTCCAGTTCTACGTGGCGGACGGCAAACTCTCCTGCCAGCTTTATCAGCGAAGCTGCGATATTTTCTTGGGAGTGCCCTTTAATATCGCAAGTTACGCCCTTCTGACGCATATGATGGCGCAGCAGTGCGACCTTGAACCCGGTGAATTCATCTGGACGGGCGGCGACTGCCACATCTACAACAACCACTTCGAGCAGACCGTCGAGCAACTCTCGCGCGAGCCGCGGCCGTATCCGAAGCTCGTCATTAAGCGCCGCCCGGCGTCGATCTTTGACTACAAGTTCGAAGACTTTGAAATCACGGATTACAACCCGTGGCCTCACATCAAGGCCCCGATTGCCGTTTAAGGAAAAACGATGCTGGAAATGATCGTCGCTCACGCCGAAAACGGCGTGATCGGGAACGCGGGCACCATGCCGTGGCACATTCCCGAAGATTTGAAGCACTTTAAGACGGTAACGACGGGAGCCGCCGTCATCATGGGGCGGAAAACGTTTGAATCTATCGGGCGCGCCCTTCCCAAACGCAGGAACATCGTCATCACGCGGCAACCTGACTACGTTGCCGCCGGGTGCACGGTGGTACCGTCGCTTGACGCGGCCTTAAAAGCAGCCGGCGCCGAACCTCGCGTCTTCATCATCGGCGGGGGCGAAATCTACCGACAGGCGCTCCCTCTGGCCGACCGGCTCTGGATTACGGAAATCGCTGCGGCGCCGAAAGGCGACACGATGTTTCCGACGTTGAATCCTGAAGACTGGGAGACGACGTTTCTTTCCGAACTCTCAGCGAATGAAAACCGTCCTGCCGTGCGTTTTCTGCGGTTGGATCGCCGTCATTAAGCTAAGCCGCAACGCCGCCCGTTCTCACGCGTTCGGGCGGCAGTTCCAGCGTAAAGGCCGAGCCCTTTCCCAACTCGCTTTCAATCTTCATCTGCGCATTGTGGTGCAGCATGACGTGCTTCACAATTGCAAGCCCCAACCCCGTACCGCCCGTGTTGCGGGAGCGCGATTTATCAACGCGGTAAAAGCGTTCCGTCAAACGCGGAATATCTTTCTGCGCAATACCGATGCCGTTGTCCCGAACCATGATTTCGGCGCCGCCTGCGGCCGTTTTCCGGCACTCGGCATGAATGTGCCCGCCCTCGGGGGTGTAACGCAGCGCATTCGTCATCAGGTTCACTACGGCACTTCTCATCTCGTCGGCATAACCTTCAATCCACACGTCTTCGGTCGTGCAGTCCACCGTGTAGCGTCCCGCCGCCACGACTTCCATTTCGGCCGTGACACGACGCACCAAATCATGCAGCGCAATCATTTCGCTTTCTTTGTCTTCGCCGCCGTTTTCCAGTCGGGAAAGCGCAAGGAGATCGTCAATGATGCGCTTCATGCGCTGCGCCTGATCCCGCATGAGCGCGAGATGCTGCGGCGCCAACTCCACCTTGCCGGAAACACCGGCAACCGCCATATCCAAAAAGCCGGAGAGCACCGTGAGGGGGGTGCGCAGTTCGTGGGACACGTTCGCGACGAAATCTCGACGCATGGCGTCCACCTTCGTTTGTTCCGTCACGTCGCGGGCGATTAACAGAGAGTTATTTTTGTCGGCAATGACGACGCGGATTTCGTAGGTGCGCCCCATCTCCGCCTGCGTCCAATTTAAGGGGGCGTCAAACTTTTCTGTCCGCAAAAAGGAATCAATCGCGGGATCCGTAATCAGAGCCAGAATCGAGCGGCCCACGTCTTTTTCGCCGCTTAACGGAAAGATTTTTTCCGCCTGAGGATTACACCACGACAGGAGCCAATTGCGCTTCGTGAGAATGATCCCTTCGGGCAGTGCCCCCAGCGTCTTACGGTACCGGGCTTCGCGGTCTTCCAAGCGTCGGGCATTTTTATCAAATGCCGCCCGAGCTTCATAAACCCGACTGAAGATATCCGACCAGAGCGCAGAGGCCGTCGTCGGCGTTTCTTCGTCCGTCTTTGGCGAAGTCGTCATAGATTTCTCAAGCCACTCATCAAGCCGGGCGATGTAATTTAAGTGCAGCCCCATTTCCGCGAGAAGCCCCGCAATCACGCAGCCCAGGCCCCAATACGGATTGGCGAGTCCCGCAACGGCAAACCCCGCGACGATGATGAGAATAATCCGAAAGATGACCGGCCCCATGAGCCGCAGACGTTCCGTCGTCATTTTGCCGCCCTCTTGCTACGCCCGCGCGCGGTATCCGAGGCCCCGCACCGTATCCACGATGTCCGCGGCCGCCGTCCCCGCCAACTGCTTTCTCAACCGCAACACGTGAACGTCCACCGTCCGTTCGTCAAACCCGGCGGCATCGTCCCAAACCCGTTCCAACAACTGGGCACGGGAATACACCCGCCCGGGATTAGCCGCCAACACGCAGAGCATCTTGAATTCGATGACGCCCAATCGCACGTCGACGCCGTTCACCTTGGCAGAGAATCGGGATTCATTAAGCGCCACCGGACCGCAGACAATCGTCTTTTCGGCTTCTGCCGCACCGCGTCGCAGAACTGCCCGAAGTCGGGCGATCAATTCTCGGGGCGAGAAAGGCTTGACGACATAATCGTCCGCCCCGGCATCGAGCCCCGCCACCTTGTCGCTTTCCGTACCGCGGGCCGTGAGCATAATGACGGGAATACCGGCGTTCTTCTCTTCACGCTTTAACTGCTCAAGCCACGAGAGTCCGGACTGATCCGGCAGCATCCAGTCCAAGAGGATAATGTCCGGGCGTTCGGCTTCCAATACTCTCCGAGCTTCCGTCACCGATCCCGCGCGAAACACGCGGTACCCCGCCGTTTCAGAGGCAAACCCGATGAGTTCCCGAATCGCCGGCTCGTCTTCCACGACGAGTACTGATTCCGTCATACGCCTTCTCCGTTAATTCATGCGTCCGTCATCATGCCCTTCCATTTTGACAAAGGTATTTCATCGTGTGACGAAATGATGACAAGCTCATTGTACGGACAACAAAAAACCCGTGCAGTCGCAGTAACCACACGGGCCTTTCGCCGAATTAATTCAGACTCAGAGGTACTTCACGCTCACGATGGCGTAGTGAATGAGTCCCTTCGGGGCGGGGCACGTCACTTCGTCACCTTCGAACTTACCGATGAGACTGCGGGCCAAGGGGCTCGAAATCGAAATACGGGCGGCCTTGATGTCCGCTTCGTCATCCCCCACGATCTGGTAGGTTTTGACTTCCCCGGAATCTTCGTCTTCGAGTTCCACCGTCGCGCCGAACACGATCCTGTCGCCTGCCTGCAGGCTCTTCGGATCAATGATCTGCAGCATCGGCAGTTTTCCTTCGAGTTCGGCAATGCGCCCTTCGATGTGGCCCTGCATTTCCTTGGCGGCATCGTATTCGGCATTTTCCGACAAGTCGCCTTTTTCACGCGCTTCCGCAATCGCAGCCACCACAGCCGGGCGCTTCACGCGCTTCAACTCATCGAGTTCGGCGCGAAGCTTTTCCGCGCCCTGAACCGTAATCGGAATCCGTTTATCCATGTCTTTCACCAAGTAGAATGGTCAAATCAAAGGGCGGCATTTTACCTCTAACGAACCGCCTTATGCATGTCCTGCAGCGAATAGACCTGCGCATCGGCTAAGTGCTTGATGCCTTCCACCGCCGCGCGGCCGCCCGCGATCGTCGTAAAGTAGGTGACGCGGTTCGCGAGCGCCGCCATACGGATGGCGCGCGCATCGCTGATTTCCCCGCGGGATTCGTTGCTCGTGGTGATCACGAGCTGAATTTCACGGTTCTTGATCTTGTCCAAAATATTCGGACGACCGTCACTCACCTTATTGACGCTCTTGCAGTCGATGCCGGCCTTCGCAAGCGCCTCCGCCGTGCCCTTCGTCGCGACGAGCTTGTAGCCCGCGTCGACGAGTTCGGCAGCGACCACGATGGCGCGCGGCTTATCTTCGTCACGCACGGAAATGAAGACCGTGGAGCCTGTCGGAGGCAGCGTGTTGCCCGCTCCCAACTGGCTCTTAAAGAGCGCTTCGCCGAAGGTCTTGCCGACGCCCATCACTTCGCCCGTGGAGCGCATTTCCGGTCCCAAGACCGGGTCGACGCCCAAGAACTTCGCAAACGGGAACACGGCTTCCTTCACGCAGATGTGTTCAGGCTTCACTTCCACCTGCACGCCCTGCTTTTCGATGGAGTCGCCCACCATGCAGCGGGCCGCAACCTTCGCAAGCTGCACGCCGGTCGCCTTCGAAACAAAGGGAACGGTGCGGCTCGCGCGCGGATTGACTTCGAGCACATAGACGATCGGGTGTTCAGTGACGGCGTTCTTGATCGCGAACTGCACGTTCATGAGCCCCACGACCCCGAGGGCCTTCGCCATCAGCACCGTTTCGCGGCGCACTTCGTCCAAAATATCTTCGCGCAGGCTATAGGGCGGCAGCGAACAAGCGGAGTCCCCCGAATGCACGCCCGCGGCTTCCACGTGCTGCATGAGACCGGCGATCTTCACCACCTTGCCGTCGGACACCGCGTCCACGTCCATTTCCACGGCGTCATCGAGGAAGTGATCCAAAAGCACCGGGCTTTCTTCGCTCACCACGATGGCTTCGTGCATGTAGCGCATGAGTTCCTTGCCGTTGTGCACGATATCCATCGCGCGGCCGCCCAGCACGTAGCTCGGACGCACGACGATGGGATAACCGATTTCTTCGGCGAGTTTCAACGCCGCTTCTTCGGTGTGAGCCGTCCGGTTAGGGGGCTGCCGAAGCCCCAACTTCGTGATGAGTTCCTTGAAGCGTTCGCGGTCTTCGGCGCAGTCGATGGCGTCGGTGGAAGTACCGATAATAGGCACGCCTTCCTTTTCGAGAGCACGGCAGATCTTCAAGGGCGTCTGACCGCCGTACTGCACGATGACGCCCACCGGATTTTCCGTGTGGCAGATTTCCAACACGTCTTCCAACGTCACCGGTTCAAAGTAAAGGCGATCCGACGTGTCATAGTCCGTCGAAACCGTTTCCGGGTTACAGTTGACCATGATTGTTTCGTAACCGTCTTCGCGCAATGCCATCGCCGCATGCACGCAGCAGTAGTCGAATTCGATGCCCTGGCCGATGCGGTTGGGACCGCCGCCCAACACCACGATCTTCTTTTTGTCCGTGGGCTGAGCTTCGTTTTCGTCCTGGTAGGTCGAGTAAAGGTAGGCGGTCTTCGTTTCGAATTCCGCGGCGCAGGTATCGACGCGCTTATAAACGGGCCGGATGTTGAGTTCGTGGCGCTTCGAGCGGACGGCGTCTTCCTTCGTCCCCATCAGCTTCGCGAGGCGCTTATCGGAAAAGCCCTTCTTCTTGAGGTAACGGAGGTCATCCGCCGACAAGGCGTCCAACGTCGTCTCGGCCACGCGCCCTTCGATGTCGATGAGTTCCTTCATCTGCGCGAGGAACCACGGATCAATCGACGTCATGCCGTGAATTTCATCCACCGTCATGCCGAGACGCATGGCGTCAGCGACGTAGAAAATGCGCTCCGGCCCCGCTTCACTGATTTCGTGAACGATTTCTTCCCGGTCGTCCGAAATGGGCGTCAAGCCGTCCTTACCGGTTTCCAAACCGCGGAGGGCCTTCTGCAGCGATTCCTGGAACGAAGAACCGATCGCCATCACTTCTCCCACGGACTTCATCTGCGTCGTCAGACGGTCATCGGCCTGCGGGAACTTTTCAAACGCAAAACGCGGCACCTTGGTGACGACGTAGTCGATCGTCGGTTCAAAGGACGCGGGCGTCGCGCCCCCCGTGATGTCATTTTTCAGTTCGTCCAGGGTATAGCCCACGGCAAGTTTCGCCGCGACCTTCGCAATCGGAAAGCCGGTGGCTTTCGAAGCCAAGGCCGAAGAACGCGACACGCGCGGATTCATTTCAATGACGATCAAGCGTCCGTTCTTGGGGTTCACGGCGAACTGCACGTTGGATCCGCCCGTATCCACGCCGATTTCACGGAGCACCGCGATCGACGCGTCACGCATGATCTGATATTCGCGATCCGTCAGGGTCTGCGCCGGCGCCACCGTGATGGAGTCTCCGGTGTGAATCCCCATCGGGTCGAAGTTTTCAATGGAGCAGACGATGATGCAGTTGTCGGCCTTATCACGCACCACTTCCATTTCGTATTCCTTCCAACCGAGAAGGGATTCTTCAATGAGAAGTTCATGCGTGGGCGAAAGGGCCAAACCGCGTTCGCAGATTTCCACGAATTCCTGCATGTTGTAGGCAATGCCGCCGCCGGAGCCGCCCAATGTAAAGGACGGGCGGATGACGGCGGGAAATCCCACCTGCGCCTGCACCGCCATCGCTTCGGCCATGTTGTAGGCGATGCCGGAACGGGCACTTTCAAGCCCGATGCGGTTCATGGCTTCCTTAAAGCGCTGACGGTCTTCGGCCTTGTCAATCGCTTCCGGCGAGGCGCCGATCAGTTCCACGTCGTACTTACTGAGGATGCCTTCCTTATCGAGAGCCATCGCGAGATTCAACGCCGTCTGTCCGCCCATCGTGGGGAGAATGGCATCGGGCTTTTCTTTGGCGATGATGCGCTCAAGAACGCGTGTATCCAACGGTTCGATGTAGGTCGCATCCGCCGTATCCGGGTCGGTCATAATCGTCGCCGGATTGGAATTCACCAAAATAACGCGGTACCCCTCTTCCCGAAGGGCCTTGCAGGCCTGGGCACCGGAATAGTCAAATTCACAGGCCTGGCCGATAACGATCGGGCCGGCGCCGAGAATCATGACGGATTTAATGTCTGTACGTTTGGGCATGATGTCTAGTCGTTCAAATAGTTCTGCGGATCGAGTTCGCGTTCGACGAGTTCAATGAGAATGTGGATGAGCTTGATGTGCAGTTCCTGCACCCGGTCGGCCCAACGGCCGGCGGGCGTTATAAGGGCGATGTCCGCCAATTCCGTAATGGGCGTATGGTCTTTCCCGGTGAGCGCAATCACCTTCATGCCGAGCGAGCGGGCAGTTCTCGCCGCCTTCACCACGTTTTTGCTCGTACCGGAGGTCGTGATCGCGAGAAGCACGTCGCCTGCGCGGCCGTGCCCCTCCACCCAGCGGGAAAACACGTCTTCGTAGCCGTAGTCGTTTCCGACGCAGGCCATGTGCGCCACATCCGAAATCGCCTGCGCACGGTAAGCGCGTCGATCACTTCTGAAACGCCCCGTCATCTCTTCGGCAAAGTGCATCGCGTCACAGAGGCTGCCGCCGTTACCGCAGCTCATGACCGTGCCACCCGCTTTCTGACTTTCGGCAATAAGGTGCCCGGCTTCGGCCACCTTCGCAATCATCGCCTTATCAGCCATCAGCGCCGCGAGTGCCGCCTGGGCTTCCGCGAGATCAACGAGAACCACATTCTCCCGTTCGCTCATCAGCGGTTCCCCCGCATCAGTTCCGCGAAGCGGTCAAACAAAGGCGCAATGTCGTGCGGACCGGGACTCGCTTCGGGGTGCCCCTGGAAACTCATCGCCGGCGCATCCACGAACTTCATGCCCTGCAGCGATCCGTCGAAAAGACTGGCAAACCCGGCTTCCACATTTTCGGGGAGCGTCTTTTCATCGACGGCAAACCCGTGATTCTGACTCGTGATGAAGACGCGCCGCGTCTTGCGATCCACCACCGGGTGATTGCCGCCGTGGTGCCCGAACTTCATCTTCACGGTCTTCGCACCCGCCGCAAGCCCCATGATCTGGTGTCCGAGACAAATGCCGAAGAGCGGGATTTTCTTCGCGAGACACACCTTGGCCGCTTCAATTGCGTAAGTGCAGGGTTCCGGATCCCCGGGGCCGTTCGACAGGAATACGCCGTCAGGATTCATCGCGAGCACGTCTTCAATGGGGGTCTTTGCGGGCACCACCGTCACCGCCATACCGCGTTCGGCCATCATGCGCAGAATATTGCGCTTGATGCCGAAGTCATAGGCAACGACCTTGTACTTAAACGTTTCCGGTTTGTTGAAATCCGGATGTCCTTCTTCGCCCTTGAGGCGCCAGCAGCCTTCCTTCCATTCATAGGCGTTTTTCGTCGTCACTTCGGAAGCCAAATCACGCCCAACCATCGAACCCCAGGCCTTTGCCGCGGCCTTGGCGTCTTCGATTTCTTTTTCCGTCAGCACACCGTTTTCAGCGGCCACGATCGTCCCGGCCTGTGCGCCGAACGTCCGAAGGCGGCGCACCAATGCACGGGTATCAATATCGGAAATCGCCACGGTTCCCGCGGCCTTCAGGTAATCCGTGAGGCTGCCGACGGCACGGAAATTGCTCACCACGGGCGACGCACAGCGGATGATGAGACCGGCCGCCGCAATGCCGGGGCCTTCTTCGTCCTGCGGATTCACACCGACGTTGCCGATATGGGGGTACGTCAGCGTCACGATCTGCCCCGTGTAACTCGGGTCAGTAAGGATTTCCTGATACCCCGTCATCGAGGTATTGAACACAACCTCTGCCGTCACAGAACCGGCAGCCCCCAGGCTGCGGCCGATGAAAACGGTCCCGTCGGCAAGCGCCAAAGCTGCTTGAGGTCGCATATCGGTTTGAATGGAGTTCAACATTTTCTCCCAGTATTTGCTCGGAACCGTCAAAGTTCCGCAGGATGAGGCCTTGGCGCCCATCCCTTCAGAGTCACCGGTTTCCCGTTACGCAACACACGTCAACGCAAACCGGAATAAAAGCAAACCATTATAGCCGCGCCCTATGGGGCGTCCCGACTATTTTCCGTCCGCTTTCCTAAGCGGATTTCTGTAGAAAGCCTCAGAGACCGTCGTCCGCTCTCCGCGTATACCCCCAATTGCCGACAAGTGCGGTGCTTTCTCATCACTTTTCCCTACAGTTTCTTCCCCTCTGTGCGGTATTCTTTGACGCGTTTCGAATTTCAATTTCTGAACTGGGACACCATGACTCCTTCAAACCGACTGGAAGCCCTCCGACAATGGACCACCGTCGTCGCCGACACGGGCGACATTGATGAAATCGCGCGTTTGAAACCGACGGAAGCCACAACGAATCCGTCGCTCATTCTCAAAGCCGCACGAACCACACGGGGCGAAGCAATTCTCGCCGCCGCCCGATGTGCAAACGAAAGTCCGCGCCTCAGAATCGACCGCGTCATTACGGATTTCGGCAAAGCCATCCTCGAACACATCCCGGGGCGCGTCAGCACCGAAGTCGATGCCCGTCTCTCCTTCGACACCCGCGCCACCGTCGAAAAAGCCCGTCGTCTGATTGCGCTTTACGAAGCGGGCGACATCTCCCGCGAACGCGTGCTCATCAAAATTGCCGCGACCTGGGAAGGTTGCGAAGCGGCCCGAGTGCTCGAACAGGAAGGCATTCACTGCAACATGACGCTCATTTTCAGCCTTGCGCAGGCCAAAGCCGCGGCTCAGGCGGGCGCCACCCTCATCAGTCCCTTCGTCGGCCGCATTTATGACTGGGCGAAAAAAGAGGCCGGCGACGCATGGAATGAAGCTGAAAACGCGGGCGTCAAGGATCCGGGGGTACAGTCCGTCACCGCCATCTACCGCACCTTAAAGGCAGCGGGTTCCAAAACGCAGATCATGGGCGCGAGTTTTCGAAATCTCGGGGAAATCACGGCACTTGCCGGGTGTGATCTCTTGACGATTGCCCCCAAATTCATCGACGCCCTGCGCAGGGATGAGGCACCGCTCGAGCGCGTTCTGTCGCCCGCCCCCCTCACGCCGACCGCCCCCGTTGCCATCACCGAAAGTGAATTCCGTTGGGAAACAACGACGTCCGCCATGGCCAACGAAAAACTCGCCCAAGGAATCCGAGCCTTTGCGGCGGATACCGAAACCTTGGAAAAACTGCTCGTCTGAACCATTACGCCGGGGTTTACATTATGAAGATGCTCGCTGCCGCGCCTACGGTTCTCTTGGTGGAACCGGACGACTATCGTCTGAGGCGCCACACCCTTGAACTGCTGCATGACACGGAATTTCACCTCATTGCCGCCGTCAACTCCCGCCGCACGGCCGTCCCCGTCATTCAGCGGGAAAAAATTGATCTTGCCGTCGTCAACGTGCGCCTTCCCGACGGAAGCGGTGCGGAAATTACGCGGGAGATTCTGCGCCGAAATCCGCAGGCCCACGTACTCATTGCGACCGACGTATCCGAAGAAAACACCGTCATGCAGGCCGTCGAAGCCGGCGCCGACGGGTATCTCCTTTTTGACGACAACACGCCCGGCATCGCTGCGAGCCTCAAAGTGATGCAGTCCGGCGGTTCCCCCGTGAGTCCCCTCATCGCCCGTTCCGTCCTGCGCGCCCTGCATAATCGCAATACACCGGAACGCGAAACGGCAGGGGGACTTCTTTCGCGGAGGGAACTCGACATCCTGCAGCTTCTTGCGAAGGGCCTTGCGTTTGCCGCGATCGGCGAAGTGCTCGCCATCAGTGAACACACCGTCACGACGCACGTTAAGAAACTTTATAAAAAGCTCAACGTGCATTCCCGCGGCGAAGCCGTGTACGAAGCCCGGGAACTCAATCTCATTCGTTGACGGGAACGGTTCCCGTTATGATTATGCTTTCTGCCGCAGGCAGTAGACAGATACCAAGAGAAAGACATATTATGACCGCCAACCTGAAGGAAGCCGTTCTTGCCGCGCTTGCGCCCATTGCCGCCGACATGGCCGCCGTTGAAAAGATCATCGCCGCCGAAATGGAAAGCGACATTCCGCGCGTCAAAGAAATCGGCCGATACATCACGAGTGCCGGCGGGAAACGCATGCGCCCGGCCCTCCTCATTCTGATGGCCCGTGCGATGGGCGACACCTCGGACAACGCGCCGTACTTCGGCGCCGTCATCGAAATTCTGCACACCGCGACCCTCATGCACGACGACGTCGTCGACGAAGGCAAGATGCGCCGTGGCCGCGAAACCGCCAATGCCCGCTGGGACAACAATCAGGCGGTGTTGGTCGGAGACTTCCTCTACACACGTTCCTTCCAGATGATGATCCGCCGCGGAAACTTGGGCGTGATGCAGGCCTTGGCCGACGCCGCCAACCGCTTGTCCGAAGGCGAAGTGCTGCAGCTTACGAACGCGGGCGACCCCGAAACCACGGAAGAACGTTATTTTGCGGTGATCGAACGCAAGACCGCCTGCCTTTTTGAAGCGGCAGCCCACATGGCCGCCGCATTTTCCGGTGCCCCAAAAGCCTACGAAGACGCCTGCGCCCAATATGCCCTGCACCTTGGAAACGCCTTCCAGATCGCCGACGACATTCTTGACTACCAAGGGGAAGCCGCCGCGATCGGCAAGAACCTCGGCGCCGACATCAAGGAAGGCAAAGTGACGCTTCCCGTCATTTATGCCCTGCAGAAGACGACGGGCGCCGACCGCGACCTCATCGTCGACGCCATTTTGAAGGGCGACGGCGACTTTGAAGCCGTGAGCCGCATCGTGAAGGCGTCGGGGGCCATCGAAGCCTGTTATGAACGCGCCCTTTTGGAAGTCGAACGCGGAAAAAATGCATTAAATGCACTTCCGGCTGGACAATTCAAAAATTCTCTGATAAAGTTCCTGTCCTTCGCGGTTAACCGAGATCGCTAACGACTCGGAGACAAAACGAAGCTTCGGGGTGTAGCTCAGCCTGGTAGAGTACTACGTTCGGGACGTAGGAGTCGGAGGTTCGAATCCTCTCACCCCGACCAGGATTTCAAAAGGGAGATGACTTTTCAGTCGTCTCCCTTTTTTATTTCCGGTGTGCGGTTACAATCGGGGTATCACAACCGCTATAAGGAGCCGCATATGCCTCTCATCATCGGTTTAACGGGCGGTATCGCCTGCGGCAAAACCACCGCCACCGACGCCTTCAAAGCCCTCGGCGTTCCCGTGATTGATGCTGACGAAATTTCCCGGGCTCTCACCGCCCCGAACGGCAAGGCACTCCCCGAGATTGCCGTCGCTTTCGGTGCCGACGTCATCGGCGCTCACGGCCTCAAACGCACGCTGATGCGTGAAACCATCTTTTCCGATCCTGCGGCCCGCGCCAAATTAGAGGGCATTCTTCACCCGATGATCAAACGGGAAATTTTCGAAGAGCTCAAGAAGGTCACGGCACCCTACGTCATCCTCAGCATTCCGCTTTTGCTGGAAAGCGGCCGCTGGCGTGAAGCCGTGTCCCGCATCGTCGTCATTGACTGCCCAGAGGAAGAGCAGGTGAATCGTCTCGTCTATGAGCGCCACATGAGCGAGGACGAAGCGCGCGCCATCATTGCGACGCAGGCATCGCGCGACGAACGGCTCAAGGCCGCCACCGACGTCATTGAAAACACCGGCACCGTGGAAGACCTCACGAAGGCCGTCGCGGAATTGGACCGAAAGTTCTATACGCTTGTGATGGAGAAACGCACCGCGTAAAGTTCTGCGTCACCGTCGAACACCGGCGGCTCCTTCGGGAGCCGCCTTTTTATCACACGCGCCGTAAAACCCGTTCCTTCAGGAGGGGGATATAAGGCGCCGAGGTTTATGTAAAAACATAGGGACGATCGTTGTATCATCCCCGTCATGAGAACCTACAAATACAAGCTCCTTTCGTCGAAGCGCAATACGAAACTGCACCGACAAATCAATGCCGGTGCTTTGGCGTGGAACCATTGCGTGGCTTTCACAAGGAG
>UQUM01000025.1 GCA_900544255.1 uncultured Sutterella sp.
AAGCTGATTTACCTGGCTATCAGGAACTACACTGAGACCTGGACGCGTGCCAGCACCAGGTGGTCATCAGCCATGCCTCAGTTTGCTCTACTGTTCGGTGAGCGATTTACCAACGCGATGGAATGATGCAAGGTATGATGGAATCCTCCGCTTGGAGCGCCACACTCACCGCGCTTCGCGCATTTGTGGCGACGGCTGAGGGTCCCTCTCAGCCTCTGGTCATTGATTTTTAACCCCCTATACACGAAGGGCAGCCGTGATTGGCTGCCCCCTTGAAAACCACCCTGGACACAAAAATCGAGACACTCCCGCAAGCACGCCGCAAAATAGTACTCAGAAGTTTGTCAGGGAAACGGCGGAGGCCAACAAGGAGGATGCCTTTTCCATGGCAGGTATGACCGTGCTTTGGATAAGGGCTTGAGATTCTTGGAAGATGAATTGAGTCAAGAGTTCGTAGGCGGCGAACTGATACTGCACATAAAATTGGCGAGTAGAGTGCAACGAATCAATATTGTGCAGTGATACCGCAGGAAGGAAATCTTTTGCAGCCCAAATCCCCAACGGAGGAAGAATGGTCCAGCCGATGCCGTTGGCCACAAGATTCATGGCGGACAGATTGGTGTCCACGGCAATGGAACGGCCACCATGAAAATTACATTGACGGAGAACCCGTTCGATCTGAACACTGTCGAGACTGTCATCGTTAAAGCGGATAACCGGTAAATTTTTGGGTAACAGGTTCAGATCTACTTTCTGTGTGATTTTTCCTTCAAATTGCTTCGGCGTGACGATGAGAAATTTTTCACTCATCAGCATCTGTGCCGTAATAGTCGGATTTTCACTGGGAAATTTAGTAGCAACTACGATGTCGAGCATGCCGTCCACCAACTGGCGGACAATCTTCGGGGAACTTTGGCAGTAGGCTGCCAGGTTATCGACACGGGGAAGGAGACGCGGCATCAACAAGGGAGTCACACAAGCCCCGAACGAATCGGAAAATCCGATACGAAGATCAATCGCTGCGTTTGAAACAAAACTTTTGATTTCAGAAGACAGGCTGTAGAGATCTTCGATGATGGGTTCGATCCGGCGTCGCACATGATGCCCCGCCGGTGTCAGCTGAATAGGTCGAGCAGTCCGGTTAAAAAGCGGGGTACCCGCAAAAGATTCCAACCGCGCTATTGCCGTGGAAATAGCCGGTTGGGAGACTTTCATCAGTTTGGCTGCTTCAGTGAAACTTCCAGTTTTTGCGGTGAGAAGAAAAGCCCTCAACATGGTAATTTCGGGGTAGTTTTCTTTCGTAGTGCTCATGACGCTAGTTTCAGTAAATTGAGTGAGGGGGAAGCGGTCAGTCGTAAGGCTGAGAAAGATTGAAAAAAATCGGGATACTGCCAATTTAGCAGTACCCCGATGGGGTGTCCAATTAATGTGCTGATTGAGCTTTCAGTTGCTTCTTGAGTTCACGTTCCTTCATGATGTATCCCAAGAACGCCAGCATTGTCATAGCGCCGAGGCGGCAGGTAATTCCGCTGGGGTCATACTGAGGAGCCACTTCAACCAGATCGAAGCCGACCACGTTGCCCTTCTTGGCAATGCCTTCCAAAACATCGGTTTCGAATAGGTAATTAAGACCGCCGGGAGACGGCGATCCTACGCCCGGGGCGTAGCACATGTCGTACCCGTCAATATCGATCGTGACGTAGTAATTCTTAGCTTCCGGAATCATTTTGATGACTTCTTCAGCGCCAAGCGACAAGGCTTTGCGGGCAGGAATGACGACTGAACCGAATTTGTAGGCTTCTTGGAAATCCTCCCGAGTGTTGCTGCCGAGGCCGCGCATGCCGATCTGACACATCTTTTTAAAGTGCGGCATTTCAGAAATCAGGCGCATCGGGCTGCCGTTGGTATAGCGGCGTTTGCCGAAGTCGAGGTGAGCGTCAAACTGAACGATGCAGAGATCATCGAAGCGATCAAACGCTCTCGCGATGGGATAGGTTACAGAATGATCACCGCCCATCATTACGGGAAGAGCCCCTTTATCCAGAATTTTCTTGACGGTATCCGTAATTCGATCAAACGTTTCCTGGAACAGCATCGGATGGACGTCAACGTCACCACCGTCAACGATCTTGACAGGCGATTCCAAGTATTGCGTCTGACGTTCCGGATCCCAGAAACCGGCGCCGCCGCGACCGTAATGACAAGAAACTTCGCGGATACGGCGAGGGCCGAATTTGCAGCCGCTCAAATACGGAGCGCCGGCGTCAAAAGGAATCCCCATGATGCAGGCATCTGCGTCATCCAATTTTGAAAGGTCTTCGCAGATAGGGTACTTGGCGAAGCTGGCGATGCCTGTGATGGGGAGGTTGTAAAGGGTGTCATCCATAACCTTCTCCTTGCAATGACAAAAGACGAAAATCTTCCGACTGATGGGGTTCATCAGTCGGAAATCTGACAGAGGGAAATCAAACTGTCATCTGATCGACGGCTGCTTCAAGTTCAGCCTTCGCAGCCGCAACACGCGCAACTCGTTCGGCGAGTTCCTTATTGTCGCGGTCAAGCCCTGCCTGACGGTTGTCGAGCTGGCGATCCACCTCTTCCGGAGCCGTACCGCCGATGCATTTCTTGGCATAGGCGATTTTGACCGGATCAAGCGCCGCCCGAACTTCCTCGTCAGTCATAGAGGTCTTGCGACCGAAAAGTTTCTCAAAAATGGGATTTACTTCGGCCGTACCGATTTCATCGGCATTTTTATTGTGTTCCGTCATGTAGGCAACAACACCGGCTACGATGTCGTGGGCCATACGGAAACTGATCTTGTCATGACGGACGAGATAGTTGGCGAGCTCGGTTACCGTGCAGAAATTGCTGCGGGCCTTTTCCAACATATGTTCTTTCTTGACCGTAATGCCTTTGATGGAAACTTCCATCAGCTCGCACATGACCTTGAATTCTTCAATCCCCGGGAAGAGATAATTGGCCGATTCACCGCACATGTCTTCGCAATGAGAATAAATGACATTCTTCATGACGTTGAGGGCAGACATGTAGCAGCCTTCGACATGAGCTGCCTTGGCTTTGATGTGTTCCAGTACCCAGGGATTCTTCTTCTGCGGCATGATCGAAGAGCAGACGGCACAGCTGTCGGAAACTTCGATGTAGCCGAAATCGGGAGAAGCCCAGACATACAGATCTTGGCAGAAGCGGGAGAGGGTGTTGGCCGCAATCGACAAAGCCGAGAGAATATCCGTCGCGAAATCACGGGAAGCCACGCAGTCGATGGAATTATCGACCGGGGCATCGAAGCCCAGTAAATGAGCGGTGTAGTTGCGATCAATATCCCAAGTCGTTGACCCCATGGAACCGCCGCCCAGCGGACAGATGTTGAGTCCTTCGAAGGCAAGAGAAATCCGACGGAAGTCACGTTGCATGGCGTTAAGAACGCCGGAGCAGTAGTGTGCAAAAGTGATGGGTTCCGACGGTTGCATGTGGGTGTAACCGGCGAATACGGCATCTTCGTTTTGGCGCGCTTTGTCGATAACGGCCTGGCGCATCTTGTTGTAGACCGCGCAAATATCAAAGTAGGCTTTGCGAACGGCTAAACGGGCGCAGGTTGCGTAGAGGTCATTACGGGAGCGGGCGGTATGTTGCTGGCCGCCGATTTCGATGCCGACATCTTCAATAAGGTGGGCCTCAATGTTGAAGTAGAAATCTTCACGACCGGGGTCAACGGGAAAATCCGGTTTGTCGCCCATGGCTGCCATCTTGGCATTGGATTTCAGGATAGCCGCAGCCACTTCTTTGGTGACGATGTTCTGCTTCGCCAACATCAGAACGTGCGCTTTATTGCAGTCAAGGAAAGCCTGATAACGGTACTTGATATCGTTGTCGATGCCGGGCTGAATCAGATACTTCACTACCAGCGGATCCGGCGGGGTCTTGATTTTTCCGCGATGAATCTTTTCAGACATAGGTGTCTCCTTGAATAATTTGAATCAGCAGAAGCGGAAACGGAACTGCCCTGCCTCGGTAAAACGAAGTATCGACCGAGAAGGGAAAAAAGCGGATCAAAATAAATGAAATTTATGGTAATCCTCACGTATTCCGATGGGAACGTCGTTTGCCATAACTGGTAATGATGTTTTAGCTAAAAAAAGGTTATGACGCGGGGAAGAAGTATGCGATTGTGTGAAGATGCCCATCGAATGAATCCTTCCCGGAAGGATTCGATGTGATGGTGCATTTTTGAGGAGATGAGAATATGGCTCAGCAAATCGAACGAGGTCGTCTTAAGGAAGCGCCCGCAAAAGAAGTAACGGACATTATGGTGGCGCCGACATTGACTGGGGAAGAAGTTGAACGTTCTTATCAAAGTTATATTGATATCAACAAAGCCCATGTTTTGATGCTTGCTAAGCAAGGCATCATCAAAGAAGAGGTTGCCGCCAAAATTTTGAAAGTCGCTCAGCAAATGGCGGCGATGGGAACCAAGCCGACGTTTGAAATTACGCCGGAACTCGAAGAGATGTATTTCAATCTCGAAAATTATCTTATCGAGCAGGTAGGAATGGAGATCGGCGGGCAGCAGCATACGGCACGTTCACGCAATGATCTGCATGCGACGGTGGATCGTATCGTGACACGCAAGGCTTTGTTGGAATTGGAAAAGCTGATTAATAAGTTCCGTCGGACGTTGATTGAGTTGGCAAAGAAAAATGAAGATGCAGTGATGTCGGGATATACTCATCTGCAGCCGTCCGAACCCATCACTTTTGCTCATTATTTGTCGGCAGTGTCTGCGGCTCTGACGCGAGATTACGCTCGGCTTGCCAGAGCTTGGGATTCCACAAACCTGAATCCTTTGGGGGGCGGTTCCATGGGGTCTACAACGTGGAATATCGACCGGCTCTATACAACGGAGCTGTTGGGGTTTGATGATGTTGTTCAAAACTCTATGGACTGCGTCTGCTCTCGGGACTATCTGCTTGAGATCATGTCGGCCATTTCCATCTTGGCGAACACGTTGGTTCGTATGACGACCGATATGAGGATTTGGGCTACGCCGGATTATGGGTACGTGGAAGTGGCAGACAAGGTGGCCGTATGTTCTTCCATCATGCCGCAGAAGAAGAATCCGTGGACATTCGAGAGTTGTGCGAGTTTTTCGGCACGGGTGAAGGGATATGCGGATGCGGCGTGGATGACTTATAAGGGAGTGCCCTACGCCTTTACGATGGAATCAATGGATCTCATCAGTAATTTCTGGCCTTGCCTGAAGGACATCACGGGGATTCTTAAGCTGATGGATGTTTCGATGAGAGACGTCAAGATTCATAAGGATCGGGCTCGCAAGACGGCGGCGGCTAATTTCTGCACGGTGACGGAGTTGGCGAATACGTTGGTTCGCGACGAAAAGCTTTCATTCCGCGCAGCGCATGAAATTGTGGCTCATGTAGTGGGATATCTGACGGAAAACGAGAAGAAGGCGACGGATATCGATGCAGAAGTTCTTAACCGAATCAGTGAAAGGTTGTTCGGAAAGAAGCTTTCAATAACGGATGCGCAGATTCAGGATGCCTTGGATCCGGTTAAAAACGCCTATTCCAAGAAGGTGATCGGCGGTACGGCGCCCGAGGAAGTGGAACGTCAGTTGAAAGTCATTGAGAAAGCTTTGATCCGTGACGAAGCGCTGATTGCCGAACATGAAGCCAAACTGGCTGCAGCTTCGGAAAAATTGGAATCCCAAGTTGAGGCCCTTGTTTCGAAATATTGATTAATTTCATTTTCGCTGAGTACACACCCCAAGGATGGAAATCTGCGGGGTGTTTCTGAGTTGGGAACAAAAAATGGATAAAGCGGTCATCGTTGTAATGGCGCTTTTTATGACAATCGGCGCCTTGGATAAAGCTTTTTTCGATGGCCGGTTCGGTTACGGAAAAGAGTTTGAGAAAGGGCTGAATACGATGGGCCCCCTGACATTGGTGATGGTCGGCATTATGTGTGCCGCACCTGCGTTGGGGACTGCTCTGGGGCCGTCATTGGCGGAGTTCTTTTTGTCCATTGGGTCCGATCCTGCGTTGTTTCCGGGATTGATCTTGGGGGTGGATGCGGGTGGCCTCCCCTTAGCGCAAACTTTGGCTAAAACGCCGGAGGCTGTGGGCATTTTTGGCATCGGACTCTGCAGTACATTGGCCTGCATAATGACGATGCCTTTACCGTTTTCTTTGGCGGTTGCCCAAGAAAAGAGTCGCCCGTACATTGCAAAGGGGATCGTTGCTGGAATCATTGCGTCTCCGTTGAGCATGATCGGGGTGGCGGCAGCCTGTCACTATGACTTCTTAACCGTTCTTCGTTTGGGAGCACCAGCCTTTGTGGTGTCGGCTGTTTTGGCGCTACTGCTGACGTTTTGCCGGAATGCGACGGTTCGTTTCTTCATGGTACTTGGCCGCGTCATGATAGGCGCCTTCGTTTTGCTGCTGGCCGCAGCTGCCCTGGAACATTATTTTCCCATCACTTTAATTCCGGGGATGGCGAAGATAGAACCACAGCTGACCATCGTCGGTGAAATTGGGATTATGTTGGCCGGGGCCTACCCCATGGTGTTTTTTGTCAAACGGTATTTTTCGAAGGGGTTACGTTGGCTGGCCGGAGGAATGCGGGTTGATGAAAATGCCGCGTTAGGAATGGTAGTTTCAATTGCTAATCCTCTTCCGATGTACGCGATGATTGATTCCATGACCAATCGAGGCAAGGTGTTGTGTTCCGCTTTTTCGGGGCCCGTCCTTTGTATGTTGGGAGATCACTTGGGATTTATGTCGGCCTACTATCCGGAGGGCATTGTCCCTTTGATTGCCGGTAAGAGTTTGGCGGCTGTAGCTGCGCTGTTGATAGCTGTTTTATTGGAAAAGATGTCTCCGTCAGAATAATAATGGACAGGCGAATACCTTCGCTTGAAAACCAAAGGCTGCGACAATAAAAGTTCGCTTTACGTGTCGTACAAATTTTTCTGAAATTACGACGGCCTGTTTCCACTCTGCCGACCATGCGCTTTTCATAGAAAAGACTGCAGAGGAGGCGGTAATGGGGCAGGCTGTCCTTGTCGTGATGGCGTTTTTTATGACGCTGGGTGCCTTGGATAAGGCGCTTTTCAACAACCGATTCGGTTACGGAGCGGAGTTCGAAAAAGGGCTCGGCGCTATGGGGGCGCTTACGACGGTGATGGTGGGCATCATGTGTGCGGCGCCGGTTTTGGGACCGGTCGCGGCACCGGTTCTGACGCCATTGTTTAGCAGCATTGGGTCGGATCCTGCCATGGCGGCCGGGATGCTTCTCGGAGTGGATTCGGGCGGTCTCCCGTTGGCTCGGAAACTGACGACGGATCAGACGGTCGTCGTTCTGTCCGGAGTGGGCTTGGGCGGTACGTTGGGCGCCGTGCTCACTTTTGTATTGCCTTTGTCGCTGTCGTTAGCCAACGAAGCGAGCCGCCCCTATGTTGCCAAGGGCCTTGTGGCTGCGGTGGCGGCTTCGCCCCTGAGTCTGCTGCCGGTAGGCTGGATGACAGGGATGAGCTTCAAAAGCATTTTGCTTTTGGGTTTGCCGTCGTTTGTATTGGCGGCGGTGTTGGCGGTGCTTCTTACGCTGTTTCGTGATCCGACGGTCAGGGCTTTTCTGATTTTCTCCCGGGGGCTGATGGGGCTTTTTGTTCTTTTGCTGGCGACGGCCGCCCTGCAGCACTATTTCCCGATCGTATTGATTTCGGGGATGGATTCGATCGAACCGCAGTTGACGATCATCGGTGAAATCGGTCTCATGCTGTCGGGAGCCTTTCCGTTGGTACTTTTCATCCGCCGACATTTGTCGAGCGCCGTCCGAGGCTTGGCCTGCCTGTTGAAAACGGACGAAGACGCCGCGTTGGGAATGGTGGTGTCGCTTGCGAATCCGATTCCGATGTACGTGATGGCTAACCGGATGACGAACCGCGGTAAGGTGCTGTGCGCCGCATTTTCGGGGCCGATTCTGACGTTGTTGGGTGATCACTTGGGGTATGTGACAGCGGTGTGCTCGGACGCCGTCATGCCGCTTCTCGCAGGGAAGGTGACGGCTGCTGTCGGAGCGCTTTTGTTGGCTCTCATTTTGGAAAAACGGATGCCGTCTTGAGAAAAAAGGCCTTCTGTCTGAAATCGGGCAGAAGGCTGAAAAACGTGTTCCGTGAGTAACAAATCTCCCGGAAGAGACGCACATGGATTTTAGGGTGATGCTGCAGATCAGTTTCCCCGCCGAACTGCAGCCCGAGTATTGTCGAATTGCGGCTTGTAAATAAAAAGGAATATTAAAAAATCTAATGTGTTCGATAAACAAAAGTGAATCGGCAGGTCGGAAGCTTTACAACAACCGGACGTGCTTTGCCAAAAGGGGATTGATAGCCCCGAGTTCCGGCACCATCTTTTCCGAGAAAATGTGCTTCACGATTTCACCGACCAACTGTGTTCGACCGCCGTAAAGATTACGGTCGCACAGCGCCCACATCGTGCGGGCAATCCGTTTGCTGCCGGGCAGCGGAGAAATCACGAGGTTGTGCGCAAATTGCCGCCCGCACCAAATGTTGGTGGGCGGGATGATGGCCCAACCGCTTAATTCGGAGACAAGACCGACGAGGGCGTAACTTGAGGCGACTTCTACCGTTTGGTTGGGACGGATGTCGAGCGACCGGAGAATGCGTCCGATTTCCACCTGATCCGAACTCCCCGTGCGGCTGTAGCCGATGTAGGGGGAGACGGCGGCTGCGGTCGCAAAATTGCCTTCCGAGAAGTCCGGGCCGTTTTTGGCGTGAACGAGCAAATAGTCTTCTTCGTAAAGGGCGTTGCGCTCCCACCGGTCTTCGGAAAGCAGGGCTTCGGGGAGAACGGCGACGTTGATCTGATCGTTTCGGAGATGTTCCACCAAAGGCTTGGTGAGAAAACTCACGCAGTCCAATTCCCGCACACAGCGCTTTAAGGAGCTGATGAGCCAGGGGGAAATCGTGGACGTGACGGATTCGCTCATGCCGAGCCGCAGCGAAATATCGGCCAACGAATGATCCGTGACGCTGCGCCGCAGAAGGTCGGCCGATTCAAGGAGGGCCGGCGCACCTTTAAGAAGCGCTTGTCCTGCCGGCGTCAGCCGAAGGGGACGCACGTCGTGGACGAAAAGTTCGATGCCGAGGTCCTGCTCGAGTTTCGCGAGAGACTGCGAAACGGCTGAGGCCGTCACTTGGAGTTCGTCCGCCACTTCGCGGATGAGTTTCTTCTGAGCAACCAACTGAAAGACCTTGAGTTGGTAGAGATTGAGAACGTCGGCTTTCATGGAAAGACGAAAGACAACTTAAGAAAAAGTGAATTGTTGAAACTATATTCCTGTTTTAGCGGCAGGACGGGGGAAGAGCTGAAAAAATGGCGCTCAACAAACAACGGCGTCGTAAGGCTCAGAGGCCGGGCGCGAAACCGCTGTTCCCAGTTAGTCTTTTTATTAGGAGTGACATCCATGTCCGCAACACGTATTGAACGTGACTGCCTCGGCGAAATGGAAATTCCCGAAGAGCACTACTACGGCATTCAGACGCACCGCATGGTGAAGGTGTCCGGTACGGCGCATCTGCCGGTGATTTTCTACCCCGGCATGCACCGCGCCTTGGCACAGATCAAGAAGGCGTGTGCCCGTGCCAACGCCGAAATCGGCGCCATTACGCCTGAAATCGGCAAGGCCATTGCTCAGGCGGCGGATGAGGTCTATGCCGGGAAGTTTGATGATCAGTTCCCCCTGGATATGTGGCAGGGCGGCGGTTACACCTGCGTCAACATGAACGTGAACGAAGTCATCGGCAACCGCGCCAATGAAATTCTCACGGGGCACAAGGGCCAGGACACGGTTCACCCCAATACGCATGTGAACAAGGCTCAGTCGACGAACGACACGATTCCGTCGGCGACGCACCTCGCGATTGCACCGGAACTCGATAAGATCATCGCGGGCGTGGAAGCCCTGCAGCACTCCTTTGAAAAGAAGGCGTCGGAATTTAAGGACGACGTAAAGGTGGGCCGTACCTGCTGGCAGGATGCGCTTCCCTTGACGCTCGGTCAGGAATTCGAAGGCTTTGCAACGTTGATGAAGCGTTTGGCCGCTAAATTGAAGGCGGCGCGTCCCGGGTGCTTTGAAATCGTGATGGGAGGGTCGGCCATCGGTACCGGTTTGGGCGCTGATCCCGGATACATGGATGCGCTCTATAAGTATCTTTCCGAACAGTACGGCGAAACGGTTAGGCCCGCAGAAAGCCTCTTTGACGGCTTTCAGAATCCGGACTTCTGCGTGACGATCTCGGGTCTCGTGAAGGTAGTGGCGACCTCCGTGTCGAAGATTTCCAAGGACCTTCGTCTGATGAGTTCAGGCCCCCGCGCCGGCTGGATGGAAATCAATCTTCCGGCCCTCTCGCCCGGATCCTCCATCATGCCGGGGAAGATCAACCCGACGGTGCCCGAAATGGTGATTCAGATCGCGCACCAGGTCGTAGGCAACGATGTGGCGATTGCCATGGCCTACGACGAAGGCGAACTCGACCTCAACGTGTGGGACGCGACGTTCTACAAATGCCTCTTTGAGAGCATGCAGTTGGTTGCCGAAGAACTCGTCATCCTGCGCCGCGACTGCGTGGACGGCATTACCGCCAACAAGCAGCGTTGCGCCGAAGAGGCCAACGGTTCGATCGCGTTGTCGACCGTGGTGGCGGCGACGTTCTCGTACCCCGACGGCGTACGTGTCGCTCACTACTGCGAACAGCACGGCGTGACGGTCGCGAAGGCCGTCGTCGAGATGGGACTCATGACTGAGGAAGAAGCTAAAGAAATGATCGATCCCATGTTGATGACCGAACCTGGCGAAATGGCCAAGGCCATCAAGGCCTTTAAGGCAAAGAAGGCCGCCAAGTAAATCTGAACCGTCCGCCTCGGCTGTTTCCTTGTGCCGCTGAGGCGGAATTTCCTCTGGTTTGATCTTGTCCCGACAGTCCACAAAAGCTGCCGGGATTTTTTTGATTTCGTCCGACATAATGACGATTCGTTTAAGGGATAAAAACGCCATGACATCCGAAGAACAGGCTGTAGAAGCCAAACTCACAGAGCTCGAAATCCCCTACGAGCGACACGATCACGAACCCATCATGACCGTTGCCGAAGGGCAGAAGATCGCGGAAAAACTGGGTTCGCACTGCATGAAAAACCTTTTTCTCTGCGCAAAGAAAAAAACGTACTACTTGTTGCTGCTGCCGGCGGAAAAGAGTTTTTCCTCCAAGGAACTCGCTCGGCAGCTCCAGTGCGGGCACCTCTCGTTCGGCAGCCCCGAGAAGATGGCGGAACTCTTAAAAACCTATCCGGGAGCGGTGACGGCGTTGGGGCTCATGTTTGATGTGAGGGCTGAAGTGAAGGTGCTGGTGGATAAAGACCTGACGGAGTTTGACTTCGTGGACTGTCACCCCTGCAGCAACGCCGCCAGTCTCAAAATCGCCATGAAGGATCTCCTTGAAAAATGGCTTCCGGCGACCGGACACGGTGACTTTACGACAGTGTCGATTTGAAACGGTTTGCGCCGTCGTCTTCTCTGCGACTTTTATGGCCAGGAGCTGATTTTTGAGGGCTTGAACTGTCGCTTTCTGCCTTAGGGCGTCTTCGTGTGCGGCATCGCGCTCACGGCGGGCAAAGCTCCCGGTTGAGATTCTGTACGTCTTTTTAGGCTACGTTGAAGACCGACGTGTGAATCATCGCTTTCCCGGCGGGGAGGTCATCTTTGTAGCCCACTGAAACTTTTCGGTGCAACAATAAACAAAAAGCCCCGTTGTTTCCAACGAGGCTTTCTGAGAATTCTGGGGTGGGAGATGGGACTCGAACCCACGACAACCGGAATCACAATCCGGGACTCTACCAACTGAGCTACACCCACCGTTCTAATTTTCTCTCACACTGTGTACTGGCCTGCCCGGCAGGATTCGAACCAGCGACCCTCGGCTTAGAAGGCCGATGCTCTATCCAACTGAGCTACGGGCAGTTTAGCAACGTTCTTGGTCGGGGTGAAGAGATTCGAACTCCCGACATCCTGCTCCCAAAGCAGGCGCGCTACCGGGCTGCGCTACACCCCGTGAGAAGCCCGCATTATACGTGACCTGTCGGATGATGCAAGTTTTCAGACGGGAAATTTTTACTCAGACTGATTTGTAAGCAAAAAAAGAAAACGCCTCGTAGCGGGATACGATTTGGCACAATGACGACTTGTGGAAAATACTGGCCCAGGAAGGATTACCGATGACGTTTGCTCAAAATTATCGACTGACGGAACCGGTCGGCGATTGGCAGCCGACGGTAGACGATTATTTTTCGTCGCCCGTGGGGCAGGCGCTATTAAAGGCATTGGATGAACGTTTGGCGGGCGGTGAAGTCATCTATCCGCTGGATCCTCTGCGTTCGTTGAGAATGACGCCGTTGTCAAAAGTACGTGTCGTGATTTTGGGGCAGGATCCCTATCACGGCGAAGGGGAAGCGGTCGGCATGGCGTTTTCTGTTCCGTCGGAACGAAAAAAACTACCGCCGAGTCTTAAAAACATCTTTAAGGAAATTGCCCGGGAGTATGACACGCCGGTGGCAGACGTCGGGGACTTGTCTCCTTGGGCGAGAGAGGGCGTCCTGCTTTTAAATACCGTGCTCACGGTGGCGGCGGACTCGGCCGGTTCTCACGGAAAACTCGGTTGGCAGGTGTTGACCGATGCCCTGATTGAGGCCGTCGCTTCCCGCCCCGAGCCGCATGTCTATTTGTTGTGGGGGCGTTGGGCTCATCTGAAGGAAGATTTGATCCGCTTGAAAGCCGCTGGGCCGACGCTCATTCTGAAGTCCAATCATCCGTCGCCGCTTTCGGCGTTGCGGGGGCCCGAACCATTCATCGGAAACGGGCACTTTGAAACGGCCAACGCGTGGCTTCAGGCGCACGGAGTAGCGCCTATTCATTGGGATCTCGCGCCGCAGGCACTGTTCTGAGAAGGCGGATGATATGCGAAGCGCCTGGCGTTATTCATTCGTTTTTACCCTGGGATGGACGGTATTGACGGCTTCGGCCGCGGACGTTTTGGTGCGGGGGCCTGAAAGCGACGCTCTGAAAAATGTGCGGATCGCGCTGTCGGGTCTCTCGTCGTCCGGCGGGGAACTTCCCGACGAAGCTCGGCTCGTGAAGACGGCGGCCGATGCGCTCAAACCCTTCGGGTATTACGAAGCGACCTGCACGGTGACGTACCGGGGAGAGAAAGCGGAAATGACGGTGACGCCGGGGCGTCAGATTCAATTAGCGGAATCAGTCGTCGTCATTGACGGGCCGGCGGCGGAGGAGCCCGCCGTGAAAAAACTCCTGGCGGGCATTCCCCGGGCCGGTAGTCCGCTCAAGCATGCGGATTACGAGGCATTTAAGTCGGCGCTCAATAATCTTGCCCTCTCCGAAGGGTACTTCGACGCGGAATTTGAAACGTCGCGGCTTGAAGTGTCCGTGAAAAAAGGCGAGGCGCGTTGGGTCATCACCTGGCATTCGGGCGAGCGGTGGCGCTTCGGACAAACGGTGTTCGAAGACAGTCAGATTGATGAAGACCGACTGACGTCCCTCGTGCCTTATCGGAATAACGAGGCGTTTTCCGCTGACCGAGCGGCAGCGCTCTCAAAAAATTTATCGGCTACCGGCTGGTTTCAGTCCGTGGCGGTGACGCCGGAATTTTCTCGGGCGGCGGATCGCACGCTTCCCATGAGGGCGGCCGTGACGCCGCGCGCAAAAAATGAAGTGGAATTGGGCCTGGGGGTGGATTCCGACGTGGGATTAAACGGCGAAATCCAGTGGACGAGGCCGTGGATCAACCGGCGAGGTCATAGTCTCAAATTTACGTCGGCCGTCTCCGCTAATGAACAGACGGTGTCGGGACAGTGGAAGATTCCCGAAAAAAAGGATCCGGTCAACAGTTATTGGCTCGTGAGTTCCGGCTATAAGCACACGGATCTCAATGACACCAAGAGCCAAAGCGTGACGGCGACGTTCTCAAGAACGACGCTGCTTGCATCCGGTTGGCAGCGAACGCCTTCGGTGACGAGCTCTCAGACGCGGTTTACGCAGGCGGACGTGACGAAATCCACCTTCCTTTTATATCCCGGATTGTCGTTTTCCCGCATCCGGCAGCGGGGCGGGCTCTCTCCGAATTGGGGCGACAGTCAGCGCTACACCGCCGAAATATCCCGTCGGGAGTGGGGAAGCGGCACGGACTTTGCGCTTTTTCGACTGCAGGACAGTATTTTGAGAACTTGGCGGGACCGTCATCGTTTTGTGGGCCGCATCACGCTCGGCGTCATTGCCGCCGACGACCTGGATCAGGTGCCGCCCGAGAAACGTTTTTTTGCGGGGGGCGACAAGAGTATTCGGGGGTACGGGTATCAGAAAATTTCGCCGCGGGACGATGAGGGGCAGCTTATCGGGGCTTCGAAACTTATTACGGGGACGCTCGAATATCAGTACCGGGTGACGGGCGGTTGGTGGGGCGCTGTTTTTGCAGACGCCGGGGACGCCGTGCGGAGCCTTGCGGACTTTGACGTTAAAAAAGGCGCCGGCTTCGGCGTCCGCTGGGATTCGCCCGTGGGACCGGTAAAGTTGGATTTGGCGTGGCCGCTCGGAGATAAAACGGAAAGCGGCGTGCATTTCTACGTGGGGCTCGGCACGCAATGGTAAAAAAAATCTTAAAAGGCGCCGCCGTTGTGACGGGGTGCTTTTTGGCTGCGACCGCCGCCGGCACCGTCTGGTTCACCGGTACGGAAAGCGGACTCAGAACCGTGGTGTCGGCGGTGCGGGCGGCTTTGCCCGGGTTTTCCGTCGAAAAGGCTGAGGGGACACTCTTCCATCCGACATTTCGAAATGTGGCGTTTGCAGAGGCTGGGACGACAGCATTGGTACGGGAACTCGCTTGGCAATGGCGTTGGAAGGATCTTTTTTCCCGACGGGTGACGTTTGACTTCATTAAGGCGGACGGGGCGGCCGTTAAGGTTGCGGCGGCGACGCAAACGTCGGCCGCTTCTGACGCCGCACCGGCGGCTGAGTCCTCGGTCGGACTTCCTGACTGGCTGCCGAAAATCAAGCTGTCGCAGGTGACGATTTCCGACGCGTTCGTTGAGACGGCGGGGACGGCGGTTTCCGCAAGGTCGTTTCAAATGGGGGGGATGTTTGACAAGGGGCACCTCGCGGTGCGGGAGGCAGCGCTGGCTGGTGTGAGAGTGACGCTGCCCGCTCCGAAAACGCCGGCGGAACCGACGGACTTAAGAACCCTGCAGACGACACTGAAGACGTCGGGATTGGCAGACTACCTCCCGGGCGACCTGACGTTCCCGATCGGCGTAGCGGTTCAGTCGTTTAAAGGGGAAGACTGGACGTTGGTACAGGGGCGCGACGTGACGCAGGTGAATGATGCGACGGTGTCTCTCATGTACGAAGACGGTCGTCTCGTGATTAGAGACTGCCGCGTCGGGATGCCGCAGTACGGTGAAGCGCAGCTTTCCGGCACGGTGCAGACGTATGGCGTCTGGCCGATGCAGCTCAACGCACAGTTGAAAACGACTCTCACGCCGCAGCCCGTTACTTTGAAGGCCAACTTGAGCGGGGAACTGAAGGACGAAATCCGCGGTGCCGTCTCCGCGGACGGGTGGGTGTCGGCAGCGGCCGTCGTGTCGCTGCAGCCCTTGCAACCGCGCCTGCCTTTGGCGGTGACGGGAAAACTGCGGGTGCCTTTTACGCTGCCGGCGGCAGATCGTACGGTGACGTTGGAAGGTACCGACTGGCAGTTGCAGGGATTCATTGATGAAGTCCGGCTGTCGGCCGGAAGTCGGGTGCTGTTGCGGCGCGGAAAAAACGAAAAGGCGTATCGCACGACGGTGTCGGCTCTGGCGTCGCTTACAGAATTAAGTAACGGCGTGATACGACTTGAGGACGAACGCGACAAAGGTGCGGTTACGCTCATGGGGGAAGCGATGTGGCTTAACGGCGTGAAAACGTCGGGGCGACTGGCGACCGAGCGTTTTTCTTGGACGGAAGCGGGACTCAATCTTAAAAAAGCACAGGGCAGCATAACATTTTCTGCGCAGGAAGCGTCGGGAGGTTGGCGGGCGGCGCTTGAGGTGCCGGGACTTTCCGCACTTGTCAACGATCGGAAGGTTGCGGCAAAGGGAAAGCTTTCCTACGACGGAACGTTTTTCACGGCGGAGGCCTTTGACGTTGCAACCGGAAAAAATACCGTGACGGTGAACGGACGTTGGGGGACGACGGAAGAGTCGGCCGGGGTATTGACGGTGAAAGTCGATGCGCCGCAGCTTTCGGAAATCGATGCCGCGTTGTCGGGAACGGTAAGAGGTACGGTGAATGTATTCGGAACCATCGTTCGTCCCGGGATTGATGCGGATCTGACGGCAGCGTCGTTCGCAGCGGCGGGGGTGACGGCGGAACGAATTCGGTTAAAAGGCCGTTTTTCGGAGGCGTCGGACGAGAAGCTCACGCTGCAGGTGAAAAACGCAGACATCGGCTCACGACGGCTGCGACGCGTCGGGATTACGCTGACGGGAAAATGGTCGTCGCATCAACTTACCTTCAAGGCGAACGAAGCGGAGGGACTCGCCGCACTCGCGGCAACAATTAACGGCAGTGCGGATCTCGCGAAGAAACGGTGGCAGGGAACTCTGACGACGCTCACCGCCGAAGCCGGGCCCTCGCGTTGGACGCTGCAGGCGCCGTCCCGGTGGTCGGTATCCGCTGAAGAAATCACAGGGGAAGCCCTTTTGCTGGCGGGCGGCACATCAAAGGCGGGACGCTTGGCAACGCGGCCTTTTCTGATGAAGGGCGACACGCTCTGCGTAGGAATCGAGGAACTTCGTTTGGTTTCGGACGATTTCGTGTCGCTTTTGCCGCACGGCATGAAGATGACGGGGACGATCACGGCGGAGGCTTCAGTCGAGTCCCAAGGTGGACACCTCACTTGGAAAGCCCGCGCTGAGAGCGACCGGTGGGGTATCGGGCGCCCCGCGCAGGGGCGTCGAAAGGCCGCCGGGATCGAAATCAAAGCTCTTAATTGGAGGGCTCAAGGGCAGAACGGCGATGCGTCGGGGACGGGACACCTCACGGCGGCGGGGGCCCCGGTCGCCGTTAATTTTGAACTCCGGGACGGACGGCTTTCAGCCGGGTTAAAGACGCAGAAGCTGCCGCTCTCAGGCTTGGCGGTGTGGCTTCCTCCCGATACGACGCTTGCCGGAAATCTTACGACGGATCTGACGGCTTCGGGCGAATCAGCGGCGCCGAAATTAACGGGTACAGTAAAACTCACGGACTTTTCGGCGGCAACGCCCGACGTGCCGTTTGAAATGGCGCCGAGCACCGTTGAGTTTACGGGGCGGGGTTCCGAAGGCGTTCTAACCGCCGACATTCGAACGAAAAAAGGCGCTGCGGCGGTCGAAGGCCATTTTGATTGGCAGGATCTGCAGAATCCGACGGCTCACGTTAAAGTGGCTTCGGAAGGCCTGCAGATTCGATCCGACGCGCCCGTCGTACGGCTCACGGCGGCCCCGAATCTCGCCGTGACCTACGAGAACGGCACGGCGGACGTGAAGGGGACGGTCAAGGTACCCCGGGGGTACATTGCCGTGACGGATATGCCAGAAGGCGCGGTGTCGCCCTCTTCGGACGAAGTACTGGTGGATGATGAAGCGAAGGAAGTGTCGACCGCCGCCCGAGTAAATGCTGAGGTAACGGTGGAAATCGGGGATCGGGTCTTCGTGAATGTGATGGGGTTGAAAAGCCGTCTCACCGGGACGCTTGCGGCGGAACAGACGAAGGGGCGCCTTGCCGTCAACGGGCGTATTGCGTTGGAAAACGGAATCTTCAAGGCGTACGGTCAGGATCTGGAGATTACGAAGGGGCTCCTTATTTTTGCGGGGCCCGCGGATAATCCGACGTTGGACATCATCGCGGTACGTAATACCGAATCCACCGACGACGGCGTTCAGGCCGGCGTCAACGTCTCGGGGACGGCCGCTTCGCCCAAGGTGACGCTCTTTTCCGACCCAGCGATGAGTGAAGAAAATAAGTTGTCGTACCTTTTGACCGGGCACGGCTTAGACAACAGCAGCGACGCCGACAGCACGTCGATGATGACGACGGCTTTGATCGGTTTAGGCGCTTCGCAGACGGGACGCATCGTCGGAAGCGTCGGCGAGGCACTGGGCATTCGAGGTTTGACGGTCGATACGGCGGGCGGGGGCGACGACACGCAGGTCGTGGTTTCCGGCTACGTCTTGCCGGGGCTGCAGGTGAAGTACGGTATGGGGGTATTTGATGCGGTGACGACGCTCACACTCAAATATCGGCTGCTGCCGCAGCTTTATCTGCAGGCCGTGAGCGGTGAGAGTCAGAATTTAGGGCTTTTGTGGAAATTTAAGTTGTGAAAATACGCAACTTACCGTGGGGAAAGTCCCTGACGACGGGGAAAAGGCTCTAAAATAGAGCGCACCATTGACCGGTGATTGTTGAGTAATTTCGATTTTTTATCGGAATTCGTAAAAGAAAACGGTCTTAGATAGGAAGATTTTTGCTTCGGGGAGACGTCTCCGGGGTTTATCAGCAAAAGGAAGAACATGTCTTTCGAGCCCATTATTGAGGAAACCGAGCATTTTGATGCCTGCATTAAGGTTATCGGGGTCGGCGGTGGCGGCGGCAACGCCGTCGAACACATGATCGACAACCATGCGACCGGCATTACGTTCATTGCCGCCAACACGGATAAACAGGCGCTGAGCCGCTCCCGGGCCGACATCGTGATTCCGCTCGGCAAGACCGGCCTCGGCGCCGGTGCCAAACCGGAAGTGGGCGCGATGGCCGCGCAGGAAGCCACCGATAAGATCCGCGAAGCGCTCGAAGGGACGCATCTGCTCTTTATTACGGCCGGCATGGGCGGCGGCACCGGTACGGGGGCTGCCCCCGTCATTGCCGAAGTTGCGAAGGAACTCGGCATTCTCACGGTCGCCGTGGTGACGAAGCCTTTTGAATTCGAAGGTTCCCGCCGCATGCGTCAGGCGCAGGCCGGTATCGAAAATCTGAAGGACAAGGTCGACAGCTTGATCGTCATTCTCAACGACAAGTTGGAAGACGAAGTGGGCGGCGCCGCGACGATGGTAGACTGCTTTGCCGCCGCGGACGACGTGCTCTACAAGGCCTGCAACGGTATTGCCGAAATCATTCATACGCCCGGTATCATCAACGTGGACTTCGAAGACTTGCGTACGGTGATGAGCGAACGCGGTACGGCCATGATGGGGACGGCGACGGCTACGGGTCCCGACCGCGCCCGCGAAGCGGCCGAAAAGGCGATTGCCTGCCCGCTGCTGGAAGGCGCGAACCTGCAGGGGGCCCGCGGCCTTCTCGTGTACGTGACGGCGTCTTCCGAAACGATGTCTCAGCCCGAAATCCGTCAGGTGATGAGCGTCATGAAGAATTTTGTGAGCCGCGACGCACAGATGATTATCGGGACGGCGTTCGACGATTCGATGGGCGACGGCTTGCGCGTCACGGTGGTGGCGACCGGTTTGGACGACCCGCAGGAAGGCCATCTGGGCGCGTTCGGCAATCAAGGTGTGGCCCCCATTTATCAGGCCGCACCTCAGCCGAAGCCCACGCCGCAGCAGATTTTTACGTCGGCTCCCACCTTTACGCAGCCCTCTTACGCGGCGCCTCAGGCTCCTGTGTATCAGCAGCCCGTGCATCAGGCGGCGACGCAGGCTGCGGTGCCGCAACAGCCCGCCCAACCTGCGCCCCAGCCGCAGCAGCCCCTGACGGATCCGTACGGCCGTCCCGTGGCGCCGAAGGCTGAAGAAACGAAGACCGCGCCGTTCGTTGCGGTTCCCACGTTCCTGCGCGGTCAAAACTGATGACGGACGCTTCACCCCTTTTACGACAGTGCACGATCGCCCGCACGATTTCTACGGTGGGCATCGGGCTTCATTCCGGGCGTCGGGTACGGTTGACGATGAAACCGGCGGCGCCTGATACGGGCATCATTTTCCGGCGTGTCGACATGACGCCCCCGGTGGAGATGCCCGCCAAGCCCACGTCGGTGAACGATACGCGGATGGCGACCACCTTAAATGAAGGCAAGGTCGTCATTTCCACGATCGAACACATCATGAGCGCCTTAAACGGTATGGGGGTGGACAACGTCTATGTGGATGTGGATGCTCCGGAAATTCCGATCATGGACGGTTCGGGGGCGACGTTTGTTTACCTCATCCGTTCGGCGGGACTGATGCAGCAGAGCGCCCCCAAGAAGTTTGTGCGCGTACTGAAACCGGTGAAGGTGACGGACGGTGACAAATGGGCGCAGTTGGAACCCTATAAGGGGTTGGTGCTGCAGTTCGGCATCAATTTCGGGCATCCGGCGATCGACAACACGGTGCAGAACGCGACGGTAGATTTCTCGCGGGAAACGTACGAAGACGCCGTATCCCGCGCCCGCACGTTCGGGTTTGTCACGGACGTCGAGCTGCTCCGGTCAATGGGGCTCGCACAGGGCGGTACGATGGAAAATGCCATCGTGATGGATGAGTTTCGCGTTTTGAACGTCGGGGGGTTGCGCTCACCCGACGAATTCGTGAAACACAAGAT
Organism: uncultured Sutterella sp.; assembly: GCA_900544255.1. Taxonomy (GTDB): domain Bacteria; phylum Pseudomonadota; class Gammaproteobacteria; order Burkholderiales; family Burkholderiaceae_F; genus Duodenibacillus. The sequence continues at coordinate 20,728 of UQUM01000025.1, forward strand.
CTTGGATGCCATGGGTGACCTCTATGTGTTGGGGCACAAGCTCCTTGCGCGATACAGCGCCTATAAGTCCGGGCACGGCCTCAATAACAAGCTTCTGAGGGCGCTGATCGCGGATCCTACGAGCTGGGAATACACGACGCTCGCCCGTTCGGAATCGCCTTTCCGTCCCGTACACGCTGAGGCGCTTTTGTCGCCGGCTGCGGGTTAGCGTTTTTTAAGAACGCTCGCTGCCAAGTCTTTTAGTGCGTCCTTTAAAGCCGATTCTTCCAGAGAGTCGGCTTTTTTATTGATGACTGCGGCGGCCGTTTCCGAGAGCTCCCGGACTTTCCCCAATGCCTGGGGCCGCGTGAAATCCACTTTGTCCGGTATCGGCCGGATGCGAATTTCCGCGGGCTGCAGAAAACCGGCTTCGCCGAGTCCCCGGCTGATGCGCGGGAGAATCTGCCGCAGGCGGTTCTGCTGCGCAGCACTTCGTACAAAAAGCGTGATTTTGTCGGCGTCGACCCGAATGAGAGACAGGTCGGAAAAGTCCCAAGCCATTTTGAGCGGTGCCGTTTCCCGGTTGACGACGCGGGCGACGCGTCGGGCAGCTTTGAGCTGTTCGGCAATCGGCGTGCCGTCTTCGCTCCCGGCGACGGTGTTGTAGGTGAGCTGTGCAAAGGTGAGCATGCGGTTTCGGCGGTCGGGAGCATAGGTCGACATGGTGCTTCGGTAAGAATGGACAGACGGACGGATTTTGGCACAAAGTCCCTGTCGCGTTAAGAAAAAACAACGGTGCATTGTGCGATAATCCCGCGATGTTTGTCCGGGTAGCGACGGCGTTTGACCCGCCGGCGTTCGGAAGGGTTTCCGAAAAAAGTTTCTGAAGACGGGAGCTTTTTTCGTTTGTTAGATTGGAATATCAATGTTTGATTCGTTGCTCACCAAGATTTTCGGCAGCCGCAATGACCGCCTCGTCCGCCAGTACCGCAAGAAGTGCGCCGCGGTAAACAAGCTGGAACCCCAGATGCAGAAGCTCACGGATGAAGAGCTGCAGCACAAGACGGTGGAATTCCGCGAACGGCTCGCGAAGGGTGAGACACTCGACAACCTCTTACCCGAAGCCTTTGCGGTCTGCCGCGAAGCGAGCGTCCGAGTGATGGGCATGCGCCACTTTGACGTGCAGTTGATCGGCGCCATGGTCTTAAACGACAACAAAATCGCCGAAATGCGTACGGGCGAAGGCAAAACTCTGACGGCAACGCTCGCGGTGTACTTGAACGCACTGCCGGGACTCGGGGTACATGTGGTGACGGTAAACGACTACCTCGCTCGCCGTGACGCCGAATGGATGGGGCGCCTCTACAACTTCCTGGGGCTCTCCGTGGGAACCGTGTTGTCGCAGCAGGATACGGCGTCGAAAAAAGCCGCCTATGCCGCCGACATCACGTACGGTACCAACAACGAATTCGGGTTTGATTACCTTCGCGACAACATGGAGTACGACGTCGCGAACCGCCGTCAGCGGGGGCTCAATTACGCCATCGTGGACGAAGTGGACTCGATTTTGATTGACGAAGCCCGTACCCCCCTCATCATTTCGGGGGCCGCGGACGACAACACCGATCTCTACCGCGTCATCAACGAAATTCCGCCGCTTTTGAAGCGGCAGGCTGACGAAAAAGCCGAGGGCGACTACTGGGTGGATGAAAAGGCTCATCAGGTCTACCTCTCCGAAGCCGGCCACGAACACCTCGAAGCGATTTTGACGGAACGGGGACTCTTAAAGGACGGTTCGAGCCTTTATTCGCCCCAGAACATTATTCTCCTGCATCACCTTAATGCCTCCCTCAAGGCGCATACGCTCTTTCAACGGGATCAGCAGTACGTGGTTCAGAACGGCGAAGTGGTGATCGTGGATGAATTTACGGGGCGTCTGATGCCGGGGCGCCGTTGGTCTGACGGTCTGCATCAGGCCGTGGAAGCGAAGGAAGGCGTCAAGATCCAGCAGGAAAACCAGACGATGGCCTCCATCACGTTCCAGAATTACTTCCGCATGTATAAGAAACTGGCGGGTATGACCGGAACGGCCGATACGGAAGCCTATGAATTCCAGGACATCTACGGGCTCGAAACCGTGGTGGTGCCGACGCATCGCAAGATGATCCGCAAGGATCAGCAGGACAAGGTCTTCCGGACGACGGAAGAAAAGTACGCCGCGATCATCGAAGACGTCAAGGACTGTGTGAAGCGCCGTCAGCCGGTGCTGGTCGGTACGACGTCGATTGAAGTATCCGAACTTCTGAGCCAGCGCCTCACAAAAGAAGGTATTGCGCACAACGTGTTGAACGCAAAGCAGCACGAACGCGAAGCGCAGGTGGTGTTGGAAGCCGGTCGCCCCGGCGCCGTGACGATTGCTACCAACATGGCCGGCCGTGGTACCGACATCGTGTTGGGCGGCGGCATCACCAAGCAGGTGGAAGCCATCAAGGCGGACGAAACGCTGTCGGAAGCCGACAAGGCGGCGAGAATCGAGGCCGTGAAGGCCGAGTGGCAGAAGCTGCACGACGAAGTGGTGGCCGCGGGGGGGCTGCGCATCATCGGCAGCGAACGTCATGAATCCCGCCGTATCGACAATCAGCTCCGAGGCCGTTCGGGCCGCCAGGGCGACCCGGGCAGTTCCGTCTTCTACCTCTCGATGGAAGATCAGCTCCTGCGTATTTTCGGCGGCGACCGCATGAAGGCGATTGCCGACCGTCTGAAACTCGAACACGGCGTGGCAATCGAATCGAAGATGCTGTCCCGCATGATCGAAAGTGCGCAGCGCAAGGTCGAAGGCCGCAACTACGACATCCGTAAGCAGTTGTTGGAATTTGACGACGTTCAGAACGACCAGCGTAAGGAAATCTATCGGTTGCGAAACGAAATCCTCGAAAGCAAGGACGTTTCCGAGATGGTGGGGAACCTGCGTCACGGCTTCTTCACCGATCTTTTCCGCAGCTTCGTGCCGGCGGAAACCGTGGAAGAGCAGTGGGACTTGAAGTCGCTCACCGAACAGCTTAAGAGCCAGTGGCACATCGACATCCCGATGCAGGCGATGCTCGAAAAGGACAACAACGTCGGGGATGAGGATCTTCTTAAAGCGCTCCTTGACGCCGCCGACGCCGTTGAGAAGGCAAAAGAGGACATGGTGGGTCACGAAGCCTGGGCGGGCTTTGCAAAGAACGTGCTTCTCCAGGTGTTGGATGCCGTGTGGCGTCAGCACATCACGGCGCTTGACGCCCTGCGTCAGGGGATTTATCTCCGAGGCTACGCGCAGAAACAGCCGAAGCAGGAATATAAGCGCGAAGCCTTCAGCATGTTTGAAACGCTTCTTGACACCGTGCGCGAACGCTTCACGAGCGTCATGATGAACGTGCAGATTCAGCAACCGCAGGAAGCCGAGGCCGCGAGCGAAGCTTCCGAAGCCATGGCGCTCGACCGTGCGGATCGGGCGCAGGCGGCGCATGACGAAGCACCGGACTTCTCGCACGTGGGCCGCAACGATCCGTGCCCCTGCGGTTCCGGCAAGAAGTACAAGGACTGCCACGGTCGGCTGAAGTAATCGGTCGACAGCGGACGACGTACGGCGCCGAAACGGCTTCGCGGCAAGCGGGGTGCGGTCGGCGCCGTTTGTTTTATTAAAAAAAGGAATCGGAAACGATGGATGCTTTGACGGAAAGTGTGTTGAAGCGCTTTGCGCAGTTGCTGCCCCCGGAAAATCCCGAACCGGACTGGTCGGCTCCGGCGTTTCGTTGGGTGCGGCGTACCTACATGGGAACGGTGGTGGGGCGCTTAGAGGCCGTACCGCATTTTGCGCATGTCGATGTGGAAACCCTGATTCACATCAATGAGCAGAAGGCGCAGCTTTTGACGAACACCGAGCAGTTCGTACGGGGGCTCCCTGCCAACAACGTTCTTTTGACCGGCGCCCGGGGAACGGGGAAGAGTTCTTTGATCCGTGGGTGCTGTACGCGGTTTTATGAAGACGGGCTTCGCCTCATTGAAGTCGGCAAGGACGATTTGTGTGATCTCGCGGACATCGTGCGGCTCACAAGTACACGCCCCGAGCGTTTCATCGTATTCTGCGACGACCTCTCGTTTGAATTGGGGGAAGGGGGGTACAAGGCCTTAAAGGCGGCGCTCGACGGTTCGGTCGCAGCGGGCGGCGAAAATCTTCTCATCTACGCCACGAGTAACCGTCGTCACCTGATGCCGGAACCGGCTTCAGACAACGATCAGGCGGCGTTGGACGACACCGGAGAACTTCACCCCGGGGAAGTGTTGGAAGAAAAGCTCTCTTTGGCAGAGCGCTTCGGTCTGTGGCTTTCGTTTTACCCCTTCAGCCAGGCGAAGTACCTCGATGTGGTGCGGCAGTCGCTCGCGGCGTTGGGGGTGGCACCTTCAGTTGCCGAGAGCGAAGACGTGCGGCTTGAAGCCCTGCAGTTTGCCATTCAGCGGGGCGGCAGAAGCGGCCGCGTGGCCCTGCAGTACGCGCGAAGTCGAGCGGGGCGCGAGAAACTGAAGGAGGCGGCATGACTGAATCACGTTCCGTGACGGAAGTCGCGGTTGCCGTACTGACGGATCCGGAAACCGGCAAGGTTTTACTGGGATCGCGCCCTGAAGGCAAGCCCTATGCCGGTTGGTGGGAATTGCCCGGCGGAAAGTTGGAACCGGGAGAATCTGTGCATGAAGCATTGGTGCGGGAACTTAAGGAAGAACTGGCGCTCACGGTGATGGATTCGGTGCCGTGGTTTGTGATGGAGAAAAGTTACCCGCATGCCTATGTTCGGCTGCATTTTCGACGGTCGGCGTCGTTTCTGGGAACGCCCGTCAATCTCGAGAATCAGGAATTTCGTTGGGTGGCGCCCGAAGACGGCGACCGACTCGACTTGAAGTTGCTGCCGATGGTGGCGTTGGTGTTAAGGCGTCTCACGCTCCCTGCGGTGATGGCGACGGCAACGAGTCGAGAGGGGCTCACTGCAGCCGCGGATTTTGTGCGGTCGGTGCCGGATGCGGCGGTGTGGGTGAAAACGCAAGAGGAGGCTGCGCTCGTCAGGTCAATAGGCGCTGCGCCCTTTTTGTGGTCGGAGACCGTGCCCGAAGGGGCGGTGGCGTCCGACTTTGAAGGTGAAACGACGGCGCTTTTCGGCGTGGGACTCAACGACGCCGTAACCGCAGAGCACGCCAACCGGCTCCCCGTGTATGTTCCGGGGGATGCCGCGGACGTGACGCGGCTGCGCCGCGTGGGCGCTCAGGGCGTTTATCGGCGCTTTTTCTGAGCGGCGCCGTTCGCGGCAGCTTCCAGAAGCTGCCGCTTCATTTCTTCGGCGAGGGCCTCAGGATCCGCCGTACCCGGCGTACCCTCAATGCGGTAGTCCCCGGACGCCCAGGCGCCGAGATCTATCAGTTTGCAACGTTCGCTGCAGAACGGCCGGAAAGGACTCTTCATGTCGTATTCGTGCATTTTGCGGCAGGTGGGGCATTTCACCAGCATTTTTCTAATTTTCCTTGACATACTCCCCAGCCTAAAGGCTGAGGATTCTTGGATCAAACGCCGGATGCCGACTTTCGTCGGTCTGACTCCGGCTTCCCTTGACGGACGAACGTCCCGCCCGTTACTACTCTGTCAGCAATGCGAAGCGCTTCCGCAAGAATATTGCGGGCCGCATTCACGTCACGGT
>UQUM01000026.1 GCA_900544255.1 uncultured Sutterella sp.
CCCGCGTAGGCTAATGATTTATCAACCAATAAGAACATCGGCAGAAACAAGAATAAGAAGGTTAACGAAGAAAAGACCATGGTTCACAGATCGCAAAGGTCAGTCAAAATCGAAAATCAGCAACCGAATGCACCGTAACGTCTTTGAAACCTCCTGGCTCCTCTGTTGCCGCGCAGCATTCTAAACGTCAAACCATCTGCATTCCTTTCTCCCGCGACTTTTCCTCAAAAAAGACTCTCATCCTTCAGCAATTCCGGCACAAGTTTCGCCTCGTCCTGCCACCGAGCGAGCCGCTGTCGGATAAACGCTGCATACTGCCATACAAACCGCCTCTCCTCATCCGTCAGTGCCTCTTTCTCTGTAGCGGCCGTCACGGCCGGCAGTGTTTTTTCCAAAGAGACCAACACCGCCTCCAACCGCTGTGCGACCCAAGTCTTCGGAACGCCGATGGCGTCCGCTTCATACAGCAGCTGCAGCGCATGGACTTTCTCGTCGTCGTATTCCCCGTCCACACCCATCGCAAGGGCATGATCGACTCCGGGAATCATTGCTACGCTCACCAGGTCGTACCACGGCGCCGGCGTGAGTCCCGCCCGACGCACGAAAAAGCTCATGTTTTTCCCGTGGGCATCCGTATTGCCGACAATGAGATTGAACAGCCGCCAATCCAGAAGCGTCACCGCCGCTCCAACTCGATCTTCAGCGGCACGACAAAGACCGAACAACATTTCAAAATTAATGCCCAATGCCACGCCGCGACCAAACGGACATTCATATTTGAGGGCTGAAGTTTTTCCCAAGGCTTGGCACCCGTCGATCACATGACGCCGCTTGACAAGAAGTTGTCCTTTTTCTTTCGTCACTTTTCGGTCAAAGCGAAGCACTTCCAAGGCCCGGAAGTCTCCCAGCCACAGAAGGCGGACCTCGGCCACTGAGTGGCCCAACCCCGCCGCCAACAGCATCGTCAGGTATTCGTTGAGTACGAGATGCTTCACCGACAGTTTCTCAAATTTGAGCAGTCGGTCGGAGGCGAGATTTTCACCTTCCGCCAACCCATAGGCATCACCGATCTTGAGTACATTGAGTTTCGTCTGTACGCCTGCCACAGACAACCTTGGTGTCCCGTCCCAAACAGTCAGCGGCAAAATATCCGGCGACTTCAGTCGTTCAAGAATTTCCGCTTCCGTAATAGGACGAAAAGCGTCTTTCATCGCTGAAGGCCGGCTCCCTCCGTCAATCAAACGAACCGCGCCCGGCAAATCGTTTCTCACCGACAGCGCCATCGCCAACCGCAGTACGTCGCGCCGCGGAATTTGACTCAGCAACACAAGTTGTTCCAGTGCGTCCCCTTCGGGCAGCATATTTTCAACGAAGGCAAACACTGCCCCGCTCTCTGCGGAACCGTCCAACGGCAGAGACGGAGACAACGGAAACCCGACGATCTTCCAATCGTCATCATAAGTGAGCATCGCAGTCTCACGATCGGTCTGAATGATACCGACCGGCTGATTTCCGATCATGACGCGACAAGTGAGGTCAGTACCAGTCATCGTCCGACTCCTTCACGGCGGCTGTGTCTTTTTGAAGGATTGCCTTCGTCGTCTCGGAAAAATCAAGCGTCATCCCCATCGACGCCATGACGGCGGTCAGCGTCGAAAACCGCACGTCCGCGCCCTGCTCCAACTTGATGAGCGTGCGTCGGCTCACCCCACAATATTCGGCAATAGTATCCAACGAATGTCCGAGCGACTTGCGCCGACGCCGCACCGCGGCTCCCACCGTCTTCATGTCGAGCACGGGCATTCCCAACATTTTCACCATCCAACCGTCATCGATTTCGTGTTTCATCACGGCCTCCTCAATGTGAACTATTGTGCACTATTCATCTTAAAAGCGCAAAGAGTGAAGTTTTCTGCACATTTCTCGACACAAAAAACGCCCGATGCCGAAAAAAGCACCGAGCGTTTTTTGAGGCAACAGTCCGTCGTCACACGAGGAGCATAAACACGATGATCCCCGTCATCATGAAGGCAATGGCGACTTTCAAAGCCGCCCCCACCATCATGCCGACCCATGTGGCCCAACCGACGTTCGTGGCAATTTTGAGGTTTTTCTGAGCAATGAATTCCCCGATGAAGGCCCCGATCAGCGGCATAAAGAGAATGCCGAAGATCCCCATGAAGAGTCCGGCGATCGTCCCGATCAAGGCGCCCGCAGTACCATACTTCGTGGCCCCCGCTTTTTTTGCACCCATCGTCTGAGAAACCCAGTCCACGGCAAACCCCACGGCAGTGAGAATTCCGAGAACCGTCAACGTCACCCAGCCGATCGATTCGTAGTGCCCGATCCAAGCCGCAAGCCATCCGCCTGCAAAAATCATGGGGTGGCCAGGGAGCGCCGGAATAATCGTTCCCGCAATACCGACGCCGATCAAAACGACGACGAGGCACCAGAGGAAAAAATCCACCCAATTAATCGAAGTAAGAAATTCCATTGCTGCCCTCTTACTGCTGCATCTCCGGCGGCAGACTCACGTCTTCGGCCAGGTTGTCAAAGCGCGTGAACTGCCCGTCAAAACGCATTCTCACCGTACCCGTGGGACCGTTACGCTGTTTGCCGATGATGATTTCCGCCACCGCTTTATCCGGCGTATCTTTGTGATAGACCTCATCGCGGTAGATGAAGAGAATCATATCGGCGTCCTGTTCGATAGCGCCGGATTCACGCAGGTCACTCATCACCGGACGTCGGTCGGTGCGGGCGTCCACGCCTCGGTTCAACTGCGAGAGCGCAATCACCGGAACGTTCATTTCTTTGGCCAGGCCCTTCAGTCCCCGGGAAATTTCCGCAATTTCCGCCGCACGGTTGTCCGTCCCCGCAAAGCGCGCCGACCCCGACATCAGCTGCAGGTAATCCACCACGATCAACGAAAGCGGCCCCGTGTTCTTGGCCAAACGCCGCGCGCGGGCGCGCACTTCGTTCACGGTGAGCCCCTGGGTGTCATCAATATAGAAGGGCAGCTTATTCATCCGCGCCACGACTTCCGTGTAGTGCTGCCAGTCGCTGTCTTCAAAGCGCGCCTTACGCATCTTCTGTGCGTCAATGCGGCCCACGGAACTGATGAGACGCTTGGCCAGCTGCTCAGACGTCATTTCCATCGAAAAGACCGCGACCGGCATTTTGAGCGACATACCGGCGTATTCGGCAATGTTCATGGCAAACGACGTTTTGCCCATGGATGGGCGCCCGGCCACGATGATGAGGTCGCCTTTTTGCAGGCCCGACGTCATACGGTCCAATTGAATAAACCCCGTGGACAACCCGGTAACGTCTTCGCGGCTCTTTTCCTGATAAAGCGCCTGCAGTTCCCGCGTCACGTTGGCCGCGAGTTCGTTTAAGGGACGGAAACCCTTTTTGCCTTTGTTGGACTTTTCGTCGATTGCAAAGACCAACTGCTGTGCCTGATCGAGAAGCTGCGAAATGTTTTCCGTCTGAGGCGCCAAAGCCGTCGTTGAAATCGTGTCGCCTGCCGTCACCAACTGTCGCAGAATCGAGCGATCCCGCACGATTTCAGAGTAACGTCGGATGTTGGCGGCCGACGGCGTCCCGGTCGCGAGGCTGTTCAAATACTGCAGCCCCCCCACTTCCTGCGCCTTGCCTTCGGCCTGAAGCGCCCCGTAGACGGTCACCACGTCCGCGGGCTGCCCTTCGATACACATTGCCTGAATCTTTTCGAAGATAAGGCGATGGTCCCGTCGATAAAAATCATCCGGCCCGATGACGTCCGCCACCTGGTCAAAGGCGTTGTTGTCCAAAAGCAAACCGCCCAACACGGCCTGTTCACTTTCAATCGACTGGGGGGGACGCCGGATGGACGCCACGTCTTCAGACGCTGCTGCCGTCTCTCTCGGTCGGTCAAACGAAGCGCCCGTCATCGGCACAGAGGCCGCGACCGGTTCTTCATGCGCCGGCACGTCGGTCGGAATAACGACGTCGGCCAAATCCGCTTCGGAAACGGCTGCCGTATCGTCCGGTTCACTCACGGGGTCAATGACGTCCGCGGGCGGCAGATCCCCCGGCTCCACTACTTTGATGTCATCCATGAAATCGTAATGAAAAAAGACTCAGTAAAGAAGAGGTCAGATTGTCCCACAAATCTGAAAACAGGTACAGAATTTCGACTTGCTTTTTGCGAGGAAACCGCCTTAGCCGGAGAGAGCCTGCCGATGGCTAGTCTCAACCGCAACAAGCCGGAATTCTATGGCGTGCCGGCCTCACTTTTTGAGGGCCTGCTGCAGAGACCTTCGCCGCAAATTCGAAAAGAACTCGGACTTTGTACCTTTGCAGACTGCCCGGCCGTTCAATAATCACGTTCAATAGGCACTGATACGAAAAAAAACCGACCCGAAGTTCAGGAATCCCTTCCTAACTTCGAATCGGTTTTTCGCGAGCCGTCTCCCCGTTGACACAAGAAGACGTCTCAGAGAGGCGCCGAGATTACTCTTCGGCCACGACCTGCACCGTCACGTCGGCGGTGATGTCGGTCATGAGGCCGATGGTGATCGTGTAGTCGCCCAAGGACTTGATCGCACCGAGCGGGGTACGAACCTGGCTCTTCTTGATCTGGAAGCCGAGCTTGTCAAGCGCTTCGGCAATGTCGGCGTTCGTCACGGAACCGAACAGACGGCCGTCAACACCGGCCTTGCTGGCGATGGTGACCGTCTGACCGTTGATCTTGCCGGCGAGTTCTTCCGCGGCAGCGATGCGTTCGGCCTGAGCCTTTTCGAGTTCGGCACGACGGGCTTCGAATTCAGCGATGGCCGCCTTCGTCGCACGCTTGGCGTGGCCCTGAGGGATCAGGAAGTTACGAGCGTAGCCGTCCTTAACCTTAACGACAGCGCCGAGTTCACCGAGGTGATTGATTTTTTCGAGAAGAATGACCTGCATGATTAACGCGTCCCCTGGTTATCGGTGTAGGGCAACAGAGCGAGGAAGCGGGCGCGCTTGATCGCGGTGTCGAGCTGACGCTGATAGTGCGCCTTCGTCCCGGTCAGACGGGCCGGCATGATCTTGCCGTTTTCCTGGATGAAATCGCGCAGCGTATCGATGTCCTTGTAGTCGATCTGTTCGACGTGTTCAGCCGTGAAGCGGCAGAACTTCTTGCGCTTGAAGAGAGCGCTCTGCTGGTTAGTGCGGCGGGGCTTGCCCTTACCTTTAGCACCAAATGCCATTTTTCAACTCCTAAATATCTTTGAATTCCGTTATGTGAACCACGAGTCGCTGTGTTCTTACCGAGCGGGGGGCGATAAATCCGACGAACCTGACGGAGCTGCCTACGGGAATCTTCACGAGCTGCAGCGCCGTATCGGCAAAGGCGATGGCGGGAACATCATATTCAAGCCGCCTCAGAGCGCCCGCTTCATACACGTTTGACGTGTGGTGAAGCATCCCTTCCCAAACAGCGATGCCGCCGGGGGTGTAGCGCAAATCCTTTGCTTCGGCAATCATCCCGGTCATCGTCAACTGATTGACGCCGGGCTGATTCATCGTCTCCTTATTTTCGGCCACTTAAAGCGCAGTTCACCAAAAAGCGCCTGATTACGCTTCTTCGGACGCCGTGGCTTCTTCAGCCGCTTCGCGGGCAGCAGCTTCAGCAGCGGCAGCCTTGCGGGCTTCGTCCTTTTCCACCGACTTCATCATGACGGAGGGGGCGGTTTCGGCCTTCTTCATCTTGACGGTGAGGTGACGCAGGATGGCGTCGTTGAAACGGAACCCGTTTTCGATTTCGGCCAGGGTTTCGCTCGTGCATTCGATGTTCATGAGAACATAGTGAGCCTTCACGAGCTTGGCGATCGGGTAAGCGAGTTGACGACGGCCCCAGTCTTCGATGCGGTGAATCTTACCGCCCTGTTCGAGCACGAGAGCCTTGTAGCGTTCGATCATCGCGGGAACCTGTTCGGACTGATCCGGGTGCACGATGACGCACAATTCGTAATGACGCATTGATTCCTCCTTGCGGAAATAAGCCGCCCGAGCGTCGTATCGGTGCGGCAAGGATGCGAAAACGCGGTATTGTACTCACCACCCCGAGAATTGTCAAAGTCTTTTGTTCCCACGCAAAAAATCGCCGGTGTCCCCGTTTTCCGCCCCTACCCCTCATTGCGCTTTCTTTGACTTTTGTCTCGACTACTTAGCGGGCACACCGCCGAATAATTCGTCCCTGTCGGCGCCGGGCCCCGCGGTCTGCGGCACCGAAAAGAACATTCTCACAGGAGAGACGAAAAAAAATGAACGGAACCACCGTTTCCCGCCGCACCCTCATTCAGGGCGCAGGCGCCGCTGCCGCCGTGTCGATGATGCCCATGGGTGCCGCCGAAAGCGAAGCTGCCGCCGCCGCAACCGCTGCTATCCGCGACTTCGACATGATCAAGGCCTTCTATGCGAACTACCCCAAGCGCATGAAGGCCGTGCGCGCTGCGATCAAGCACCCCCTGACCCTCACTGAAAAGATCCTGTTTGCGCACCTTTATCATCCCGAAGACCTTCGGGACTTCAAGCGCGGTGCGGACTACGTGGAATTGAAACCTGACCGCGCCGGTACCCACGACATCGGCGGCCCGATGGCGATCATTCAATTCCTCGCCTCAAAAAAGGAACGGATCGCCCTTCCCGCGGCCCTCGTCTGCGACCACTTGGTGCAGGCAAACGCCGGCGCCATCCCTGACCTCAAGGTCGCCGATAAAAACAACTACGAAACCTACACGTTCCTGCGGGACGTCAGCCGCCGCTACGGCTTTGACTTCTGGCCCGCCGGCGCCGGCATCTGCCACCAGATCTTCCTTGAGAACTACGACTTTCCGGGCGGCATGATGCTCGTCACCGACTCGCACACCCCCACGGCCTGCGGTCTCGGGATGCTCGCGATCGGCGCGGGCGGCGCCGACCTCTGCGACGCGTTGATGGGCATGGAATGGGAACTGAAAATGCCGAAGATCATCGGCATCAAGCTCACCGGGAAATTAAAGGGATGGGCGTCTCCTAAGGACGTGATTCTCAAAGTCGCCGGCATCCTCTCCACCAAGGGCGGTACGAACTGCGTCATCGAATACTTCGGCGACGGCTGCAAGACCTTGTCCGCCACGGGTAAGGCGACGATCGGCAACATGGGCGCAGAAGTGGGCGCGACGACGACCGTCTTCCCCTATGACGACGCGATGAAGCGCTACCTCACCGCCACGGGGCGCGCTGCGGTCGCAAAACTCGCCGACGGCGTCAAGAAGGATCTCGCCGCCGATAAGGAAGTGCTCGCTCACCCCGAGAAGTACTACGACCGCGTGATCGAAATCAACCTTTCTCAGGTGGAACCCGCCATCAACGGCCCGATGTCTCCGGACGCCATGATGCCCTTGTCCGACGTTGCGAAGATCGCCGAGGAAAAGGGCTTCCCCACGCAGCTTGAAGTGGCTCTGATCGGTTCCTGCACGAATTCATCCTACGAAGACATTACGCGTGCGGCTTCAGTCGCCAAACAGATCGTCGAAAAAGGCATTGAATTCAAGACCCCGCTCCTTGTGGTGCCGGGCAGCGTCCGGATTTATGAAACCCTCAAGCGCGACGGTGTTCTCCAATACTTTGAAAAGCTGAACGCCACGGTACTCGCCGACGCCTGCGGTCCCTGCATCGGTCAGTGGAAGCGCACGATCGGGGATTCCACGAAACCGAACGCCATCATCGAATCCTTCAACCGCAACTTCGCCGGCCGCAACGACGGCAGCAAGAAGACGAATGCCTTCCTCGCCTCGCCCGAAATCGTGATGGCGATGGCGATTGCGGGCGATCTCACCTTCAATCCCTTAAAGGGCACCTTTAAGGCGGCCGACGGTACCAACTATCAGCTCAAGGCCCCGAAGGGCGAAGAGCTGCCGAAGAAGGGCTTTGTGAAGGAAGTGAAAGGCTGCATCCTTCCGACCTATGAAAAGATCGAAATCAAGGTAAGCCCCAACGCCGAACGCATCCGGTTGCTCGAACCCTTCCCCGCCTGGGACGGCAAGGACTTCGTCGAACTGCCGCTTCTCATCAAGGCCAAGGGTAAGTGCACCACGGACCACATCTCTCCGGGGGGCAAGTGGCTCGCGTACCGCGGCAACATCGACCGGATTTCGGACAATCTGTTGGAGCGCGCCGTCAACGCCTTCAACGGCGTAACGGGGAGCGTCTGGAACGTGGAAACGAAGTCCTACGACACCCCCGCGAAAGTCGCCCGTTACTACAAGAACCACAACGTGAGTTCCGTGATCGTAGGCGACGACAACTACGGGGAAGGCTCCAGCCGCGAACACGCCGCCATGGAACCGCGTTATCTCGGAGTGCGCGTAGTGCTCGCAAAGAGCCTCGCTCGTATTCACGAGTCGAACCTTAAAAAACAGGGCGTCTTGGCGCTCACCTTCGTCAACCCCTCTGACTACGACCGAATCCAGGAAAAGGACCGCATCTCGGTGCTTAACCTCGCTTCCATCGCACCGGGGAAGACCGTGACGATTGAGCTCACGCACGAAAACGGCAAGAAGGAACGCTTTGGAGCACAGCATTCCTACAACGCCAAGCAACTCACCTGGTTTAAGGCGGGTTCGGCCTTGAATGCACTGAAGGCATAAAGAAATCCCCGTCTCTGCCGGCGTTTCAATCACGTCCGGCAGACGGCCTTCCGTCTCATTCGGGCGTCCTTTCCTTGCGAAGGGACGCCTTTTTTAGTTGATGGAAATGTCGGCGCAAACCTGCGACAACTGAAACACCCCGACAGGTCAAACCCGCCGGGGTGTTTCGTTTCGGCGCCCGGAGGCGCCGCCGTGTCACGGACCGATGCCGATCAGTAGCACATGATCTGGCCGTCGGTGCGCTTTTCAGTACCGCCGCAGAGTGCGCCGTTGGGCATACGGAGAATCATCTGACCGCGCCCCATGTGGTAGGGGTTGGGCTGCACGAGCATCTGGTGCCCCTTTGCGAGGAGCCGGTTCACGATCGCGTTGGACCATTCCTGTTCCATTTCGACCTTCTTGCCGCCGATCCACTGCCAGCGCGGGGCGTCCAAGGCCTGCTGCGGATTCATGCCGTAGTCAACCAAGTTCTGTACGACCTGCATATGCGCCTGCGGCTGCATGAAGCCGCCCATGATGCCGAAGGGCCCCACGGCTTCGCCGTCCTTCGAGAGGAAGGCCGGGATAATCGTGTGGTAGGGACGCTTGCCGCCCAAGAGGGCATTGGCGTGATTTTCATCAAAGCGGAAGTTTTCCGCGCGGTCGTTAAAGGAGATGCCGGTATCGGGCATCACCACGCCGGAACCGAAACCGCGGAAGTTACTTTGAATCCACGACACCATGTTGCCTTCGTTATCCGCCGTGCAGAAGTAAATCGTGGAGTGATAACGGGGATCGCCCGCCTGCGGATCCATCGCAGTATCGGTGATGAGGGCGCGGCGGTCGGCAGCGTACCGATCGCTCAAAAGTTCTTCGGCGGTGACCTTCATGAAGCTCGGTTCCGTCACGTATTCGGCCGTGTCCTTCATCGCGAGCTTCATCGCTTCGATCTGACGGTGCACGGTTTCGATGTCTTCGTGGCCGTGCATTTCAAAGCCCGCCATGATCTTGAGAGCCATCAGCACCGTGATGCCGTGACCGTTGGGCGGAATTTCCCACACGTCGTAGCCGCGGTAGTTGACGGAAATCGGATCAACCCATTCGGGCTTAAAGGCCGCCAAGTCGTCCGCGGTAAGGAAACCGTTGTACTTCTTGAAGAAATCGCCGATGCGGGCAGCGAGTTCGCCGCGGTAGAAGCTTTCGGCGTTGGTGCGGCCGATTTCGCGCAGGGTCTTCGCCAGCTGCGGCGCCTTAAAGATTTCGCCGGGCTGCAGCGGACGGCCGTTCGGGCAGAAGACGTCGAAGAACCCCTGCATTTCAGGCTTCGTTTCACGTTCCTTCGTGTAGACCCCGTAAGCTTCGTTCCAGAGATAACTCATCATGGGCGAAACCGGGTAACCGTTTTCAGCGTACTGCGCCGCAAGTTCCATGTTTTCCGCGAGGCTGCGGCGGCCGAACCGTTCGTTTACCGCTGCCCACGTCGCAGGCGCCCCCGGCACATCAATGGGTTCAATACCGTAAGACGGAATCTTGTCGTGGCCGCGTTCCTTCAGAGCCGCGACCGACAAGGCTTTCGGCGCGGGGCCTGAGCCGTTGATGCCGTAGATCTTGCCCTTGTGCCAAATGATCGCAAAGGCGTCGGCGCCGATGCCGTTGCCCGTGGGTTCGACGACGGGCTGCGCCGCGGCCATCGCGACCGCCGCGTCAATGGCGTTGCCGCCCTTTAACATCGTCTGCAGACCGATCGAAGTGACGGTCGGGTTGCCGGCGCAGCACATGCCGTTGGCGGCGTAAACGACGCTGCGGCGGGAACTGTAGGGATAGTACTGAGGATTAAACGTCAACATCGTTATTTACCTTAGAGGAATTTTTCAAAGATACCGGCCGCAATCACGGACAAGGACGTCACCGTCGTAAACCCGGCAACCAAGTACTTGGGCATCAGTCGATCCGAAATAATCCTGCGTTCTTCTTCGGTCTGCCCCACGGCCTGCGCGACTTCGTTCACGATAAGGTAGGTCGCCGGGAACCCCAGAAGCTGGCAGACTGCAACGCCCATCGCCACGTTCTTCGAACCCAGGATCTTCCAGAAGGGAAGTACGTAGAAAAAGAGGTACAGCGTCACGAGCACCACGGCAAAGAGGATCGCCGTTGCGATGCCCAAATGCACCAAATCCGAGGGGGTAATGCGGGCCAACGAGGGAATGATCGTCGCAAAGCAGGCCGCGTTGAAGATACCGGCGGAATTAGCGTGCTTCAGAATGTTCTTCGGCAGCATGCCGGTGCAGCCCGCGACACACCCCAAAATGAGAGCCCAGATCGACGCGGCGATGCCGGTGTTCTTACCCAAGACGAACGCCACCCAGCAAAAGAGTCCGGTAATCGTCAGGCAAGTGAAGTTGCCGTAGAAATTCTTGTGCTGTTCCCAAAAGAGCAGTTTCTTTTCGCCTTCGGCCTTCACGGCCTTGGGCTTCGCACCGTATTCCGGCGGCACCGTCCCCGTCTTGCGGTATTCCTCGACGAGCATGCGGGCTTCCTTCAGGCCATAGTGCGACGCAAAGGGCGTTCCCACGAATTTCTGCACGGCAAAGACGATCGTCCCCAGGGCTGCGGCCATCGTAAAGCCGTGTTCCATCGCCGAATTCGTCATGATCTGGGTGGCCACGATACCGCCGTTGATGATCGGGATTGACACAATCGCTTCGTTGTAGCCCACCAAGGGAATGAGAACGACGCCGGAGAGCATCACAAAGGCCATGGCCAAAACAGCTGTCGTGAGGGTACGCCACTGTTCGATGAATTCTTTCAGATTGATGGTGGTACCCATCGAGAAGACGATGAAGATCACCGCCCACTTACCGATACCGTCCAACTTCGCCTGCGCGATGATGTCGGGCGGAATGACGCCCGTCATAAAGCAGACCAAGAACAACATCAGGCTCACGAACACCGCCGACAGACGGGCTTTGGTGAGCACCCCCAAAAATTCCCCGATGCCGAAAAAGAAGAGGCAGAGGAAAAGGTAGTAGAACATATTGTTAAATGCCATAAGGCCTCCGTTATTCGGGCCGCCGCTCTTACACCGACAGCCTGTCCGCTACCCTATCGCAAAGCAGCGGCGTCTGCTTAAGCCCTTTGCCTTAGGCCTTCCGACCGAAGTCTGCCGTTTTCTCAGATATAGGAGGGGTGTTGATAAAGTCGTCCGCTGACGAGGGGCAACACCCCCTTGTTTTTCTAAAAAGTCTCGACCGGCGCATTCAAAGCGAGTGCTTTTTCCCGATTCTGAAGGTAGATCTCCGCTTCCCGAGGCAGCGCCACCCTGCCGCCTTCGGAATAGAGGTAATCTTCATAGACTTCGACGGCGGTGGGCTCGATCCAGGAGCCGTCCTCGCGCTGCACACTCGTTTCACGGAGCCGTGAGGCATTCGCACCGCAGGTCCACACCTTGTAGTTTCTCATGTGAGTGCACAGGCATCCGTGCGTCATGCAGGGCGCGGTTTCGGCCGAGAGTTCCCCCCGTTCAATCGCCGCCTCGCGCTCCCGCCATTCTTTGAGGTACGGGCAGTCGCCGTGATTGAGCAGGTAACCGTAGGCCTCGCAATTCGGGCGAACCGCCTGCGCAAGTGCCGGCGATGACCTCAGCATTCGCATGGGGTAGCCCGTCGGAGAGAAGCTGTTCACCACGATGTCTTCCGGTCGGGCGTTGAAAAAGGCCGTCTTTCCGGCCTGCGAGAGGCCGCTTTCTTGTGCCACGGCAAAGCGTGTCGCCGCCTGAATGCCGTCGGCGCCGTTCTCTTCGATCATTTTCACGGCTTCCGTTCCCGTGAAGATGCCGCCCGCGGCGATGACCGGAATCGACAACCCTTTTTCCGCGAGATAAGCCTTCACTTGGCGCACGATGGCGGGCAGCGAATGCAGTGCCCAGTCCATGCCGAACCCCAAATGCCCGCCCGCAAGCGGTCCCTCGACCACGATGTAGTCCGGAAGCCGTCCCGTCGATTCGCTCTTTCGCAGGAAAAGGTTCAGCGCTCGGTGGGAAGAAACAATGATGCCGAGAAGAGCGTCGTGAAAGCGCTTATTCTCCTGCATGAGCCGGAAGCTTGAAAGATGCAGGCCTGCCGCAAGCGTGATGCCGCCGATGCCGGCATCCAACGCCGCATTGAGTCGGGTCTTCAGTGTTTCAAGTCCGGCATTCATCGTGAGCTTTTCCATGCAGTTGATGAGAAGCAGCCCATTGCCCGTCGCTCGTTCCATAAGGCTGCCCACGTAGCGCAACGTCGCTTCGCGAACGGCACCGAGGTCAAACGTCTCTTCCGTCTTCACCGAATTCGTACGCAGGGCCTGAAAGCGCTTTGCCTTGCCCGCCGTGAAGCGCGTACCGAAAAGTCGGTCGCAGACGTCCGGCAACTCCGCATCGGACACGTGAGCAATGCCGCCGATCTTTTCAATGGCAAGCGCCAGACGGTCGGTGGAGATGTTGGTGCCCATGCCGCCGGAGATAAGAGGAGGGAAAAGTCGACCCCGGAAATTGAGCGCATAGGCGCTGAGAGTGGTCATAAAGAAGCTCCAGACTGTTATAAATACCGGTCTGCCGACTCAAGTCGACAGAAACGGGGCACAGTCTGCCGCAGTCCCGAAAGGTGCAATCCCGTACTTTTCTAGGGGTAACTTTTAGTTGTACCGTCTGCATCAGGCGCATTCGTTTGTGCTATGGGCCGCGGTTCATCTCGGAGTGTTAGGAAACCGGGTCGCATGCTTCGTTGATGGCGGCACAAAACTTTCAGACCGATTTTTCGAAGTCGTACTTGGTAAGAAGAGGCTTGACGGTCGGCCGACAAAGCAACTCCGTCTCACGTACGATGCAAGTCAAACGGATGATGTCAGAAAACGAACCGTTACACGGTTTGAGCATGATGCCGATGAAATAATCCGTCGCCCGGCAATAAAAACCCGCCGTTGCTGCAAAAAAACCGGCGGGTTCTTTTGTCTTCGCGGGACTGGCGGAGATGATCTTCACGGCAGCAGGCTTGACTCGCGACTGAAGTCGCGGGTCAAGCCGACATTGCTGTCAACCTTGCAAAAAATATACGCATTAACTTTTGATTTTACGTGAAATTTAACTCAAAACCAC
Organism: uncultured Sutterella sp.; assembly: GCA_900544255.1. Lineage (GTDB taxonomy): Bacteria > Pseudomonadota > Gammaproteobacteria > Burkholderiales > Burkholderiaceae_F > Duodenibacillus. Next base: position 13,765 of record UQUM01000026.1, read on the forward strand.
GGCCTTACTGCAGTATAATGCCAGTTCTTCGCAGCCTTTGCGACCCATTTTTTCTGCACCGACGCTTGTTATGAGTCTTCTTCTTTGCAATCTTCCCGGTTACGGTCTCACCCGCGAAATGACTTCCCGTACGGAAGCCCTGGCGGCCGAAGTGGAAAACCAACTGGCCGCCTTTGCGGACGCCGACGTCATTCATACGCTTTTTAAAACCGGCAAATTCCGCGTCGTCGCCCATCGGGATAGTTTTCCCGCCGCCGTCAAACGGATCGCCGGCACAAATACCGTGCGCTTTGCCGCCGTCTGGGAGCAAAAGACGGATACCGTCTGGATTGATGCGGCCTTACGGCACAACCCGGGGTTCAAAGCCGACGTGATCGCCACCGCTGCCTTCGCACACCGCGCGGCGGGCGACGACCTCCTCGAAAGTTATTTGGAAAACCAACTCTCGCGGCTTTACGGCAATTTCGGTGAGATTTACGCGAACCGCGACCAGTACACCGACATCCTCGACATTCTTTTCGGGGTTCGGTTTCTGCGGGGCGCCCGCACGGCGGATTCCCCGGCCTGGCAAAACCGCGTGACCTGGAGCGTAGCCGTCGTCATGCTGGAAAAACTCAAAGACGGCCAAACCCTGGCCATCTCCCGGCGAGAAGCCGGTTTCTGGCACCGGGCCCCCGTCCGCAAGACGCTGCGCCGACTCGGCATGGGGCTCACGGTACCGCCCGAACTCGCTCTCCTGCGCCTTAAGGATTGGGCCGACGGGAAACTCAAAAATCAGGCGGCACGCCGCCCCGGAATCCTGAATCCCTTTACCCGCTGCGGCGAACCGCTCTTTAAAGTGGTCGGACGCGCCGCGAACGGTTTTCCGACCTTAAGCGACTGGTTCGGAACCGACGACATTCCTCAAAGCGAACTCCCCTCGGGACTCACGCCGTTTACGGGGCCGGATGAGGCCCTGCAGTCCCCCGACGAGAGCGACGGGATTCATTTTCAGCCGCCGCAATCTCACCCTTTGGGGAGCTACGACGTGCGCCCGGCCGCCGTTTTAAGAACCACGGCTTCGGCGGGTTGGAAACGCGATGCGGCGGGGAAACTGCAGGCTGTGCTCCTAAAAAATTCACTCGAAAGCTGGGGCGACACCGAAGTCGCCGACGGTCCCGTTTATCCCTTCATTGCCACGGAACGGGAAACCCCGGTCGTCATCTCGGGCGTCGCCGTCGAGGACAATCTCACCGAAGCCTATTACTCGGTAAGCATCGGCAGGAAGACCGTCAAACCCAGCGAGCGCTACACCGTCTACGCCGCGGGCTGGTCGCGTCAGGCGACGCTTTTGCGGGCCGGCGTTCCCCTCACCTGTCATCTCGCCTTCTGGGCACTCGGCAACCTTCCGGAAGCGCCGGGGCTCAAAAACATCGACATGGCCTTTTACCGACGCTGCGGCGTGGTGAAATCCATTAAGAACCTGGGCGTTCTCGGCGGGCGACGCTATTCAGCGGTGAGCGTCGCCTGGACCAACCCGGAATTTAAAAACGTTCCGGTCATCATGCCCACCGCCTCGGCGTCTCACCTCACGAAGGGCGACAAAATCGCCCCCGTCGGGATTCTCGTTGCCGGTGCCTTCTTTCACCACACCCCCGTCACCGCCGAGGAAGACCGAGTACGGTGGCTCCCGCCGTCGCGCCGAGAACTTAAAAACGACGGAACGGACGAAACCGTCGCCCGGCTGCGCCGCCGGTGGACCGAGCGGGCAACCTATGAAAATGCCCTTGCGTACGCCGCCACGATGCGCCCCTTCACCCGCCGCGCCCGGGCTCAGCGGCGGGAGTGGCTCCTGCATCTGCGCACGCCGGCCGCGCTTTTTCTCGCGGCGCAGCAGATGCTCGCGGACACGGAGTATCACGACGAAACGCTGCCCGCCGTCATTTATACCGCGGGACAATTTCTCGCCGCAGGTTTTCCGCCGGCCGTCGACTGGCTTTTGGATGACCGACACCTCTCAATCGTCCAACGAATTCCGGGGCTTCTCGCGGGGAGTCTTCTCACTGAGCAACTCGTCCATGCTCCGAGTGCGAAACTGCTCGCCTTTTTCGGCGAACAACTGCTGCAGGTTACGCCCCGTCAACCGCACGATGAAGCGGAAGCCCTGCACTGGTTGATGACCGCAGCCGCCCACGGATCGGTACCCGCACAACTCAAGGCAGCCGAATGCTGTGCGCGCGGCATCGGGTGCCCCGCCTCGGTCGGAAAAGCCCTGGCTCTTCTGACGCTGCTTTTGCGCAACACGGGAAATCCTCAGATTTTCTACTTCGTGGGAGGCCTGCAGCTTCTGGGCGAGGCTTTTTATGACGCCGACGCGTACGAACGGCGCCGTGCCATTTTGGAACGCGTAAAAAATCCCGGCCGCACGGGCGACTGGATACTCCTCATCCTGCATCTTATTTACGATGAGTACCCGGAAACCGAAGGCTACGCACCGCGCGCCGCGGCCGTTGCGCTCGCGCAGTGGATCATGGAACGCACCGGCGTCTCGACGGCTGCGCCCCTATTGAAACTCGCCCGCACCGAGATGCAGTCGGCGCAAGAGGAAGAAGGCGCGCATTTACCCCGTGACTTCACCCCCTGGACGTGGCTCGGCATCAAGGAACCGACGGAACCGCTCACCTTTGCGTCCCTCATCAATCCCATTTCGGACGCCTTGATGCGCAGCCTGCAGAACGAGGCGTTTTTTGACGATCTCACCGACCATATCGGCGAAGATCATGAAGAGAGTTTCCTGCAGTTCGTGGAAGAGCACGTCGTACGGATGTCGCCGGGCTTAGCCAAAGAAACCGATAATCCTTCTTCGGACGGGATCGAACTCGGCGCCTACGTCGGCATTGCCGACACGGGCCACTTTGCGGGATCAACCCCGGCTTTGGGGTGCGTACGGGCCGGTGACAAAACGAAAGCCGGAAAGTCCTTTTACTTTCCCTTCTTCCCCGAAGGTCTCCCCGTCACGTTCCGTCCCGAAGAAGGGTATTCCACGCACGAAAATGCCGCGGGGTTCCTGCGGATCGAGCTTCAGGATGAAAACGGTTTCCCCGTGAAAAGCCTCGTCGCCTTCGACCCCTTGTGGCCCCTTCTCTGGCGCACCTATGAACCGCATCAAAACTACCGCGGGGTATTGGCGGGCGTAGCTGAAAAAGTCTTTACGCCGCCCGAGGAATTGAAGGCTGAACGGTTTTACGCCGTTTTTGAAGATACCTTGACGGAAGCACCGGCAACGGCCGGCCAAGCCGGTCTTTACGCCGCCGGCGGAAAACTGGAATCGATCGAAACCGACTACGCGGAAATTGCGGGACTTACCGTTGCCAAACTGACGCTTACCTTCAAATTGGGCGGACGCGAATGGCGACATTTCCCCGTCTTTATTTCGAAGGCCCGACTCGAACTTTCGTTCCCGAAGGGGCTGCCCGCCGCAGGTTCCCTTATTTTCACCGAAGTGAATCTGCATTGCCTCACCTTGGCCCGCAAAGAACCGACGTCCTATGCCGGCTATACCCTTCAATAAGTTCTTCGGGGGCTTTGCCGCCCTTGCCGTCGGCACCGCCGGGGCCGTAGAAAGCGACCTCGGCGCAGCGCTCGTCGTTCCGGCGGGCGTTGCGCCCGCGGCTGAGAGCAACTTTGCCCCGGACGCCTTCTTTACGGACAACCTGACGCGGCTGCTTAAAGGACACTTTTCGGAAAAAAACGGCTTTAATGCCGAGACGATCGCAGGGGCTCTCACTACTTTGGGGATAGACGCTCGTCGGCTGACGGCGCCGCAACCGATACCGCCCGCAGGGACTTCCGAAAAAGGCAAGCCAACGGCATCCGTGCGCCCCGTCTTAACCCAGTCCGTGTGTTTCCGTACGCACGAGACCGCCGACACCCAATCGCTCCTCATCACAATTCCGGCAAAAGGTGAATTGGCCCGGCGCACCGCGCTCCTCTGGGACTGGGTTCGCCGCGCTCAAACCGCTCGCCCCGTCTGGGTCTGCTCGATTGCTGCGGACGCACCGGATGCCGGCTATCGCGCTGCGGATGAAATTCTCAAAAACACCCGAGAGCAACGACTCTCAACCGGTTTCAACGGCTTTTCGGGATTCTCAGGTCACCTGGCGCTCGAAGGTCGCCCGACCCGCGGTTTTGTGAATTTTGCCGGACTCACGGCCGTCACCGCCGCCATTGCGGATCGCTATATCAAGTGGCAAGACACGAGCCGGGAAAAAACCAACGCCTACGCAGCCGCCGACGCCGTTCAAAAAGCGTGGCGGGATCTCCCGACGACGTTTCAAATCAACCGTGCCGCTCCCTACGTGAGTGTTGCTTTCTCCCCTGTCGTCTGCCGCAAGGACTGGGCGTCGATTCTGACGTCCGCCTGTACTTTGCGCGCGGCCTTCTCGTCCCGTGCCAAAGCCGCCCTCACGGAAACCGCCGAAGCGGCCTACGAAGCCGCACAAATCGCGGTGGAACGCATGAACGGCGAAAGCCGAACAGGCGCGCGACGCGATCTCACGGTGAGTTTTCCGGAAAATTACAGTTGGCCGCCGGCAACGCAGACAACGTCCGTTCTTCGTTCTGCTTGGGAAAAGGCCTTTGCCGGAACCTCCGACGCCGTGCTTTCGTCGCGTTTTGTCGTCTCACCCGCAGCCGTGTCGGCAAACGCAGGGCTTACGGCCTTCACGCTCGGCACGGAGGACGACGCACTGCTGCCGAATGACGCCGACGACGAAAAGGCGCTGCTGACGCTTATCGAGCGCCTGGCGAATTAAGCCACCGTACCGGACAAGAGGGCAAGTACCCGATCGCAGTGCGACACCGCCGGGCGCGGCGTACGGCAGGTCTTCACGGTTTCGCGTCCGGTCGCGGAAATCCGCCCCGGCGTCTGTGCCTTTCGCACCTGCACCGTGCCGTCTTCGGCAATAAAGAATTCGACGGCGCTTGCCCCCATCGTAAGGCCCAGAAATTCCCGCACATCCTTCGGAATCGTGACCTGACCTTTGATCGTAAGACGGTTGCTCATGTTGCTCTCCGTTTTAGCTCGCTTTTCCCCACGTCGGGAAGGTGAAGCAATTAGGACTAAATCCACCCGCGGCCATGATGGTAAAGTGGGCCGCCCACTCAAAAACCCGATTTCCGAGTATGAAAAAACCGCCCGACTCGGATAAGGAGCGGACGGTTTCTTTTCCCCGTTCATTTGCTCAAACTGAGCCGCATCCGCTATCCGCGTATCCACCTTGCCCGGGAAGGCAGGTTGGCGTGAGAAAGTCTTCTCACCTCGAAATGTGGGGTGCATTGTGCCACGACGGATAGCAATATGCAATAGGCTAATCTGCTTAAATTTTACAGTGACAGATCAGTTCCTCCAAATGAGCCGACACAATCGATTGCTTATATCTGTATTTTTTTCAAATTTATTCCACAATATATTGTATAACTCAGCACAAATGAAAGACAACAGAAATGTCATAATTGATACCAGTGGAATTATGACTCTGGTATCTCCCGTTACATCATATAGCGCAAAGAACTTCGGACTTGAAATAATTTGTATACAGCTCAAAATTCCCGCATGAACAAGATAAATTACGAAAGAAGCCGAAGCTAATCTTGGAATTGATATATTTGTCTTGAGATACGCAAATCCAGCAAACAGAAGAACCGATGAAATTACCACAAGAGGGGCATGAGGGGCATATAAGTTATAAACGCTGTCTCCTTCCGCTATGCGCTGTAAAATTTGATGATATCGTAAGAATGAATTTATCGTTTCAATCAGCAAACCTGAAACAATAAAAACCAATGCGCGAGCGTTATTTTCATAACAACGTTTACGCAATACATAGCCTATCATTAAATACCCCAAATACCGAAAACTCATTCCGGGATCCCAGTTAATTTTTTGCGCAGCAAACCAGCCTGCCAATGAAGCAACTACTATGAAAATATAGGCTAACTTTTCAAAACGATCAAAACCGATTTCTTTTTTCAACCGTATGACCATTGGTACCAATGCATACAAGCCGATCAGCATGTACATGTACCACATGTGATAGAAGGGCGCCCCCGCTATTAATTGTTTAACAGGCTCAAGAAGAATTGCTATAGAAAGCACTTCTCTATGTAAAACAAAAATTTTGCCGATAAGCAAAACATAATCGTACAAAAAATAGATTATGCTGAAAACAAAAACAGGAATGAGCAGTTTTTTAAATGATTTCCTGTAGAACTGTGAAAAATCGGCATTTCTGTCATTGTCCAGTAGGAAAGCTCCAGACAACATCACAAAGCAAGGCACTGCAAAGCGAGACAGCCCGTTATACAAAGCATCATTCAATATATGATCAAAACAAACTCCTTCATACATAGGATCTGACGTTATTGCTCCTACAAATTGGGCGCTGATATGTATCACAATAACTGCAAAAGCACATATGACACGAAGTAAATCAAAATTATTTTCTCTTGACTTTACCGTATTTGCTACGTTATGTGTTTGGCGGCGGGGGGGGGGATAATCATTATTTATTAAATATTTTTAAATAAGAAAACGGCGGAAAGCAATTCCTCACCTTCCGCCGAAAATATCAGAAAATAAGCTAAAGAAGCCGATCTCTGCTATTACTTACCTTCCGGCACGAGCTTTTCCACGCCGCCCATGTAGGGACGAAGCACCTCAGGCACCGTCACCGAACCGTCGGCGTTCTGGTAGTTTTCGAGCACGGCAACGAGCGTACGACCCACGGCAAGGCCTGAACCGTTCAACGTGTGCACGTACTGCGGCTTACCGTTTTCATCCTTAAAACGCGTACCCATACGGCGGGCCTGGAAGGCTTCGCAGTTGGAGCAGGAGCTGATTTCACGGTAGGTGTTCTGTGCCGGGAGCCAGACTTCCAGGTCATAGGTCTTCGCGGAACCAAAGCCCATGTCGCCCGTGCAGAGCACGATCACGCGATAGGGCAGGCCCAGGCGCTGCAGAATGTCTTCGGCGTTCTTCGTGAGTTCTTCCAAATGCTTGTAGCTGTCTTCCGGACGCACGATGCGCACCATTTCCACCTTGTCGAACTGGTGCTGACGGATCATGCCGCGGGTATCGCGGCCGTAGGCGCCGGCTTCGCTGCGGAAGCAGGGCGTATGAGCCGTCACGAAAATCGGCAGGTCGGAAGCCTTCAACATCTTACCCGCGACCGAGTTCGTCAACGTCACTTCCGCGGTCGGAATGAGGTAAAGAGGATCGCCCTTACCTTCCTGGCCGCCCTTCTTCGCGGCAAAGAGGTCTTCTTCAAACTTCGGCAGCTGCCCCGTACCGCGCAGCGTTTCGCCCGTCACGATGTAGGGGGTATAGCACTCGGTATAGCCGTGATCGCGCGTATGCACGTCGAGCATGAACTGCGCCAAGGCGCGGTGCAGACGCGCCACCTGCCCCTTCATGAAGCAGAAACGCGTACCGGACAACTTCGCCGCGGTATCAAAGTCCATGCCGAGGGGGGCACCCACGTCCACATGATCCTTGATCGGGAAGTCAAACGTACGGGGCGTCCCCCAACGGCGCTGTTCGACATTGTCGCGTTCGTCGCGGCCCGTCGGCACGGATTCGTGCGGCAGGTTCGGAATCGCCATCAGCATTTCCGTGAGGTTGTGCTTGATTTCATCCAACTTCGCGGAGAGTTCGTTGAGCTCTTCGGGAATAGCCGCCGCTTCCGCCATCAACGCAGACGCGTCGCCGCCCTGCTTCTTCGCAATGCCGATTTCCTTGGAGAGCTGATTGCGCTTCGCCTGCAGCTCTTCGGTCTGAGTCTGAACCGCCTTGCGTTCATTCTCAAGTTCATTGAATTCTTTTTCCGGGAAAGCGAAGGGGCGCGTCGCGAGACGGGCCACCACGTCGGGAAGCTGCTTACGCAGCATATTGATGTCGAGCATTATGGAACCTATTCTTTCGTGAGCTCAAGAATACGGAAGTCTCCGTATCCTTTTAAAAACATAGTTTGGAATTCTCCCGCTTTTGCGGACGTCTTGCAAGAAAATTGTGCTTAGCCTTTGGTCTTTTTTTCGTCGTAGCGACCTTTTCCCGCCGCATGCGCGGCGTCGTTCAACGCTTTGAGTCTCGCCATCTTTTCGCGGATCTTGATTTCAAGCCCGCGATCCGTGGGCTCATACCAATGCTGATCGGCAATTTCCGGCGGCAGATACACTTCGCCCGCAGCAAAGGCACCTTCTTCGTCATGGGCGTATCGATACCCCGCGTGGTACCCCAATTCCGCCATCAATTTCGTCGGAGCATTCCGGATATGCATCGGCACGGGGCGCGTTCCGTCTTTCTTCACAAAGTCCCGCAGCGCGTTGTAGGCGTTGTACACGGCGTTCGATTTTGCCGCCACCGCCAAATACACGATCGCCTGCGCAATCGCGAGTTCCCCCTCGGGAGATCCCAGCCGCTCGTAAATTTCTGCGGCTTCCACCGCCAACTGCGTCCCGCGGGGATCCGCGAGCGACACGTCTTCAACGGCCATCCGCACCACGCGCCGTGCGATGTAGCGGGGATCGCAACCGCCGTCCAACATCCGCACAAACCAGTAAAGGGCCGCATCAGGGTCACTGCCCCGCACGCTTTTGTGCATCGCGCTGATCTGGTCGTAAAAGTTGTCGCCCCCCTTATCAAAGCGGCGCATCGTGGCGGGCAGGGTCTTACGAAGAAATTCTTCGTCCACCGTCGTCATGTGTCGGTCTTTTGCCATCCCGCAGGCGACGTCGAGCGCATTCAAAAGCCGCCGGGCATCGCCGTCGGCCAACCCGATCAAGAGTTCCCGCGCTTTTTCGTCCACGGTCATGCCGGGAATTTCCCGCGTGAGCGCCCGATCTATGAGTTCGTTCAGTTCGTCATGCGACAAACTTTCCAGCACATAAACGGCTGAGCGTGACAGCAGAGCCGCATTCACTTCAAACGAGGGATTTTCGGTCGTGGCCCCTACGAAAATAAAAAGGCCGCTTTCCACATGCGGCAAGAAGGCGTCCTGCTGACTTTTATTGAAGCGGTGCACTTCGTCCACGAAAACGAGCGTGGGTTTACCGGTCGCCGCCATGCGGGTTTTGGCTTCGTCCACCGCTTCGCGGATTTCCTTGACGCCGGCGAGCACGGCACTGATCGCGATGAAGGCCAAACCGAAAGCATCCGCCATCAGACGCGCCAACGTGGTTTTACCCACACCGGGAGGCCCCCAAAGAATCATGGAATGCGGCCGATGCGTTTCAAACGCGACTCGGAGCGGCTGCCCTTCCCCCAGGAGTTTTTTCTGTCCGATGACTTCATCAATCGTCGCAGGGCGCAGACGTTCTGCCAAAGGAATAAGCGCCGGATTTTTTTCGGTTTTAGCCGGTGTTCCACCGGTTGTCACCGTAGGTGTCATATCGAACAAGTCACCGTTCATAGAAATGCCGCGAGGAAACTTGCGACTTTAGTCGCGAGAGGAATCGCGGCAAAGCCAGATTTTTGAACATAGTCAGGATTTTACAAAATATTATCGGTATGATGTTTCCCATGTAGACGGAGTTATTTTGAAAACAAGAGGAAACCGTTGAAAGGACTGAACACATCCAAGGACGCCGGTAAACTGGTTAAGTTGGCGAAACTTAACCGGACGGTCTGTGTTCGTCTGTTGATCAGCCCTGAAGATTCCGTCAAATTGTCAGAAACCCATGCGCTCTATCGGGATGCCTGCAATCTCGTCGTGCCCATCGTTTGCAAAAACAAAGAAAGCCGTTTGTGGCAGCGATTCGCCCTGCACCACGCAGCCTACTCGAAGATCCGCGAAATATTCCCTGCGTTGGGGGCACAGTTGGCGTGCAACGTGATTCGATCGGTTTCGTCGGCCTACAAGACGGAGCTCGCCAATCACCCGCAGCAGTTGAAGCAACCTGAGCTGAAGACAATCCGTTTTAAAAATCCTTCAGTGCACCTCGATAAGAACACAATCACCTACCGAGAAGACGGTACCGTCAGTCTCTACACAATGAAAGGACGAGTGGAAGCGACACTGGCACCGGGAGATCACCAAACAGCGTTGCTTACCTCCAGTAAACGCAAGGAAAGCAATCTTGCGCTGCACCGCGGCTACGGAAAGCGACCGGATTTCTGGGAACTGCACATCACCGTCGAAAACGCTGTTCAACCTGTTTCTCCCTCAGAACTTCAGACGAAAGAAGTGATGATGGGAGTTGATGTAGGAGAAAATAATATGGCTGCCGCTTCCACGGGAAAACTGTGGAAAGCCGGAAAGCTCAAGCACAATCGCGATAGAAAACAAAGTCTACGTACGCGTCTTCAGCGCAACGGCTCACGAAGTGCCAAACAGCACCTTCGGAAGGCTTCCCGCCGGGAAAGACGCCATGTGGCACATGTCAACCATGTCGTGAGTCGTGATATCGTCAATGAAGCGAAGGAAAAGAAAAAGAAGCTGATTATTCTGGAAGACCTGACGCACATTCGCGAACGCATCAAAGCCAACCTTCGAGTCCTTGCCCGTCTGCATCGGTGGCCCTTCAGGAAACTGCAGCAGATGATCGTCTACAAGGCCATTCAGGAAGGAATGGAAGTGATGTTTGTCGATCCTCACTACACGAGTCAGACCTGTGCCCGTTGTGGGAAGCTCGGTGCTCGTAAAAAGCACCGCTTCCAGTGCTCTTGTGGTTACCGGGCGCACGCCGACTTAAATGCGAGTCGGAACCTGCTCGGTTTGGGATATCAGCTGATGTCTCAAGGGCTGCAGTAAGACCAGCCTTATGTTGAGCCGTCTACTTAAGACGGTAACAATAAAGCTTCTGACTTTAGTCAGGAGTTGCTTACACCAACTCTGTCTTTTAGAAATACCTGAAACTATGCGTAACACAGACCGTTAATACCATGCGTGTTCATCGTTCTCATCAGAATTGCCACGGGATTAGAAATTTTCTGCCCAGCTTCGTATTTCACTACAGAAGCCAGTGATATCCCGATCAACGACGCCAAAGCAGCCTGACTCAGTCGAAGCTTTTCCCGAATAGATTTAAATTGTTCGCCGGACATAGGCGCCAAATGCTCTTTACAGCCGCAGTGCTCAAGGATTTTTTCGTAATCCGAAACTGACATTTTTCCCTGTTCAACACTGAACTTAGAAAGTTCCATGATCGTTTGATCTAACGTAGGATCTCTCATTTGCTTTGTCCCTCCGTAATAGGGCGAATCACACCTATCCCAACGGCACGTTCAATTGTGAGGTCGTCATAGGAAAGAAGCGCCTTACTCAACACCTTCAAGTCTGCCAGCTGCTGAGCATCGATATTGGCTTGCACATTTTTTGCAAAGCCATGAATAACGAACCAGTGCCCTCTGAATTTAGTCGCAACAATCACACGCCACCCGCCGCTTTTGCCTGCTCCAGGAACAGCTATGCGTTTTTTGTACAGGTTGGCTCCCAAGGCATTTCCCGTCAACCCTCGTTCCATCTCCTGCAGTGCATTAATGAGCTGTGCATCTGAGCATTTCTCGGACTTCGCCCATTTAGAGGCTTGTCTAGTACATCGTTCGTAAAATACATTGACTAATTGCTGGTAGCCACCATATAATCTTCCCAAAGCTGGTAAAGGGA
>UQUM01000027.1 GCA_900544255.1 uncultured Sutterella sp.
GGGGAGTACGTCAAATGGGCGTAGGCCTGTCGCTGTGGTTCAATTGGTGGGGCTGCGCCTTTATCGGTGCTGCAGTCGGCAGCGGCGTGGGCGACCTCACGGATTGGGGTATCGGCATGGCGTTCCCGGTGATCTTCATTTCGATTTTGGCCTCCATGTGGCCGGGCACGAAAAAATGTCTGCCGTGGGCCGTGAGTGCCGTGGCAGCCGGCTTGTCGTCCTTGGTGTGGTCTTCGGGCGTGAGCGTTGCCGTGGGATCTCTTGCGGGACTCTGGGCGGCGTGGCTTCTCATTACGGCGGAGAGCGACTATGTTTAATCTCACGCTCGCGGAAGTCATCACCGTTCTCGGCATGTGTGCCGCCACCTATTCGTCGCGTCTTTTGGGGTACCTCTTTTTAAGGAAAAAAAACTGTCGCCGCAGACGAGAAAACTTTTGGATGCGGCGCCGGGGTGTGTCATGGTGTCGGTGGTGGCCCCCGCCTTTATGACGACGAATCCCGCGGACTTGGTGACGCTGATTGTCGTGGTGTTTCTCGCAAAAAAACTCAACTTGGCGGTGATGACGGCGCTTGCCGTGGCGTTGAATGCCCTTTTACGGCATCTTTTCTGAGGTGCCGAAAGTGCTCGGTTCCCCGCTAAAATAAGCCGTTTCCGATGAGTTGACAGAGGGCGGCACCGACGCTGCCCGAACATTGCGATGGACGCACTCCTTAAATTAGTCAGTCTGCTGCCGCTTTCCGTGCTGCACCGCTTGGGTGCTTTTCTGGGGGTGTGCGCGTTTTGGTTCGGTCCCACGTATCGTCGAAAACTTCGTACGAACCTTCGGCAGGCAGGGCTCGATGAAGACCGGGTGATGCCCGTGGCAGTGCGCCACGCCGGCATGCAAGCCGTGGAAATGGCGTGGGTGTGGAAGCGCTCGAATGCGGACGTGATGGCACACATCGCTGAAGACGAATCCGCAGCCAAAATTGTGGCCGAGGCAGTTGCCGAAGGTAAGAGCCTGATTTTCATGACGCCGCACGTGGGCTGCTACGAAGTAAGCCCCATCTGGGTGTACGAAAAGTGCTTAAAGCCCCTGGGAAAGAAATTCACGATCCTTTACAGGGAACCCAAGCAGAAATTTGTGCGGAAAACCGTTGCCAACGGACGCCTCCGCGAAGGCATGGATCCGGCTCCCGCGGATTTGTCGGGTGTGCGGAAAATCATCCGCGCGATGCGCGCGGGCGGCGCTTTGGGGTGTCTGCCTGATCAGGTGCCGGGGCGGGGCGAAGGCGTGTGGGCTTCGTTTTTCGGGCGGCCGGCTTTTACGATGACGTTTCCCGTCAAAATGGCGCGGCAGTTTGATGCGGCGCTTTTTATCGTTTGGACGGTGCGCCACCCGGGCAAAGGCTGGGAAGTGCATTTGCGTCGTTGGGAACTGCCGGAAGCGGACGAGGGCGATGACGATATGAAAGCGGGCGTCGAAGCGATGAACCGGCAGATTGAAGCCGCGATTTACGAGGCGCCCGAGCAGTACATCTGGAATTACAACCGCTACAAGTGCCCCAAGGGCGTAAAAAAACCGGCGGAGGCTGCGGCATGAAAACCCTCAATACGCTTTTGGCGCAGTTTTGGATCGGAGTGGTGAAGTCCCTTGTGCACGTGCCGCTTTCCGTGCGGTGCGGGATGGCAAAGGGGCTGGCGGCGCTTTTGTGGTGGGCTATCCCCAAGCGCCGCCACGTGACGATGACGAATCTCGCGCTCTGTTTTCCTGAGAAAACGGAAGCGGAGCGCCGGCGGATTGCGAAGTCGACCTACGTGCATTTGGCGCGGGCGGCCCTGGATCACGGGGTGCTGTGGGCAGGATCGGCTGACGACATTTCCCGGTTGGTCAAATTCGAAGGCTTGGAGAATGTGACGGAGGCCCATGGCCCCCTCATTATCGTGGCGCCGCACTTTGCGGGGCTCGATGCCGCGGGGATCGCCTTTAACCTTCACGTGCGCGGCGTGTCGCTTTACCAGAAGCAGCGCAACCCGGCGTGGGACGCGGCGGCACTGGCCGGGCGCAAACGGTTTTCAGATCCCGTGCTGATTGAAAAGGGGCGCGGGAAGCACGACTTGATGGAAGTCATCCGCGCGATGCGGCAGAACTTGCCCTTCTATTATTTGCCGGACATGGATTTCGGGGCGAAGGACGCGATCTTCGTGCCGTTTTTCGGCGTGCCGGCGGCTACGTTGGCGATGTGCGGGCGTCTTGCGAAAATTACCCGTGCCAAGGTCTGTCTCTGCATTGCGGAAATGACGCCCTCGGGGTACACGGTGCATGTGAGTCGTCCGTGGGACAACTACCCTACGGGAGACGATACGGCCGACACCGTGCGCATTGTGACGGAATTGGAAAACTGGATTCGGAAACTGCCGGATCAGTATTTGTGGACGCACCGGCGCTTCAAAACGCGACCTGAGGGCGAACCTTCGGTGTATTAAAGGAAAGGATGGACGTATGATTCTGCCTTTTGTCAAAATGCAGGGCGCAGGCAACGACTTTATGGTTGTAAACGCTGTTGAAACGCCGTTTCGTCTCACGGCCGACGAGATCCGCCGCCTTGCCGACCGCCGTTTCGGCGTCGGGTTCGATCAGCTTCTGGTGGTGGAAAAGCCGGAAACGGCAGGGGCTGACTTTAAGTACCGGATTTTCAACGCCGACGGCGGCGAAGTGGAAATGTGCGGCAACGGGGCTCGTTGTTTTGCAGTGTTTGTGCGCGAAGCGGGGCTCACGGACAAAACGAGCATCGTCTGCGACACGAAAGCGGGGCGCATCGTTCTCAAGGCGGAGGCGGACGGCCGCGTGACGGTCAATATGGGCGTGCCCGTCTTGGATCCCGCGGCCAGCGGATTTGATGCGGCCCGGCATGAAGCGCGGCGAGAAGGAAAAGACACCCTGCGGCGCGTGACGACGTCCGTCGGGGACGTTTGGCTGTCGGTCGTCTCGATGGGTAATCCCCATGCGGTTTTGGTGACGGACGATACGGCGACGGCCCCGGTGGCGGCAATCGGTGCGGACTTGCAGGTACAGCCTGATTTTGCGCATAAGGTGAACGTCGGTTTCCTGCAGGTTGAGGATCGGCGTCATGCCAAGCTGCGTGTTTACGAGCGCGGCGCCGGGGAAACCTTGGCCTGCGGTACCGGGGCCTCGGCGGCGGCCGTAGCGGGAATGCGGCGCGGTTTGTTGGACGACCGGGTGGAAATCGCGATGAAGGGCGGCACGCTCGGCATTGCGTGGGCCGGCGAGGGACACCCCGTTTTTCTGACGGGCCCTGCCGTAACGGTCTTTGCCGGCACGGTGGATACGGAACAATTAAGGACGCCTCAGGCGTAAGAGTGAAACATCATGATTGAAGTACAGCTTAAAAAAGGAAAGGAAAAAAGCCTTCTGCGTCGTCATCCGTGGGTGTACGACACGGCCGTCGGCCGCGTTGCGGGTAAGCCCGATTCCGGTGAAACGGTGAAGGTAACGGCGGCGGATGGGCGCTTTTTGGGTTACGGCGCATATTCGCCGAAATCGACGCTGCGGGTGCGCATGTGGTCGTTTGACGAAGCGGAAAATACGGAAGTGCCGGAATTTCTGCGTGCTCGTCTTGAAAAGGCCGTGAAGGCGCGCGAGGGGCTGCTCGCCCGCACGAGCGCGCGCCGTATCGTGTTCGGCGAAGCCGACGGTATCCCCGGGTTGATCGTTGATCAGTACGGCGACTGGCTCGTGACGCAGTTTCAGAGCGCCGGTACCGAACGCCGCCGGGACGAAATCGTGGCGGATCTGATGGCGATGACGGGCGCCAAGGGACTCTTTGACCGGTCGGACGCGGCGACGCGTCAGCGGGAAGGGCTTGCGGTGCATACGGGGGTTCTGGCCGGCGAAGAACCTCCGGAATTGATTGAAGTCGCGGAAGACGGCGTGAAGTACGGCGTCAACGTTCGTCTGGGGCACAAAACCGGTTTTTACGTCGATCAGCGCGAAAGCCGGCTCGCCGCTCAACAGTTGGCGCGGGACTTTGAAAAGACGCACGGTCGCAAGATGCGGGCGTTGAATTGCTTCTGCTACACCGGGGGCTTTTCTCTGGCGCTTGCCTTGGGGGGCGCCGCGGAAGTGGTGAGCGTCGATAGTTCCGCCGAAGCCTTGGCGCAGGCCAAACGCAACGCCGATCTGAATGGGTTTACCGAAGCGCAGATGAAGTGGGTGGAAGCCGACGTCTTTGCCTACCTTCGCGAAGCCCGGGAACGGGGTGAAACCTTTGATCTCGTCATTCTTGATCCGCCGAAATTTGCTTCGAGCCACTTTCATGTGGAACGCGCGGCGCGCGCCTATAAGGACATCAATCTGAAC
This sequence comes from uncultured Sutterella sp., assembly GCA_900544255.1. Lineage (GTDB taxonomy): Bacteria > Pseudomonadota > Gammaproteobacteria > Burkholderiales > Burkholderiaceae_F > Duodenibacillus. Next base: position 4,362 of record UQUM01000027.1, read on the forward strand.
GGACTGCGGCTTCTCACGGCCGGCGGCCACCTCTTTACGTTCTCGTGCTCGGGCGCCATCAATCCGGATCTTTTCCAGAAGATCGTGGCCGGGGCCGTCATCGATTCCGGTAAGGACGCCTGGTGCACGGCGCGCTTCGGGGCCGGGGTGGATCATCCGCTTCTGATGACGTACCCCGAAGGGGAATACTTAAAGGGGCTGCACCTTGAGGTGCGCTGATTTCCTGCGAAGGAAAAAGCGGCAGCTCTTGAAAACGGGAACTGCCGCCCCCATATAACGAAAACTTTGGAACGCTTTTTCCGAACGGAAGAGGCGTTTTCCTTTTAGACGAAAAGGACAGTGCGATGCAGAACGAACCGATGGGGATGCCGGAACCCGAAATTCCGGTCACGATTCTGACGGGCTTTCTCGGCGCCGGAAAGACGACGCTTTTAAACCGCATTCTGACGGAAGACCACAAACACAAGATCGCCGTCATTGAAAACGAATTCGGCGAAGAGGGAATCGACAACGAACTTCTCGTGCACAACGGCAAGGAGCAGATCGTGTCGATGAATAACGGCTGCATCTGCTGCACGATACGCGGCGACCTGTCGAGGATTCTCACGGATCTGCGGCTGCGCCGCGCCAAGGGCGAAATCGATTTTGACTACGTCGTCATTGAAACGACGGGGGTCGCCAACCCCGGCCCCGTCTGCCAGACGTTCTTCATGGACGACGCCGTGGCGGCGTACTACCGTTTGGACGGCGTCGTGACGATCGTGGACGCGAAGCACGGGAACGAAACTCTCGACACCCAGCCCGAAAGTAAGGATCAGATTGGTTTTGCGGATCGTATTTTCGTAAGTAAGACGGATTTGGTGACGGACGAAGACTTTGCGAAACTCCGTGAACGCATCGTCGCCATCAACCCCCGGGTGCCCATTGAAAAGGTGAACATGGGGAACGTTCCCGTGGAGAAGGTTCTGAATCTCTGCGGCTTTAATATGAACGACGTTCTCGACATTGATCCCACGTTCCTCACCGGGGCGCATCACCATCACCACAACGAAGACGTGGCGGCGTTTGTTTTTGAAAGCGACAAGCCTTTGGATGCCGTGCGCTTTGAGCAGTATCTGCAGAGCTTGGTGTCGGTGTACGGCCAGGACATGCTCCGTTATAAGGGCGTGCTTTGGTTCGCGCAGACCGATCAGCGCTGGGTGCTGCAGGGCGTGCACATGGTTTGTTCCGCCGACCCCGTGGGCGTGTGGGATGCGGATCATAAGCCGCAGAACAAGATCGTCATCATCGGCCGCAAACTCCCGCAGAAGGCGATTTTGGAGGGCTTTACGACGTGTCTTGCGACGGAGGGCGCCGACGATATGGCGAATTCTGCCGCGAAATCAACTGAAGGCTAGGCAAACGGGGGCGGCTGTGCTATCCTTCGCCCCCTTTTCAAGGTCGAGGGAAAAGACTCCTCGCGGAACCTCCGGGCGGTTCCCTTGGTATTTCAGTGACAGTTTTCCCAAAACAGCTTTTATTTGTTAGAGAAACATCATGGCAACCAAGAAACTTCTCACCGAGCAGGAAATCCTGGCGATGGGCGAAGACGACTACATGAACGACGCGCAGCTGGCGTTTTTCAAGCACCGTCTTACCCAGATGGAAAACGAACTGCAGAAAAACGCCGACAAGACGACGGAAACGCTGCGCGAGACGACCGTGGTGCCCGATCCTGCCGACCGCGCGACGATCGAAGAAGAGCATGCGCTCGAACTGCGTACGCGCGATCGCGAACGTAAGCTTCTCAAGAAAGTAAAGGCCGCTTTGAAGCGCATCGAAGACGGTGACTATGGTTGGTGCGAAGAAACCGGGGAACCCATCGGCGTCGCGCGTCTCATCGCGCGTCCGACGGCGACCCTGTCGCTTGAAGCGCAGCAGCGCCGCGAAATCAAGCAGAAGATGTTCGGCGACTGATTTTTCCGGCGTCCGCTCAGGAAAATTGCAAGGGAAGGCAACAAGCTTTCCCTTTTTCGTTTCTGACCGTTAAGCTCCATACTCTTTCTTTTTTTTACTTCTGAAGATCAAACAATGGAACAGTTTCACGGAACCACCATTCTCTGCGTGCGCCGCAACGGCGTTGCCGCCATGGCGGGCGACGGCCAGGTGACATTGGGAAACATCGTTTTCAAGGGCACGGCGCGGAAAGTGCGTCGGGTGTATCACGACAAGATTCTGGTGGGTTTTGCCGGCGCGACCGCAGACGCCTTTACGCTCGTGGAGCGATTTGAAGGAAAGCTTGAGAAGCATTCCGGCATTTTGATGCGCGCCGCGGTGGAATTGGCTAAGGAATGGCGTACGGACCGGGCGCTTCGGCATCTGGAAGCCATGATGATCGTCGCCGACGCCGACATGACGCTTATCCTTTCCGGAAACGGCGACATCATCGAACCCGAAAACGGCATTGCCGCCATCGGTTCAGGCGGCGCCTATGCGATTTCCGCGGCCCGCGCTCTCGCTCAGCACACCGAGATGGACGCTGAAGCGATTGCGAAGGCTTCCCTTGCAATCGCAGGCGACCTCTGCATCTACACCAACCAGAACGTGACCTGCGAAGTGATCGGCAAGGCACAGTAATTTTTGACCTGACCGGAAAAAGAATCGACATGACGAACGAATCGATGATGACGCCGCGCGAAATCGTGAGCGAATTGGATAAGTACATCGTGGGACAGAACGCGGCGAAAAAGGCCGTCGCCGTTGCGTTGCGCAACCGCTGGCGCCGTGCCCGCGTTGCCGAACCTCTGCATTCGGAAATCACCCCGAAAAATATTCTCATGATCGGGCCCACGGGCGTCGGTAAGACGGAAATTGCCCGGCGACTCGCGAAACTGACGGATGCGCCCTTCGTGAAGACGGAAGCGACGAAATTCACCGAAGTGGGCTACGTCGGCCGCAACGTGGAATCCATCATCAAGGACTTGATGGAAGCCGGCATGAAGTTGATGCGCGAAACGAAAAAAAAGAAGGTGCAGCAGCAGGCGTACGACGCTGCGGTCGAACGCGTCCTGAACCTTCTCGTGCCGCCCCCCAAGGACGTGACTGATGAGAACGGCAACCCCGTCAAGCCCGAAGAAAACGCGGCACGACGCCGTTTCCGTGAGGATCTGCGCGCCGGGCGTCTGGACGAAAAGACGGTGGAAGCGGACGTGGAAGCGCAGGGACCCACTTTCAATGTGCTCGCCCCCGAGGGGATGGACGACATGGAAACGCAACTGCAGGGTCTTTTTGAAAAGATGAAGCAGCAGAACCGTGAAAAGCGCCGCATGCCCGTCAAGGAAGTGATGGAACTTTATACGGATGAAGAAGCCTCTAAACTCGTCGACAAGAACGAATGCACGCGAGAAGCCATTGAAAACGTGGAAAACAACGGCATTGTTTTCATTGACGAAATCGACAAAATCGCCAAGGGCAGCGACGTCTCTTCCGGGGGCGACGTCTCCCGCGAAGGCGTGCAGCGCGATCTCCTGCCCCTGATCGAAGGGACGACCGTGCGCACGAAGTACGGTTGGGTGAAGACGGATCACATCCTCTTTATTGCTTCCGGCGCTTTCCACCTCTCCAAGCCCTCGGACTTGGTGCCGGAACTGCAGGGGCGACTTCCGATCCGCGTGGAATTGGCAAGCCTCACGGCGGAAGACTTCGAACGGATTCTCACGGCGACGGACTGCTCTCTCGTGAAGCAGTACCAGGCACTGCTCGCCGCCGACGGCGCTGAAGTAACGTTTACGTCGGATGCCATCCGCCACATCGCCCGTTATGCGTACGAAGTGAACGAACGCACGGAAAACATCGGGGCGCGGCGTCTGCACACCGTGATGGAAAAGCTTCTGGAAGAAGTGAGCTACGAAGCGGGGAATAAGTCCTCGATGACGCTGGAAATTACGGCGGACTATGTGAAGGACAAGCTCGGAGAACTCGCAGCGGACGAAGATCTGTCGCGCTACGTGCTTTGATCAGTTTCTGACAAGAACGGCGCCTCGAGTCGTGGGATTCGGGCGCCGTTTTGCTTATCTGGCGGTCGCAGGCACAGAGGCGGTTCCTACGAGAACGTGTTTCCCGGCAAAGGCAATGCCGTAGGCACGGATGCGGTTTTTATCAATTCCGCGTGCGGTCAACTGCGCGGCGTAGGCTTTGTCGCGTATCTGCTGAAGGGCCGAACTCACGGCTTCTTTCAACTTCGTAACGTCGAACACGGTTTTAAATTCAATGATATAAGCCAGATCCCGCTGTCGGTCAATCGGTTCAAGCAGGATGTCGTAACGTCCCAAACCGCTTTCACGGTTGCTCGTGAGAACAAAGCGGTTCTGCAGCGAGGTGAGAAGGCCCAGGACAAAACCGTGGAAAAACTTTTCAGGTTCGTTCTGACTGACGTCAAAATAACTCAGGGTGGTTTGGGTGAGTTTTTGTAGGTAAACGTTCATTAGAAATTTCTGCTTAATGGGCGATGGATGCTGAGAAGGGTGGTTGTCGCCTGCGATACAATTCGACCGATTTGAATTTCTTCCGGGTTTTTACCTTGTTTACGCCTGATCTGCAGTTGTCGGACGCCGTTCGTGCGATCCGACCTCCGAAACTTTGGATTTTTGACATGGACGACACGCTTTACTGCGCGTCGGCCGGGATGTTTGACGCGATTCATGCCGCAATGCGTCACTTTGTGGCGGATCGTTTGGGCGTGACGGTGGCCGAAGGACAGCGCCTGCAGGAACATTATTGGGCTGAGTACGGGGCGACATTCCTGGGACTTGCGAAGCACCACGGCATTCGGCCGGAAGAATTTCTGCCGGCGACGCACAGTTTCCCGGTGCCCCTTTTGGTGAAGTCGCGGGCGGACAAAAATCAGCTGCGCCGATGGTTGCAGCAGTTGTCGGGAAAGAAAGTTGTGCTCACGAATGGTCCCCGACACTACGCGCATCAGGTTTTGGAAACGCTGCACTGCCGGGATCTTTTTGTCGGGGTGCTGACGTCGGAAGACATGCATCTCTTGGGGTGCTGGCGCTGCAAACCCGATACGGCACTTCTTTATACCGCTGCGCGCTTAGGGGGCGCCGTGCCGCGCGACTGCGTGTTGGTGGAAGACAGTCTGCGTAACCTCAGAAGTGCCAAAAAACTCGGGATGCAGACTGTGTGGTGCATCGGAAACGCGGGCCGGAATCGTGCGGTGGAGCGTCCCTTTTACGTGGACAGCGTCATTCGCACGTTGAAAGATCTGCCGCATTTAACGGCAAGTAAGCCCGCGGCGCCAGCCGTCCGGCTGATTGACGGCCGGTATCACTGAGGAACGACACCATGATCCGCTTTGTGAAGGACGTCTTTCAAGCCTTATGGAAGACCGTAAATTTTCTGCGCCGTGCCTGCGTGAATTTGGTGTTCCTGATGATTTTGGGATTGATGTTGGGAACGGCGGCGTTTCTTTTTCATACGCCGGAAGTGCCCGAAGGGGCCATTCTCGTCGTCCCCTTAGAAGGGAGTGTGGTGGAATCCGGGGCGTCCGCCGCCAAGCGTGTGTCGCTTACGCGATTGATGGCCGGGACAACGGAGCAGACGCAGTTGCGGGACGTGATTGAAGCGATTGACCGGGCGGCTAAGGATAAGCGGATTTCGAGCCTGCTGATGCGGCTGGACGATCTGCAGTCGATCGGCATGGCGTCCATTCACGAAATCGGGCTGGCGATGGATCGCTACAAAGCGACGGGGCGCCGCATCACGGTGTGGTCCGGCGGCTTTTCTCAGCGGCAGTACGCCGTGGCGGCGCATGCAAGTGACCTGTACCTGCATCCCATGGGACAAGTTCTTTTGACGGGGATCGGCAGTTCCCGGCTTTACTGGGGGGAGCTTCTCAAAAAAGCCGGTGTGACGGTACATGTCTTTAAGGCAGGGGCCTACAAAACCTTCCCGGAAGCCTATGTGAGAAACGGGCCGTCTGCGGAGTCTCTGAAAGCCGATCACGCGTGGATGGATGATGCTTGGGCTCAAATGCAGGATTCCATTCAGATGGCGCGCGGCTTGCTGCCGGGCGCCGTTTCCGGGGTCATCGAATCTCTTCCTAAACTCCTGAAGGATTCGGGGGGCGACTTGAGTGCCGTGGCGCTTAAAGCGAATTTGGTGGACGGGCTCAAAACACGCGACGAAGTCAACAATCTGCTTTTAGAGCGCCAGGGAGGAAAGAAAGGGGATCTCCCGAAGACGATTGATTACCGGGATTACCTTGCAGCTTTGACGGAAACGGACACCGTCGGCAAGTACGTGGCGGTGGTGACGTTGGAAGGCGAAATCCGCGACGGCGAATCCGGTGTGTCGGGCGTCGGGGATCGGACGATGGCGTCCGATATTCGTACGGTGCGGCAGGATCCGAATGCCGCGGCCCTGGTGCTTCGGGTAAACAGCCCCGGGGGCAGTGCCGTAGCGAGTGAAATGATCCGCCGTGAGTTGGAGCTCGTGCGTGAGGCAGGCAAACCCGTCATCGTCAGTATGGGTGACTACGCAGCGTCCGGGGGCTACTGGGTGTCGCTTGCCGCGGACAAAATCGTGGCGGATCCGGTGACGGTGACGGGGTCGATCGGGGTTTTCGGTATGATGCCGACGTTTGAAAAATCCTTGGAAAAACTCTCCGTCGGCACAGGCGGCGTTTCGACGACGTGGCTTGCGAAGGCGCGGGACGCCACGCAGCCCATGGATCCGCGGTTTGAGGAAGTTATGTCGCTTACCGTTGACCGCACCTATCGCAATTTCATTCACCTGGTGGCGGAAGCACGGAAACTCCCGCAGGATCGGGTGGCGGAATTGGCGCAGGGACGCGTCTATACGGGGCGGCAGGCGAAAACCTTGGGGCTCGTGGATGAATTGGGAGGCTTAGAGACGGCGATTACGCTCGCTAAGCAAAAAGCGGGGCTCCCCGCGGCAGCTGAAGCTCTGTGGGTGGAGCCTCCGATGTCGATGACGGACGTGTGGGCTGAGCGGCTGCTCTCCAAGGCCGTCGCCGTGTCCGGCGTGAAGGCGACGCTGCAGAACGTCGGACGTACGTTGGGCGTAACGCCCGCGATGCTCTCCGCGGTGCCGGATGTGACGGCGTTAACGGCGCTTCCGACGGAACCCGTGGCGCACTGCCTGTGCTCGCCGAATTAACGAAAAGCCGCGGAATTCCCCATGCGTAAGCGTAGGGATGGATAGCGGCACCGAGCGTTAGCTCGGCCCTGTTTGTTTTCTGTAAGATGCTGATATGCAACGTACGGAAAGAATTCTCATCAAGCCCGGTCACCCGAATTTCGGTGCCTGTCACAGATTGTGCGGACAAGCCCGACGTTTGGGAAATTGTGCTGTCTATGCGTTGCGTCAGCGGTTCTTTGCCAAGGCCCCCCTTCTCACTCGAAGTGAGTTGGACAAAACGGTTCGAAGCGATAATGCCGAAGTCTATCGGTCGATGCCTTCGGCAGCATCGGCTCAACGGCAGACGCAGATTGTTTCCGAGCAGATGAAGAGCTGGTTGAAGGCCTGCGCGTCCTATCGTAAGAACCCGGAGAAGTTTAAAGCCCATCCCAACTTGCCCGGCTATAAGAAACGATACCGATCCTTTATCGTCGGTCGCAACGGCTACAAAATCGAAAATCATCGCCTCTACCTCACGGGCGGAAAAGAGTATGGCTTTGCGCCGATCAAAATCCGTTGCTGTGAAACTCAGGCGTTCAACTCGAAGATTTCGGAAACCGTTGTGGGCGACGTGCGTATCGTGCCTTTGGGGAATTCCTTTGTTTTGGAACTCACTTTCGAGTGTGAAGACGCTCAGGTCGAAAAACTGAAACTTGACGATTCGGCAGCATGTTCCATCGATTTGGGAATCGACAATTTCGCAACCATGATTTCGACGAAGGCGGAAGCCCCCTTCCTCCTCGTCAAGGGCGGAAAAGTAAAGTCGATCAATCAATGGTGGAACAAACAGGTTGCCGAACTCAAGAGCCTCGGAAAGTTCGGACACATAGCCGCCAAATCTCGTCGTCGCTACTCTCAGATGGAAGATTACCTTCACAAGGCGAGTCGCTTGGTGATCGAATACTGTCTGACGTATGACATCGGTACCGTCATCATTGGGTATAACCCGCAGTGGAAGACGGAATGCAACATGGGGAAGGTGAACAACCAGAAGTTTGTTGCCATTCCGCATGCGCGCTTCATCGACAAGGTGAAGTACAAGGCGCAGGTCTACGGCATCAAGGTGATTGTCCGAGAGGAAAGCTATACCTCCAAAGCCAGCGCCTTGGATTTCGATGCCGTACCAGATTACAGAGCTGATGGCGAATTGGTCAAGGGGAAATTCTCCGGAAATCGTGTGAAGCGCGGTCTGTACCGTGCCGCCGACGGTACGGAGATCAATGCTGACATAAACGGCGCACTCAATATTGCCAGAAAAGAACTTGGTGACGAGTGGCTCAAAAAGCAACTCAAAGCCAATGGGGGCCGCATGAATCGGCCCGTGTCCGTCCGTGATATCGGACAGACACTAAAAGAGGGACTGCGGCCCCTCGAAACCGCGTCTGTAAGGGCGCGGTAGTTCATTGGTCAGAACAGCATTTGGGGAACGGACCGGCGCCCTGCAGCTTGTAGAGAAGGGGCCCAGGAAGCACGGTGAGAAGGAAAAAATCCCGCTGCAACGAACATCACAGCGGGATGAGGCATCCGACGGACGCCGGTTTAGTAGTTGTAGCCTTCCTTAATCCACTTCGCGACATCCATGGCGCAGTACGTGAGGATGCCGTCGGCGCCGGCGCGCTTGCAGCAGATCATGCTTTCCATCGTGATGCGCTTTTCGTCGATGCAGCCTGCGGCTGCGGCGCATTTCAACATCGCGTATTCGCCGGAAACGTGGTAAACGAACGTGGGAGCCTTGAATTCATCCTTGACGCGGCGCACGACGTCAAGATAGGGAAGGCCCGGCTTCACCATGACCATGTCGGCGCCTTCTTCCAAGTCAAGACCCACTTCCCAGAGGGCTTCGTCGCCGTTGGCGGGATCCTGCTGGTAAACGGCCTTGGTGGATTTACCCAAGTGAGAGCTCGAACCCACGGCGTCGCGGAAGGGGCCGTAGTAGGCGGAAGCGTACTTCGCGGAATACGCCATGATGCGCGTGTGGATGAGGTGCTTCGCGTCCAAAGCGCGGCGGATGACGCCGATTCGGCCGTCCATCATGTCCGAAGGCGCCACGACGTCGGCACCGGCTTCGGCCTGTGCCATCGCCTGCTTCACGAGCATTTCGATCGTTTCGTCGTTGAGGATGTAGCCCGTTTCGTCGATGAGACCGTCCTGACCGTGCGTGGTGTAGGGATCCAAGGCGACGTCGCACATGATGCCGAGATCGGGACAGGCGGCTTTGATTGCCTTCACCGTACGGGGAATGAGGCCCTCGGGATTGGCGGCTTCGATGCCGTCCGGCGTCTTGAGATTGTCTTCGATGTGTGGGAAGAGAGCTACCATCGGAATCCCGAGTTCCACCATCTTTTCGCATTCGGCGACGAGTTCATCCACGGTGTAGCGCACCACGCCCGGCATCGTCGGAATCGCTTCACGATCGTGCTCGCCTTCTTTGACGAACACGGGGAGGATGAGATCGTTGGCGGTGAGCACGTTTTCACGCATCAGACGGCGGGAAAAATCGTCGTGACGCATGCGGCGCATGCGCTTCATAGGGTACTGACCGAGAGTCTGCATTTTGATGTTCCTTAAAAATGAGGGTCAGGCGAAACGGCCTTCGGGATCAATCCACGAAAGCAGGTTCGTCGTTAATTCTTCCACGCCGGTCTTTTTGAGACCGGAGAAAAGCTGAACGGTGACGTGGGGGCCGAGTTCGGCGGCACGTTTTCGGGCGGCAGCAAGCACCTTTGTCTGCTCCTGCCGACCGATCTGATCACTTTTATTGATGAGCCACAACTGGCGTACGTGCGTCTTGTTGGAGAAAAATTCAATCAGCCATTCATCGGCAGGCATGAAGGGACGACGGGCGTCCATGACGATGACGACGCCGGTGAGGCACGGCCGGTCGGCGAGGTACCCGCCCACAAGCGCTGACCACGAGGCGCGCATTTCGGGCGAGGCTTTCGCGTAGCCGTAACCGGGAAGGTCGACGAGGTAGGCGATGTCTTCGCGATCCTTCGTTTCGCCGACGCGTCGCGTGAGCTTAAAGAAATTCACGAGCTGCGTGCGTCCCGGCGTTTTGGAGGCAAACGCAAGCCACCCCTGCCGCGTAATGACGTTGATGGTGGTGGATTTTCCGGCGTTGCTTCGGCCGGCAAAAGCGATTTCGGGGAGACCGGCGGCCGGGAGTTGGCTTACTTTTGCGGCGGAGGTCTCAAAACGGGCGGAATCAAAAAGCGACACGGGAAAATCTCTTAAAAAGGCCGCCGTTCTGCAGGCGGCTGATTAATGGGAATAGTAAGGACGGAATCTAACCGCACGATTAAGAGGCGGGCACCGGAAGGACGGTTTCAATGAAGCCGCCCCCTAAGCAGACGTCTCCGGAATAAAGGACGGCGCTCTGGCCCGGCGTGGCCGCCCACTGGGGATCGGGAAAGGCGAGCTCACAGGTGGCTTTTTCCGTATCGGAGGCCAAAAGCCGGCAGCTGCCGTCCGGAGCCCGGTAACGCGTTTTGACGGTAACGGGCGCGTCGGCTTCGGGAGCGCAGCCCGCGGTCCAACTGCAGTGGACGGCCGAAAGGCCGGACGAAAGCAGCAGCGGATCGTCATGCCCCTGCACGACGACGAGTACGTTGCGCTTTAAATCTTTGGCGGCGACGAACCACGGTTCGCCGTTGCCGTCACGGCTGCCGCCGATGCCGATGCCCTTGCGCTGACCGATGGTATAAAAGGCAAGGCCCACGTGTTTGCCGACCACCTTACCGTCCGGTGTCTCGATCCGGCCGGGTTTTGTGGGAAGGTAGCGGTTTAAGAATTCGCGGAAAGGGCGTTCACCGATAAAACAAATGCCGGTGGAATCCTTTTTTGCGGCGACGGGAAGGCCGATTTCGGCCGCTAATTTTCGGACGTCGCGCTTATACATACCGCCCACAGGGAAGACGGCTTTGGAGAGTTGCGCCTGATTGAGGCGATGCAGAAAGTAGCTCTGATCCTTGCCGGGATCGGTGCCCCGAAGAAGTTCAAAACGACCGTCGACTTCACGCACCTGCGCGTAATGCCCGGTGGCAATGTGGTCTGCCCCCATCTTCATGGCCTGATCGAGAAACGCCTTGAATTTGATTTCGGCGTTGCAAAGGACGTCGGGGTTCGGGGTGCGGCCTGCGGAATACTCCCGCAGGAAGTCGGAAAACACCCGTTCTTTGTACTCTTTGGCGAAGTTGACGGCTTCCAAATCAATGCCGATGACGTCTGCGGCGCTCGCGGCATCAATGAAATCCTGGCGGCTCGAACAGTATTCGCTGTCGTCATCGTCCTCCCAGTTTTTCATAAAGAGGCCGGTGACGTTGTAACCCTGCTGCTTCAAAAGGTAGGCGGAAACGGCGCTGTCCACGCCCCCGCTCATGCCAATGACGACGTTGCGCATGATGTGAGTAAAAAACGGTTGAAAGGAAATAAAGAATTATAGAAAATCGATGACGGTTCTTTATCAGAAAAAAATAAAAAAGAGCGCCCCCGAAGGAGCGCTCCTTTTTGTACCCGCCACCCTGTTGGTTGGTCAGAATGACGGGCTGTCCACTACCTTGTTTTTATTGTTGTATTAGATGTAACCGTAGATAATGCCGAGCACGTAGCCGACGGCGGTCGCGGAGATCACGCCGATCAAGCCCGGGGCAATGAACGAGTGGTTGATCACGAACTTACCGATGTGGGTCGTACCGGAGCGGTCAAACGTAAGGGCCGCAAGGTCAGACGGGTAGGTCGGCAGGATGTAGTAGCCGTAGCAGGCAGAAGCCATGGCCACCACGACTCCCGGAGGCGTACCGATCGCGAGAGCCACAGGGGTCACCGTCGCAATGGCGGCAGCCTGAGAGTTCACGAGCTTGGAGACCAGGAGCAGCACCAGACCGTAGGCCCAGGGAGCTGCCTTCACCCATTCGGTGAGGCCGGCCTTCAACTGCGGCAGATGGTTCGAGAACATCGTATCGGACATCCAGGCCACGCCGTAGACGGACACGATGGCGACCATACCGGCATTGAAGACGCTCGTCTTATTGATCTTCTTGGCGTTGCAGAACATCACCATGAGGATACCGGAGAGAAGCATGAACATCTGAATGACGAGGGTCATCGAGAGGCGCTTCTTACCGACCATCGGGCGAAGTTCAGGCACGGAACCCATGACGGCCACAACGGCCACCGTGGCGAGGAAGATCCAGAGGGAAGCCCACTGCTTGCCGTTGAACTTCACGCCGAGGAGCGTGGTGTTTTCACCGTAAACGTACTTCTTCTGTTCGGGATCAGCAATCAAAGCCTGGAACTTTTCATCCTTGTCGAGATCCTTGCCGCGGAACAGCGAGAACGTGCCCACGAGGAAGAGACCGACGATGGCGGACGGGATCACCACGGCGAACAGCTGCACGAAGCCGAAGGGGCGACCACCCACCTGATAACCGTCCATCAGGGCGAGCAGGGACACGGCAGCCACAGCGGCCGGCGAGCAGATCACACCCATCTGAGCAGCGATCGTGGAAGCAGCCATCGGGCGTTCCGGACGAATGTTGTTGCGGATGGCAACGTCATAAATAATCGGGAGCATCGTGTAAACCACGTGACCCGTACCGCAGAGAATCGTGAGGAACCAGCAGAGGTACGGAGCGAGGTAGCACACGGCGCGCGGGTGTTTACGAAGCACTTTTTCTGCGATCTGCAGCAAGCAGTCCAGACCGCCCGCAGCCTGCAGAGCGGAGCTCGCGCAGACCACGGCCATAATCGTGAGAATCACGTCAACCGGCGGTTTCCCGGGCTTCAGGCCGAAGCCGAAGCAGAAAATCACCAGACCGATACCGCCCATCAAGCCCAGCGTCATGCCGCCCCTAGGAGCAGCATAGAACAAGCAGGCCAAAAGGACGACGAGTTGTAACCAGAAATCTAAACCTAGATCCATTTCCTTTCCCCTAGGTAGTTAGGACACCGCTATTCTCTTCCAAATATTCCACCAAAGGGGTAAAACTTTCGGGTTATTTGATCTGTGTCGAATTGTTAACGAAGTTTGTTAAGGCGAAATACCTAGCGTTAAAAACGATGAGTGACACATTCGCGTGAAAACGGCGTGAAACGGGATTTTCGGGCGTCGGCATCTCGAAAAAGCCGCAGGTGAAATCGGTCAAGATCGGCGCCGACAGCGGTGTGCCTACAAAGAGGTAGGCAAGAGAAAGCAAAACGCCCGATCGGCGTGTCGGGCGTCAAAAGAGAAAACGAAACAGCGGGCGGTCAGCGCGTCATGCGGTAGGGCCAGTCGTTGATGCCGCCGAAGTCAAAGACCGAGTTGAAGCCTGCCTTCACAAAAATGTCGGCGGCAATTTTGCTGCGCCGACCGCTGCGGCAGTAGATGAGCAACGTACGATCCTTGTCGGTCATTTCCTTGGGAATGCCGTTTTCAAGAACGGAGAGAGGAAGATTTTCCGCGCCTACGATGTGGCCTCGGTCATATTCCATGGGTTCTCTCACGTCGAGAACGAGAACGCCCGCGTCCTGCATCTTTTGCTGGGCTTCTTCGGGGGTGATGGTTTTGAAAGTCGTCATGGCAGGTTCGGAGCAGGCCGACAAGGCGCAGAAGGCGATGAGAAAGGTCGCGCAGCGGATGAAACGTGTCATGTCGGTCAGGCAGAAAAAAACTGAAAGCCCCATTGTAGAGGACGGTGCCGTAAACAAAGGGACGCAAATGGAAAAGCCGAGACTCCGCAAAGAGAATCTCGGCTCTGAATTGGTGCCCCGAGTCTGACTCGAACAGACGACCTACCGCTTACAAGGCGGTTGCTCTACCAACTGAGCTATAGGGGCGAAGGAGTTAAGTTTACCGAAAATCAGAGTTTCGTGAAAGTCGGAATGTCGTCGTCCGAGTCATCCGGTTTTTCTGCGCGGCCGAAATCGGCCGGCGTTTCCAAAATCGGAAAATAACTCACCTTATTGGTGTCTTCTTTGGGATAGACCGCGGCAATGCGTCCGAGCGGAATGTCGATGTCGCGTACCTGTTCGCCGAAACGGGCCTGGAACCGCACGCCTTCGCGCGTCAATTCAAAGTTGTGCGTGGCTTCGGGGTGTACGCAGAATACGATGGTGCCGTCCTTGTTGACGAATTCCCGCGGCACGCGCGTCGCATCGTCTACGGCGACGAGCATATAGGGTGTCAGGCCCTCGTCTTCACACCAGTCGATGAGCGCACGGATGACGTAGCTCTTAAAGGACGGTTCCGACAAGGGAAGAACAATGGTGTTCTGATTCGAGGGCATGAAGGTCTCCTTTCCCGAAATTAGCGGCGCATCACCTTTTCCGACGGCGTCATCGAAGCGATGAAGGCCGGACGGGCGAAGATGCTTTCGGCATACTTGAGAAGGGGCGCGGCGGACTTCGGCAGATCAATGCCGTAGTAGCCCAAGCGCCACAGAAGCGGAGCCATCATCACGTCGAGCATCGTGAATTCGTCGCCCATGAGGAACTTGTTCTTCGCGAAAATCGGCGACAGCTGCATCAGCTGCTCACGGATCTGATTGCGGGCGATCGCCTTGCGCTTTTCCGTTTCATCGCGGTTTTCAAGGACGCGCACGAAGCTGAAGAGTTCGCGCTCGAACGTGTAGAGAAAGAGGCGGGCGCGGGCACGCTGGATGGGATCGGCGGGCATCAGCTGCGGATGCGGAAAGCGTTCGTCGATGTATTCGTTGATGATGTTGGGGTTGTAGAGCGTGAGATCACGTTCCACCAAAATGGGCACATCACCGTAGGGGTTCATCGCATCGATTTCAGGCGGCTTGTTGTAAAGATCCACATCCTGAATTTCAAAGTCGCAGGCCTTTTCATTGAGCACGAAGCGGCAGCGGTGCGAGAAGGGGCAGGTCGAGCCGGAGAAGAGAACCATCATGGCGGAATAACCTCGGAAATGTGTTTGGAATGCTCACCGGTGCGGCCGGCAACGAAGCGTTTTCCGGCCACGGAACCAATTATTTTATCAACTATGGAAAATTTTTGCTGAAAATGTCGCGCAACCGTATGATTTTACGAAAGAACGGTTGCGCGTTGCGAAATTCAGTCACACCGGGTTGTCAATGTCGACGAAGGTGACTTCCAAGCCTTTTTCCCGGGCGATCCACTGGCCGAGCGCCCGGATGCCGAAGCGTTCGGTGGCGTGGTGCCCCGCGGCAAAGTAAGTGATGCCGGCTTCGCGGGCGATGTGCGTGGTGCGCTCAGAAATCTCGCCGGAAACGAACGCGTCGCACCCCGCAATCGCCGCCTCTTCAATCATGTCCTGAGCGGCGCCCGAACACCAGGCGACGCGACGGATGACTTTGTCCTCAGGTCCCACGACGAGCGGCGGGCGCTTGAGAACGTTCGTGATTTTGAGCGTGAGGTCATGCACGGTGACGGGGGCGGTGCTTCCTAAGCGCCCCAAATCCATTTCACCGAAGCGCCCGGTTTGCGTGAAATCCAACGCCCGGCCGAGAAGCGTGTTGTTGCCGAATTCCGGGTGGTCGTCCAGGGGGAGGTGATACCCCGCAAGATTTATGTCGGCCGCGATCAATTCCCGCACGCGCCGTCCTTTGAGGCCGGTGATTCGGGGGTCTTCGTGTTTCCAGAACCAACCGTGATGCACGAGGAGCAGATCGGCTTTGAGTTCTGCAGCTCGGCGGATGAGCTCTAAACACGCCGTGACGCCCGTAACGACGCGGGTGACTTCGCCGCGGCCTTCGACCTGCAGGCCGTTGGGGGCGTAGTCCCGGTAGTTTTCCGGCGTGAGCAGCGTATTGAGATCACGGATAAGGTCGGCGGTGCGCATGGCGTCACTCCCTAAAGTCGGGTAAAGACCTGATCGGCGGTAAGCCGCGACTTGGGGCGGGCGGCGTTGCCGTCGTTGTCGGTATGGTAACCGAGGCTGACGGCACAGATGCTTCGAAGTCCCTTGTCGGCAAATCCCAGAATTTCGTCGAGTTTTTCGGTACTGAGCCCTTCCAGCGGGGTGGAATCAATGCCTTTTTCTGCGGCGGCAAAAAGAAGGAACCCCATGGCGATATAGGCCTGACGCGAAACCCAGGCGAAGGTGCCGCCCGGCGTCTCTGAAAAGAGTTCGACGCAGCGGTGGCGTCCGGCATCCTGCTGATTTTTGAGTTCTTCCGTGGGGAAGCGTCCGTCGGCGTCTTCTTTTTGAAGAACGGCTTTGAGGTGCTCGTCCGTGACGACTGTGGGAACGGCAAAAACGACGACGTGGCTCGCGTCGGTCACCCGGGGCTGATTGAAGTCCCAGAAAGCCGGGGTGATTTTGGCTTTGGCTTCCGGGGTATCGGCAATGAAGAATTTCGTTGCCTGAGCGTTGACGGACGTGGGCGAAAGACGCAGCACTTCCAGAAGTTCCGTAAAGTCCGTGTCGGAAATGCGTTTGGTGGCGTCGTAATGCTTGGCAGTGTAGCGGCGGCGAACCGTATCAAGAACAGTCATCCTTTTCTCCCGAAAAAAGTCGGAATCCGCGCGGGCGGAATCGATTGTCGGAAAGTGTAGCGGGAGAAACGCAGAAATCGGTGACAGTTTTGTTAAGCAATGTTCGGCGCAAAACCTTGGGTGACCCGGTCGTTGTCCCCGAGGTCGCGCAGCGTGACGATGCTGCGGTACCCCAGCTGCTGTAGGATGTTTCGCACGGCCGCTCCCTGATCGTACCCGTGTTCAAACGCGAGAACCCCGTTGTCCCTGAGGTGAAAAAGCGCCTCGGCCGCGATGCGCCGAATGTCGTCCAAGCCGTCAACTCCCGCCGTGAGAGCCGTGACGGGCTCCCATCTGAGGGCCGGCAGGTGACGGTCGCCTTCGGCGATGTAAGGGGGGTTCGAAACGATGAGGTCGAACTTCTCACCCGGCTCAACGGCCCCGAACCATTCCCCGGCGCGGAACGTGAGGTTGTCGGCCTGAAGGCGTCGGGCGTTTTCCCGGGCGACGGTGAGCGCTTCTTCACTGATGTCGGTGGCGACGACGGTGGTTTTCGGTTTTTCCAGCGCGAGCGTGACGGCGATGCAGCCGCTGCCGGTGCCTAATTCCAACACGGTCAGCGCTTTGTCGGCAATGGTGTGCAGCGCCGCTTCAACGAGCGTTTCCGTGTCGGGACGCGGAATCAGGACGGCCGGAGTGACGACGAAGTCCCGGCCCCAAAAAGCCTGCAGTCCCGTGAGGTAAGGGATGGGGTAACCCGCTTCGGCCTTTTCCAAATCTTGACAGAAGGCAAGCACGCAGGCGTTTTCGACCGTTTTCTCCGGGTGCATGATGAGTGCTTCCGGACGTACGCCGAGGCGGTGTGCGAGCAAAAGTCTCGCTTCCGAGCGGCTGACGCCGCCGTGATTTAACCGCAGCAATTCCTGCACCGTCGTCATGGTGGTTCCGTCCGTCAGTGTTCGCCGAGGCTTGCGAGCAGTTCGGCCTGATGTTCGGCAGTAAGCGCCGTGATGATGTCGGAAAGGTCGCCGTCCATGATGGCATCGAGCTTATAAAGCGTGAGATTGATGCGGTGGTCCGTGACGCGCCCCTGCGGGTAGTTGTAGGTACGGATGCGTTCGCTTCGGTCGCCGCTTCCCACGAGGCTCTTACGTTCGCTTGCCTGCTGCGCCTCCTGCTTGGCGACTTCCGCGGCGTAAAGGCGGGAAGCGAGAACGGCCATGGCACGGTCTTTGTTCTGACGCTGGCTGCGTTCGTCCTGGCATTCCACCACCAGGCCGGTAGGAAGGTGCGTGATACGTACGGCGGAGTCCGTTTTCTGCACGTGCTGACCACCCGCGCCCGAAGCGCGGTAGACGTCGATTCGAAGGTCGGCGGGATTGATTTCCACTTGCTGCACTTCATCCAATTCCGGCAGCACGGCCACGGTGCAGGCCGAGGTGTGGATGCGACCCTGGGCTTCGGTCGCGGGAACGCGCTGCACGCGGTGGCCGCCCGATTCGAACTTCAACTGCGAATAGGCGCCTTCGCCGATCACACGGCAGATGACTTCCTTGTAACCGCCGAGGTCGCTTTCGTTTTTGCTCACGATTTCCACCTGCCAGCCGCGGCGTTCGGCGTAGCGCATGTACATGCGGAGCAGGTCGCCCGCAAAAAGCGCCGATTCGTCGCCGCCCGTGCCGGCGCGGATTTCAAGGAAGATGTTGCGCTGATCGTTGGGATCCTTCGGCAGAAGCAGGATTTCCAGGTCTTTTTCCAGCTGCTCGAGCGTCGCTTTCCCCGACTTGATTTCATCCTGGGCAAATTCGGCAAAAGACGGATCTTCCTTGGCCATTTCTTCGGCGGCGACGATGTCGTTTTCCGCTTTTTCGTAGGCCTTCATCTTGACCGTTACCGGTTCGATTTCCGCGCGTTCCTGCGAGAGGGCGCGGAAGCGGTTCATGTCGTCGGCGGCATCGGGCGCCGCGAGCATGGCATCGATTTCTTCAAGGCGCCGGCAAAGCCCGAGAAGCTTGCTGCGCATGCTGTCTTTCATCATGGTCGTACGGAATAAAAAAACGGACGGTAAAAACAAAGGTTCCGCCCTCAGGCGGAACGGGAACCAACTATTTTAGCGGTCGCGGTGCTCAAAGAAGTGCCCCACGACGTAAGTCATATGTTCTCGCTCGGCGTCGGTGAGTCCTTCGGCGTTGCGTAACAAGACCGTCGGATCGTGAATGAGCTTCTTCGTGAGGGATTTCGTGAGCATGTCAAGTACGTCGTTCGGATCCTTGCCCGCGGCGAGTTCTTTTTTGGCAAGCGCCAACTCGTTGCACCGAATGCGTTCTGCGCGATCCCGGAGGCGGGCAATCGTCGGAACGACGCTGCGCATCATGAGCCAACGGTTAAAGGCGGCTACGGAGAGCGAAATAATGCCTTCGGCTTCGATGACGGCCGCCTGACGGCTTTCTTTGCCGGACTGAACGACGGCCCCCAATTCGTCCATCGTGTAGACGTAGACGTCGTCCAAACGGGACACTTCCGCTTCCACGTCGCGCGGCACCGCCAGGTCGACGATGCAGATCGGCCGGTGGCTGCGGGCCTTGACGGCGCGTTCGATCATACCGAGACCGATGATGGGGAGGGCGGATGCGGTGCAGGTGACGATGATGTCGAAGTCAGCGATGCGTTCAGGAAGATCCTGCAGGCGGATTGCCGTGCCGTTATAGCGGGCGGCAAGCGCTTGGCCGCGATCGACGGAACGGTTGGCGACCGTGACGGAGGCGGGATTTTGGGCGCCGAAGTGCGCGGCGCAGAGTTCAATCATTTCGCCCGCGCCCACGTAAAGGACGTGTTCTTTTTCAAGCGAGCCGAAAAGTCGCATCGAGAGACGGACGGCGGCGGCTGCCAAACTCACGGAACTCGAGCCGATGGCGGTTTTGGAGCGGACGTCCTTGGCGGTGGCAAAAGCGGATTCAAAGAGATGGTTGAGCATCACGCCCAACGTTTTCTTTTCACGGGCGGCTTGGACGGCCTTTTTAAACTGCCCCACGATCTGTGTTTCGCCCAAAACCATGGAGTCAATGCCGCAGACGACGCGGAAAAGATGACGCGCGCATTCCCCGTCGGCATGGCGGTAAAGGTGCGGTGTGAGCTGCGTCAAGGACACCGCCTTCGTGTCGGAAAGAAATTCCGTGAGGCGCTCGGCGGCGCGTTCGGCGTCCTGCGCCGCACAATAAAGTTCGGTGCGGTTGCAGGTCGAAAGAATCATGGCTTCGGTGACGCCGCCGGCGTCCGGTGACGACAGTCGTTCACGGATCGCTTTTAAATTGGGGGCGATTTCTTCGGGGCCGAAGGCGACGCGTTCCCGAACGGAAAGCGGAGCCGTCGTGTGATTCAGGCCAAGACAAAGCAGCTGCATGGTGATGTGGGGAAACGCCTTTGACCGCGGACAAGAGGTCTGCGGGAGGACGTTTTATTGTTTTCTGTCAGAACGGCGGGATTATAAAAACCCAAGACTTTCAGAAAACTTAAGCTTGCCTGCTGCAGAAAAACGGTTTCGAGAGGAAAGCGGCAGACGGAAAATCCGCGCGTCGGCGGTTGGGGGCCGTTCCCGGTCACCGAACTTCGGACGATTTTGGCGGCCGACAACGGAGCAAGGAAAGAACAAGGTAAGCCGTACCAGCGGAAGTTAGTTGGAACGAAATTTTTTCTGAGGACGAATAATTGATTTTAAAAGACTTTGAAGCGAACGGATGATCGAAGTCGTAAAAAGTTGGGAAAAAGGCTTGCATTCGGCAAAAAAGGCCGGTATAGTTCTGCCTTCTTCGCGAGGCGGCTAGGTAGCTCAGTTGGTAGAGCAGCGGATTGAAAATCCGCGTGTCGGCGGTTCGATTCCGTCCCTAGCCACCATTCTCCTTTTGAAGAAGCGAAATGCAAAACTCCACAACCTTCGGGTTTGTGGATTTTTTTTTGCACAAAAATCGGGCGAAAGTATCATATTATTTATCATTAATGTGATAATTTTTACAGTTAATACATATGGTTACTGATGTATTAACTGTAAACGCAGCATACGGGTGCTACGTTTGTGAGCTAAAGCAGTGGCGTCATTTGACGTACTCCCT